>CBFGTW010000001.1:0-103765 GCA_965651855.1 uncultured Verrucomicrobiales bacterium
AGCACGACTACCGCAACGGCGTGAAGCCGTGGCAGTGGGACCCGAGCAAGTGGACAATCTGGACGCTTTCGAAGCTCGGCCTCGCCGAGGGCTTGCGCCGCGTGCCCGAAGCGAAAATCCTGCTCGCCGAGATGAACGAAGCCCGCCGCCAGGCGGAACTGCGGCTTCAGGAAATGCGCAACGCCGGACCGACCGTCTGCCAGCGCGCCACCGAGGCCCTGCATGAAGCCGTGGAGCGCCTGTCCGCTAACTACGAAGAGTTGGAGAAGGCCGTTTCCGATCGCGTCCAGCTCTCCCGGGAGGTCCTGAACCGTTGGCAGAACGAGACGCGCGAACTCATGCGCCAGCTCGGCACCGCCATGTCCCCGGCGGAACGATGGTGCTGACGCTGACCGCGGAAATGCCTTCCCGGACTGCATCGCACGCGGGGCGAGGTTCAGGAGCGGTCACCGCCGCAGCGGCAGCGGAGAGGTCATGCCGCGAGGGACTCCCCGAAGGCGCAGCTACCGGCGGGCTGCAAGTGTGAGCAGCGGCCGGCTCTCCAGCCGAGACCACCGTGGAGGAGGCGGGACGGTCCCGCGGTTCGTGGTTCACGGGTTGCCGTCTGGCTGCCCGCGCTCCGGCTTCCGCTTGTGCATCCGCCGCACGGCGTAACCGGCGGCGCCGGCCAGCCCCGCCATGGCGGCGAGGATCAGGACGAGCGGGCCGGTTTCCGCCTCCAGGAGTCTTTCTCCGGCGACAATCGCGCCGAGGGCATAGATGGCTTCGGCGGTGCCGATGGCGATGATGAACTTGGTGAACGGATATCGCATCCCGCCAAAGAGATAACCCGGAATCTCCGACGGGACCGCGAGACAGAATGCCAGAACCATCCAGAATTTCATGTGGGTCGACACATATTCCCGATATCGTTCCAGCTTCTCCTTGTATCCGAGCCGCACGAGAACCGGTCCGGCCGTCCGTCCGATTCCGAACGCGGCGGCCGCGCCGAGCATCCATCCGCCCCAGAGCAGGAGGAAGGTCACCGGTTTGCCCCATGCCAAGGTGGCGGGCGGCACCAGCACCACGCTCGAGGTGAACGCCAGCATGGCCGACAAGGCCGAGAGGAGGAGAAACACCAGTCCGCCCCAGGCGGGATGGGTGTTCATGACGGCTTCCGCCCAGCGGATCATCCCGTCGAGAGAGGCCTTGCTGGCCTCGGACTGCAGAATCAGGACCAGACCGGAAGCCAGGGCCCCCAGGACCAGCCAGAAGCGACAGGTTCCTCCCGGTTTGTGTCTCATCGGTTTCGGCGCTGGGCGGAGAGGCTGGGAAGGCGAACGCCGGCCCGCGATCCGGGCCGTGCCCGCCGGGATGATCGTTCCCGTCAGTTGTTCGCTTTTCCCTTCCCGGCGGCAAGCCGCATCGCGCCGGCGGGAAGGAGGGACTCGGACGGCGCGGCGGCTCGCTCGGAACAGGCCGGCATGTCGTGCTCCGTGAGCGGAGCATCCTGCCTTGGCGGGCGATGAGGCGGGGAACAAAACGTCCCGCGGATGCTAAGTCGGAGTGCGCCGGCGGCATCCACTCCCGTAAGATTTCCCGCCCGGCCACCTTGAGTTCTCTTTTCACCATTCCAAAACGTCGCTGGCGACCGCTGGCGGTCGCCGTCCTCGCGTCCGTTTTCGGTGCCGGGCCCGCTCCCGCCGGCCCGCGGCCGGAGCCCGCGGCGTTCGTGTCCGCCCTCGAGGCCGGAGAACCGCGGACGATCGTGGTCTACGGGACGAGCCTCACCGCCAACGGCGGCTGGGTCGGGCAGATGCGCGCCTGGCTCGCGGCCCAATACCCGGGTGCGGCCACCGTGATCAACAGCGGCCTCAGCGGCCGCAACTCCGCGGAAGGACTCGCCCGGCTGGAGGCCCGGGTGCTCGACCACGAGCCGGACGTCGTGTTCATCGAGTTCGCGATGAACGACGCGTTCCGCTACACCGACGGCACGCCGCGGCTGGATGTGCCGCAGGCTCGGGAAAACCTCGAGGCGATGATCCGGGCGATCCGCGAGCGGAATCCCGACGTGGAGATCCTTCTCCAGACGACGAACACGGTTTGGGACTCGCCGGCCGGCAGCAACCGCTCCGCCACCCTCCGGCCCGAACTGGCCGCCTATTACCGGATGTACCGCGAGGTGGCCGCCGCGCGCGGGCTCATGCTCATCGACCACGAAGCGAATTGGGCCGCCCTCCAGCGCGAGGACCGGGCCAAGTTCGAGGCCTTCATTCCCGACGGCGTCCACCCGACCGCCGCCGGTTGCGCCGAGGTCGTGTTTCCCTTCCTGCAACGGCAGCTTGCGGGTGGCGATCCCGCGGGCTGACGGTTCAATCGCGGAGGGGCGTCCGGCGGTTGTCGGGCGTCCCGCGCCAGGCGCCCGGCCGCTGGCCCGTCCCGGCCAGGAAAAACCGGCTCAGCTCGTGGGGCGAGCCGAAGCCCATCCGCGCGGCGATCGTGGCCAGCGACAGCTCCGGATCGGCGAGGAGGTTCTTGAGGTGGGCCAGCCGCACCCGCTGGATTTCCTGCTTCGGGCCGTGGCCGAGGAAGGTGGTGAAGCGGGCCTTGATGGTCGTCAGCGACAAGCGGCTCCGTTCCGCGAGCTCGGCGACGCGCAGCGGGTCGTGGGGGGCCGCGAGGCGGATGTGGCGGACGAGGTCGCGGATCTCCGGGTCGGGAATGGCCAGCGTGTCCGAGGATTCGCGGGCGACCACCGGGCCGGGCGGCAGCTCGGTGCGTGCGGCGGCTGCCGCGGAGCCTCCTTCCATTTGCCGCCACAAGAGTTCCGCGGCCACCCGTCCGAATTCCCGCGCCGGGTAGGCGATGGTGCTCAGGGCGGGGAAGTTGGCGAAGCAGTAGGCCGGGTCGTCGCCGAAGGCGATCACCGCGAGGTCCTCCGGCACGCGGCGGCCGATCCGGTCGGCCGCGCGCAGCACCACCGCGCCGAGGGCGTCGTCCACCACGAACAGCCCGCAGCCCTGCGGCAGGGTGTCGAGGAAGGCGGCGACCTCGGTTTCGACGAGCCGCCAGGCCTGCGGTTTCCACAGCGGACGGCCCTTCAGGTAGTGGACGCGCGGTTCCCGGGAAAAATCGCCGAGCCTGCGCCTGAATCCGGCGAGGCGCTCGCGGGCGTAGAGCCGGACCCCGGAGGCGTGCAGGGGCTCGCGGTACAGGGTCTCGCCCCGCGCCAGATAGGCGAAATGGGGAACGGCGCACTCGACGAGGTGTTCCGCCGCCAGCTCGCCGATCCGGGCGTTGTCCGGCACCAGCCGGGGGAAACCCAGATCGGGCCCTTCGGTGCTGGTCAGCACCACGGCGGTGCCCCGGTCGCGGAAGTTCCGGAGTTCCTTTTCGGTGGCCCGGAACAGGATCAGCCCGTCGCCGTGCCAGTCCGCGCCGATTTCGACCGCCTCCATCTCGCCGAAGGAATCGTTTTCCGTCACCAGTTTCCACGGCTCGTGCCCGCGGATGAAGTCGGCGATGCCGGCGAGCATCCCCGATCCGAAGGTGGACCACGGCGGGTGGCGGAAGCCGACGGTGCGGCGGGATCTCGGGCGGCTCGTCACGGACAACGGATTGAGGACCTTCCCCGGCCGCGGCGGCAAGCCGTGACGGTGGCGGCGGCGATTTCGCCACCGCGCCGGACGAAAATGCCCCTGGCTGGAATTCCAGCCGCGACGGCAGGCTTTCCCGCAATCGGAAGAACTCCGACCCGACACTCATGAAAAACTCCGTTTCCAGATCCGGACATCTCGCCGCCCTTCTGGCCGGCTTCGCCATGATGCAGAACCTCCCCGCCGCCACGACGGTCACCTTCGAGGGTCTCGGAGGGATTTTCCCCGGCCAGGACGGCACGGTGACGGTCGAAGGTGACTTCGCCGACTTCGTCGCCTCGTCCGGCCCGGGCGTGGACGCCGCCATGGGCGTCGAGGTGACGGGCACGCCCGATCTCGGGGTGAACTGGACCGTGGCCGGCCTCACCCAGTATTATCCGGCCTGGGACGGCCGCACCGACGTCGCGCAACTCGAGTACAACCAAGCCGAGGCCAGCAACCCGATCCAGTGGTCGATCACCCCGACGTCCCCGACGATCGCCGTCATCGTGAACAGCTTCGACCTGGACATGTGGGCGGGCGGAGGCAATGCGCAGATCGCGTGGTCCATCAGCGGCCCGGTTTCCGGCACGCTCGACAGCGGCGTCTGGACCCGCTCGTCCGGCGGGCGCGACACGATCGCCGCCGGTGTCACCGGCCAAGGCGGCGAGACGCTGACGTTGACCTTCGACCACCAAGGCGGCCTGGGCAACTACCTGGCCCTGGACAACCTGGCCTTCGACCAAGTGACCGTCCCCGAGCCGTCGGCCGCGCTTCTGGCAGCCGCGGGACTCGCCGTTTCGCTCGTGCGCCGCCGCCGCAAGTGAGATGACCCGCTCCGACTTTCTCCGGCTTTCGGCCTTGGCACCCTTGGGTTTCGGTCTCCGCGGGTTCGCCCTGCCGGAGGACTACGGCGGCATCCCGGCGGGGATCCGTCCGTACCTGCAATCGCCCCGGCCCGACTCGATGTGGGTTTCCTGGTGGTCGGACAACAGCCCGTCCGGCCACATCGACTGGGGGTTGGCGCCGGACCAGCTCGTCCAGACCGTCGCCGCGGACACCGACCCGATCGCCGCCGGCCACCACTACCATGCCGGCCGCATCACCGGTCTCCTGCCGTCCACCTATTACTACTACAAAGTTCGTACCAGCAGCGCCGCGTCCGACGTGTTCCGGTTCCGCACGCCGCCGGCCGCGGGCACGCGGACCGGGCGGCTCCGCGTGCTGGTGCTCGGCGACAACCAGCTCATCAACGAGACGCGTTACGAAAAGCTCGTCGCCTGCGCCAAGGCGAAGATCGAATCGGACTTCGGCGCGCCAATCGAGGAGGTGGTCGATTTCATCCTCATGCCGGGCGACCAGGTCGACGTGGGCACCCTCAACCACTATCGCAATCTCCACTTCAGGCAGTGCGGCCTCGTCTCGCCGAACGTGCCGGTCATGACCACGGTGGGCAACCACGAGACCTACCAGGACCCGGACCTCGCCCTCTACACCCGCCTCTTCCGCTACGGAGACATCGACTACGCCGGCCTTCCCGGCCCGGAGGGCGGGAAATACTACGCCTACCGTATCGCGCGCGTCGCCTTCATCCACTCCAGCAGCGAGCACGCGGGGAACGTCCAGAAACAGTGGATCCGCTCGCTGGTGGACGCGCTGAAGGCCGACGATTCCACCGACCTCTGCGTGAGCGTCGTCCACCGCCCGTACCAGGCCGAGCAATACGTGGGGGACATCTCGCCGTGGTTCCGCGACGAGATCATGCCGATGCTCGCCGAGACGGAGAAGCACGTCCTCAACATCGGCGCGCACCACCACCTCTACGCCCGCGGGCAGACCCGCGAGTGGCCCGTTTATCATATCATTTCCGGCGGCACCGCCTGGGACCAGTACTGGGGCCAGTCGAACGAGACGGACTTCGACGACGTCCAGAAGACCATCGCCCACTGGGCTTGGCAGCTCCTCGACTTCGACCTCGCGGAGCGGACGATGGACGTGAAGTGCTACGCCGAGGCCAACGTCCGCCTGCCGGCCGCCACCCGGTGGAGTTACAACAGCCGGCTCATCGACCGGTTCCACCGCAAGCTCGGGGCCGCCCCGCCCGGCGCGCCGGCGATCACCACCACCTTCGACGGACCCGTCACCCTTCCGCTGGAACTCGCCAGCTCGCCCTTCGCCAGCGCGGCGGGAGAGTCGCTGAACAGCACGCGGTTCCAGATCGCCAACAACCCCGGCTTCACCAATCCGCGGATCGACCGGATCCGCGACGTGGAGAACATCTACGGCGACACCGGCGCGCCGCACTTCGAGCCCGTCGACATCCACGCCGGCCTCGACATCCTGCGCTTCGCCGTCGCTTCCGGGTTGCCGAACGGCACTTGGCACGCGCGCGTCCGCCACAGGGACACCAACGCGCTGTGGTCCGGGTGGTCCGAGGCGGTGGTCTTCGAGATCGAGGGCAGCACGGCCGGCGACCCGTCGATCTCGCTCGAAAAATCCGTCTACGCGCCGGACGAGGACATCCTCGTCACCTACGAAAACGGCCCGGGGCTGGCGACCGACTGGATCGGCATCTACCGCAAGGGCCAGACGCCCGGAGCCGGCAGCCCCTCGGTCACCTGGCAGTATGTCGCCGGTCCGGCCGGCACCCGCCTGTTCACGCACAACTTGCCGGCCGACCAGGAATACTTCGCCGCCTTTTTCACCGACGACGGTTACGCCGAGATCGCTCCCCGGGTCCCGTTCTTCGTCGGCTCCGAGCCGGTCCTCGCGCCGGGCAAGGCCGCCTACGCCGAAGGCGAGACGGTGCGCATCGATTTCAGCAACGCGCCCGGCAACCCGCGGGACTGGATCGGCCTCTACCGGGTCGGCGCGAATCCCGCTCCCGGCTCGCCTTCCGTCCAATGGTCCTACGTTTCCGGCGAGTCCGGCTTCCTGGAGTTCGAGGACTTGGACAAGGGTTACTACTATGCCGTTTATCTCGTGGATGACGGTCACTTCGAGATCGGCGGGCGCGTCCGGTTTCAGGTCGGCGAGGAAATCACCCAGCTGTCGCTCGATCCGGGACCGCTCACCGCCGGCATGCCGTTCACCGTGCGTTTCACCGGCAGCCCCGGAATTCCCAAGGACTGGATCGGCCTCTACCGCCAGGGCGAATCACCGGGGACCGACGTGCTGACCCACTATCTCTACTTCGACGGCGCGATCGACGGCAGTGTGACCTTCGATCTGCCGGACCTGCCCCCCGGCGACTACTTCGTGGTCATGTTCACGGACGATTCCTACACGGAGGTCTCCAACCGTCTCCTCTTCACTGTTTCGCCCGCGGCGGCGATCGAACTGGAGGAAGCCACGCTCGAAGGGGACGTCATGCGGCTGCGTTGGAAAAGCCAGCCGGGCCAGGAGTATGTGGTCGAGCGCAGCGCCGCGCTGGGCGCCTGGATCTCCGCGGCCGAAGTGGTGGCGAGCGGGGAGAGCCACGAGGTCGAGCTTCCCGTGGACCGGGAGGAGGAGCCGCGCTGCTTCTTCCGGGTGAGGCTTCCCTGAAGCGGGTTCTCCGGGCGCGGGCGGCGGATCACTTTTCCAAGGCCGCGCGCACCACCGCGCCGACCTCGCGGTGGATCCGCTCGCGTTCCTCCGGCGTGACTTCGGACCCGGTGTGGTAGACCGCGACGAAGAACGGATCCGGCGTGCCCGGCCAGACGACGGCCACGTCGTTGACCGCGCCATTTTTTCCGGTGCCGGTCTTGTCGCCGGTGGTCCAGGCGGGATCCATGGCCGCGCGCAGGCGGTTGTCGCCGGTCCGGTTTCCCACGAGCCAGGCCTTCAGGCGCTGCCGCGAATCCGCAGAGAGGACGTCGCCGGTGAGGAGGACGCGCATCGTCCGGACCATGGCCGCGGGCGTGGTGGTGTCGCGTTCGTCGTCCGGGAGGTTCGTGTTGAGGTCCGGCTCGATCCGGTCCAGGCGGCTGGTCGGGTCGCCGGTTTCGCGGAGAAAGCGGGTGAGGCCGGGCGGCCCGCCGAGCGTGTCCAGCAGGAGGTTGGCCGCGGGATTGTCGCTCCATTGCAGGGTGGCCGCGCAGAGGTCGGCGACGGTCATCCCGTTTTCGAGATTCTCCTCCTTGCCGGTCACCGGCGAGTAGTCGAGCAGGTCGCCGCGGCCGTAGCGGACGAGCCGGTCCCAGCGCTCGTCTCCGGCATCCACGCGCGCGGCCACGGCGGCGGCGAGGAGCAGTTTGAAAGTGCTGCACATCGCGAAGCGCTCGTCCGCGCGATGACCCAACGCGCGTTCGTCCGCCGCGTCGAGCACCGCCACGCCGAGCCTGCCGCCATGGCGCTCCTCGAGTGCCCGGATGGCTTCGTTGAAACTCGGGTCCTCCTCGCGCGCTCCGGCTCCGTGCACCAGAACGAGCGCCGCGATCGTCGGCGGGAATACGCGCATGGTCGAGCGTCCCGTGGCCCGGACCGGCCGTCAATCCGCGAGCGGCAGCGGGTCCGGCCCCGGTGCCCGCAAAGTGCCTCCCTCTCACCCGTCGAGATGCCGCCGCAGGCGGACCGCGGCGGCCCTTCCGATCTCCAGCGGTCCGGCCAGACCTTCGAGCGACAGGAGGGACTGATCCCGCGACCTTCGGTCGAACAGCCTCAGCCGGCGGGGTTGCACGATCAGGGAACGGTCGAGCCGGAGGAACTCCTTGGCCGGAAGGCGTCGTTCCCAGTCGGAAATGCTCCGCAGCACGGTCATCGGCGGTTGGCCGGAGGAACTCACCTGGGAATAGGTGCCGAGGGCGCGGATTGCGACGATTTCCCGCACCGCCACCATCCGCAGCGTATGGCCGTCGGCGAGCGTGATGCGGCTCTCCGATGTCCAGGCTTCATCCCGCGGGCTGGCGGCCGCCGCGTCGGGTCGGGCCGCCGCCAGACGCCGCAGGGTCATCGCGAGCCGATCGGGGTGAACCGGTTTCAGGAGGTAGTCGAACGCACTCACCGCGAAGGCCTCCACGGCGAACGATTCGTGCGCCGTCACGAACACCACCGCGGGGGGAGCGGGTTGCTTCGGTAAGCGCGTCACCAAGGCCAGTCCGTTCGCAGGCGGCATCTCAACATCGAGAAATACCACGTCGGGCCGCAAGTCCTCCGCCATGGCCAAGGCCGCTTCGAAGCCGTCTGCCTCGCCCACGATGGCGACTTGCGGATGAGCCGCGAGCAGCGCCGCCAGCCGCTTTCGCGCGAGTCGTTCGTCGTCGACCAGCAGCGCCCGCAGCGTCGTCATCCGGACACCTCCGCCGTGGGGTTCCCCAGGTCGTCCGGTGTCGCGAACGCCGGGAGGCTCACCGCGACCCGCACCCAGCCGTCGTCGGCGTCGTGGGTGAGCCGCGCGGCGGTGCCGAACAACAGCTCCAGCCGCCGGCGCAGGTTCGACAAGCCGATGCCGTGGGATCGCGCGGCGTCGAACTCGAGCCAGCGGCCGGTGTTCTCGACGGTGACCCGCAGGCTGCGCGCCTCGCGCAGCAGCGCGGCCGAGATCCTGACGCGCAGAGGCGCCGGGCTGGTGCGGCGGCCGTATTTCATGGCGTTCTCCAGCAGCGGCTGGACCATCGCCACCGGCACCCGGAGGCGCCTTGTCTCCGGACTCGCGTCGATCGCGTACTCCAGCTTTTCCTCGAAGCGCGCTTTTTCCACTCTCAGGTAGTGCTCCAGGGCGTCGAGTTCATCCCCGAGCGCCTGGCAGTCGTCGGCCGCCCGCAGCGAGAAGCGCAGGTATTCCGCCAGTTCCTGGGTGATCTGTTCCACCGCCGCCGGGTTGTTTTTCTCGGCGAGGATGGCGTTCAGCGCGTTGAACAGGAAGTGGGGATGCACCTGCGCCCGCAACTGGCGCAGCTCGGCGGTGCGGGCGGCCGTCTCGCTCTGTGCCGCCTCGAGCCGGGTTTCCGCCGCATCCAGCCACAGCTTGATCCCGAAATACAACAGGGTCCAGATGATGAAGAGGCTCGAGCGGAGGAGCACGCCGGTGAGCAGGATGAAGCCGTGGATCTCGGCCGGCGCGGACTCGTCCCGGCCCGCGAGCTCGAGCGTCTTCTTCGCCAAGAGATGGGTCCCCAGGGAGTCGATCGTCCCCAGCATCAGGCAAAAGACGAGCACTCCGGCGGAAAGGCGCCACCAGGACCACTTCCGCCACGGGACCCGCCGCAGGACATGCCGGATACCCGTGGTGACGAGAATGCCAGAGCCGACCCTCATGGCCAGGATCACCAGGATCGCCGGCAGCGTGAACAGCTGGAGCAGGGGATAGAGCGACAGCACCCCGACGGCCGACCAGCCGGCTCCCTGCAACAGCCAAAAAAGCCGCTCCCGATCCGTACCGGCGGGCGGGAGCGGGGAGCCCGGCTTCCAAGGCTTGGCCGGATCTTGCTTCATGCGGTCAAAAGCCGTGGGGGCGGCGGCGCCATGTCCGATGCTTGCGTGTGAAACCCGGCAGGGGGAAGCGCCAATATTGAAGCCGCTTGCCCGTTTCGTCAAAAATCCGGACCGTTTCGTCAAAGGGAACGTGCGCTCTCCAACAATCAAGAAGATAGGATTGTCATGTGTTGCCGAAGCTCAAGCCATCCATCTCCTCGGCGGGGCGCCGCACCGTCGCAGCGGTCTTGCTGACCGGGGCTTGCTCCGCGGAGGCTTTCCCACCGGCTCCGTTCCACACGCTCCACGGCATGGTCCGGGACGAGCACGGGCAGGCGCTGCGGGTGGACGGGGCGAGAGTGGTCTTCTACAGGAACGGCAGCGAATTTCTTGGCACGACCATCAGTGAAGGCGCGCTGCTGGACCAGAACTACCAGATCCGGCTGCGCATGGACATGCAACGCGCCGGCACCGAGACCTACTCGTCCCTCGCCAACAGCACCGGCACCCCGTTCACGCTCGGCGTCGTCCTACACGACGTGGTCTATCATCCGATCGAAATGTCGTCGTCCCACGCCGTGGGTCGGCCGGGCGAGCGGGTGCGGCTGGACCTTACCCTCGGCGTGGACGAGGACGGCGACGGGATCCCGGATGCCTGGGAGCACGCCCAGCTCTACGCCGGCGGCCGGTCGCCGGGCGAAGACGGGTGGGACCTCTCGCTGATCGACCGGGACGGCGACTTCGACGGCGACGGCATTTCCAACTGGAACGAGTACCTCGCCGGCACCTACGCCACGGATCCCACCGACTTCCTCGCCCTCCGGATCACCGCGAAGTTCGCCAACAGCGTGCGGCTCGGCTTTTACGCGATCCACGGCAAGACCTACTCGCTCGAGGCCTCGGTGGACATGCATTCCTGGACCGCCGCGCCGCTCTACCTCACCAATCCGGCCGAACCCGACCCCGGAAATGCGGCCGCGGGTGGCGGAACGTTTCCCAGCGACAAGTTCAACGCCGCCGCTCCGCCCGAGGCCACCGCCAGCCTGCGATCCGGGACGACCGGCCTCACCCGCATCTACGCCCTCGCCAATCCGGCGGTCCGAACCTTCTACCGTCTTCGGGTCCGATGAGAAGCCTGCTCCCCGCGGTGTCCGCCGCCGTCCTGCTCGCACCCGTCCTCCGGGCCCAGTGGAAGAGCGAAACCTACGGGCTCCGCGGCGGCTGGAACGCCATCTGGCTGCATGGCGACGCCACCCACGCGACCCCGGACGAGTTGTTCCGGAACCATCCTTCGGTGCTCGAGATCTGGCGCTGGAACCCGAATCCCGACGCCGCCCGCTTCACCGGCTCGCCGTCAGAGCCGGGCGCGACGAGCAGCGAGTGGACCATCTGGAGCCGCGAGGATCCGGATGAAAAAAGGCTCACCGCCCTCACCGGGCAGTCGGCGTATCTCGTGCGTTGCAGCGGTGGCGCGTCCGCCACGTCGAGCGTTTCCATCGTCCAACGGCCGAAGCCGCCGGCGACCACTTGGCTCCTCGCGGGCGCCAACTTCCTGGGCTTTCCCTCCAGGGCGGACTCGAAGCCCTCGTTCGCCTCGTACTTCGCCAGTTTTCCCTCCGCCACGGCCGCGCCGTCGAAGATCTACCGATACGTCGGCGGCGATCTGGGAACGACCAATCCGATGCAGATCGTGCCGGGCTCGGAGCGGCTCGACCGGAACACGGCCTACTGGTTCGAGTCCGCCGTCGTCGGGGATTTCACCGGGCCCGTCGAATATGAGCTGCCGGGGACCGACGGCCTCGCCTTCGGCCGCACGGGAAATGTCATCACGATGGGCGTGATGAACCGCTCCACCAGCGCGCTCACCCTCACGTTTTCCACCGAGACGTCGGAGCCGGCGCCCGCCGGCCAAACCGCCATCTCCGGCGGCGTGCCGCTCACCCGCCGGGTCCACGACAGCGAAACCGGGCTCGTCTCCGAAGTTCCGCTCGGCGGCTTCACCGTCTCGGTTCCCGCTTCCGGGCGGCTGAATCTCGAGTTCGGCATCGACCGCTCGCAGCTCGGCGGCTCGCCCAGCGAGCAATACGCCTCGTTTCTCCGTGTGCGTGATTCGGCGGGCCTGAGCGACGTCCTGCTGCCGGTCAGCGCCCAGGTCGCTTCGCCCGCCGGTTTGTGGATCGGCCAAGTCGATGTCTCCGCGGTCACCAGCACGGTCGCGGGCAGTCCCGGCGACACCACCTCCCGGAGCTTCCCGCTGCGGACGATCATCCATGTCGACGGTGGCGGCACCGCGCGTCTTCTTTCGCAGGCCTTTGTCGGCACCCTCGCGGGCGCGGGTCATCTCCCCGGCGTCTGTGTCAGCGAGTCCTCGCTCCTGGCGGGCGGCGAGGTCCCGCCGCTCCGTCTGGTCTCCAGCCAGATGCCGCTCGACCGGGCGATCGCGGGCCAAGGCAGTTTTGGCGCCGGCTCCACGCTCTCCTACGTGGTCGCCATTCCCTTCGACGATCCGACCAACCCGTTCGTCCACAGTTATCATCCGGACCACGACAACCGGGACGCCCGTCTCGCGCCCTTGCCCGCCGGCGTCGAGAGCTACGACGTCACTCGCCGGATGACCTTCACCTTCACCGCGTCGCCGCCCGACGGGTCCACCATCACCGGATGGGGCACCACGATCCATGGCGGCACCTACGCCGAATCGATCGAGGGCCTGAACAAGGTGCCCCTCACGGTCGGCGGCACCTTCATGTTCCGCCGCGTCTCCGAAATCGCCGACATCACCCTCGACTAACCCATTCCCGCCGTCGTCATGAAATTCCTGCCAGCCCTCGCGTGGATCGCCCTCAGCGCCGCCGCCTTCGCCGAAACGCCGGCGCTCATGAGCTACCAAGGCCGCGTCAGCGATGCCTCCGGCGCGTTGATCGGCGCGGACGCCCCGGTGAACCGCACCATCACCTTCCGCTTCTACGCCACCAGCACCGGCGGCTCGCCGCTCTACGCCGAGGCGCAGACGGTGACCCTCTCGGGCGGCGAGTTCAGCGTCTTGCTCGGCAATGGCACCGGTGTGGCCGGCGCGCCCGGACCCGGAGCCCCGGCGACGGCTCCGTATGTGTCGCTCGACGGCATCATGAACGGGGACGTCTATCTCGGCATCACCGTCGATGACGGCACCGCCGCCGCCGATGCGGAAATCACCCCACGGCAGCAGATTGTTTCCGCCGCCTACGCGTTCCGGGCGAAGCTGGCCGAAGGACTCGCCGACGGCGCGCTTTCCACCACGATGCTCGCCGACACGGCCGTCACCACCGACAAGATCGGGAGCCATCAGGTCACCAGCGCGAAAATCGCCGACGCCCACATCGTCACCGCCAAGATCGCGGACTCCAACGTCACCACCGCGAAACTGGCGGACCAGAGCGTCACCACCGGCAAGATCGCGGCCAATGCGGTCGGCTCCGCGCAGATCGCCGACGGCTCCATCCAGACCCAGGACCTCGCCGACAGCCAGATCACCGGCGCGAAGATCGCCAACGGCACCATCGGCTCGGTCGACATCGCGGACGGCGCGGTCGCGACCGCCGATCTGGCCGGTGGCGCGGTCACCGGAACGAAGATCGCCGAGGGTGCGGTCGACTATGAAAAGCTCGCCGCCGCCATCCAGCAGTCGCTCTGCCCGCCCGGCACCATCCTGCCCTACGCCGGCGACAATCCGCCGCCGGGCTGGCTGCTTTGCAATGGCGCGACGGTCAGTCGTTCGACCTACAGCGGCCTGTTTTCGGTCGTAGGAACGCGTTTCGGCCAAGGCAACAACAGCAGCACCTTCCACCTGCCGGACTTCCGCGGCCGCTTCCTCCGCGGCCGGGACGGAGGCACGGGCCGCGATCCGGACCGCAATTCCCGCACGGCGATGAATGCGGGCGGCGCGGCGGGCGACGCCGTCGGCTCGGTCCAGGGCGACCAGTTCCGCAGCCACAACCACGGCTATCAGGACATCTATTACTCCGAAGGCGGAGGCCCCGTGGAAGTGCCCAACAGGTTGGGTTCCGGGGATACGGACCATGACAACGGCGGCTACCAGATCAGCCGCACCAGCAGCGCCGCCGGTGGCAGCGAGACGCGGCCTCTCAACGCCAACGTCAACTACATCATCAAATACTGAGCCCGCCGGTCCTGGATCAGCCGCCTTCCGCCATGAACCGCATCTTCCGCCGCTGCCATCGGCTTTCCTGCCTCGGCAGTCTCGCGTTCATTCTCTGCGGAAGCCTCCACGCCCAGTTCGAGATCAAGGGCGGCGTCTTCAACAACCTCAGCGAGCGGGCCGGCGGCATCCCGGTGGGACCGCCGGGCGAGCCGTCCGGCGAACCCACCATCACCCCGCAGTTCTCCAATCTGGTGGAAACCTCGGGGAGTGCCGGCCCCATCTCCACCGCCACCGATCCTTCCTCGCGCCATCCGTCTTCCGGCGCCGTCATCCTCCAGCGCGCCAGCATCGGCACGAGCTTTGCCTCGGGCGTCCCGCGCTATTTCCTCGGCGACCGGATGGTTCCGCCCGCGGGCTACGTCTCGGCCGGGGGCGAAACGATCGCCACCGACCCCGCCTTCTGGCGGTCCGAGCCGGTCCGCGCCGGGGAGGTCGTCACCAATCCCTCCGGGAACCCGCTGCGGGATTCCGGCGGCGCGCCCATCGCCGCCCCGGATGGCGTGATCGTTCCCGCCCTTGGAGCGGGGGTCTACGAGACCTTTTATTACAGCCCCCACGCCCGGGCGACCTTCGCCTGCCAGCCGGGGCGGGTCCAGCTGTGGTGGCGGTCGCGGCTGCCGGACGCCTCCGGCAATTACGTTCTGGTCCAGGAAACGTTCTCGGTTTCCTCCGCCACCACCAGTCCGGTGCGGACCTTGTATTGGACCGAGAAGAGCTTCAACGGCCCGCGCGTCACCGTGCCGGGCGGCCGCGTCGTGACGGTGAACCCGGTCTACAGCAACGTTTTCCCCGGGACGGTCGCCACGGAATACCGGGTGCCGGGTTCCTCGCCGCCGGCCGATCCGAACGCGCAGCCGGCCGCGGAACTCCGCACCGTCTGGTACGAGAAGAACAACGGGGTGGGGGAACTCCACGCCTACAATGTCTCCGGCCGGATCCTCATCGAATACCTCGGCGCGCTCCGGGACGACGGCACCCACGAGTTCCTCGGAGCCGACATTGTGGAAGTGGCGCAGGCCGCCGAACCGAGCACCTTGACCGTCCACCTCGGAGACGAGATCCGGCCCGCGATCGACGACCGGAAACTCATCGCGCTTCCCGTCGACAACAGCGGAACGTCCAGCTCGTCGAGCTATTATGGCAGCATCCCGCGCGCCGACGGCTCCCTCGCCTACTACGCCGAACGCGAGAACACCCTTGAGGACCGGGTGGTCTTCTATTGGCTCGAGCCGCTCGATGCCGCCATTCGGCCGGCCTCCGGAGCCCCCGCGGGGCTGCTGCTCGAGTGGCCGAGACATCTCCACAAATACCTGCAGGTCTGGCCGGACGACGTGGCGGACTTCGCCCACTACACCGTCGGCCAGGGAGGCAGCTCGGTGGAAAGCGGAACCGGCTTGAAGTTCGAAGGCGGCAAGATCCCGGCCCTCGTCTTCCAAGACGATCCGGAACAGGACGAAGCCGCGATCGACGCCGTCACGCAGCGGCTGCTTGTCGGCCTCGGCGGCGACCAGCTCAACCGCACGCTGCTCAAGTTCACCGGCGACAACGGCGGCGTGTGGTACGTCCGCCTGATGACCCAGGCGGAGGGCCGTGACGGCTTCCTGGAAGGCGACGGTGGACTTGCCCTCACCGGCACGGCTCACGTCGGCCGCCGGATCGAGCCGCCCTCGGCGGACTACACGCCGGCGGGGTACATCGCGGGCGGCAGCGCGTATTCCCCTAGCGCCTACAAGGACCCGTTTTCCACCGGGATCGCCGCCGCAAGGACCGGTGCCATCATCCCAGTCAACGCCTTGCCCGGGAGCGCGAACGAACTCACCGTCTGGTGGTTCAAAAAGGTGGCCGCGCCTTCCGCGGAGTTCTCCGACTTCCACACGCCGGCGAAAGTCGGGCGCTATTCGGTGGCCTTCCACGACGACGACCCGTCCATCGTCCTCGCCTCCAATTCCGGGACCGGCGATCTCTCGGCCGCGGAAAACGCCGGCTTCATCTACGTCCAGAACGATCCCGCCAAGCCCGGCTGGAATCCCAACGAGGAACACGCGCTGCTCCTCGGCGGCCGGGCCTACGCATTGCGCGACGATCTGAACGTGCTGACTGCGGATGGTTTCACTTCCGAGCCGCGCGTGCTCCTCCAGTACACCGACTCCGCCGACGGCCGCCCCGCGATGTCGGTCTGGAAGGTCGTCCGGGAGGATGATGTCCACCGCTTCGACTATGCCGTCACCGCGGGCACGATCCTCAACGGGCCGATGCCCTTGCCACTCCTGCCCCTCCCGGTCGATCCCGCGACGGGGCGCAGCCGCAACATCGAGGTGCGGCCCGATCCCGATCTCTTCCCCGCGGAGCAACCGCCGGCCGGCGGCTCGCCCGCCCACTACGCCGGCTTCACCTTCAAGGACCGCAAGGGCTACGACTGGGTTTACCGCGGCCCTCATCATGACGACGACGCGGGCCTGCCGGCCGGTGCGCCGCTCGCGAACGCCGAGTTCAACGGCTCCAGCTTCGGAATCTGGACTCGCACGAACCACATCGACGGCGCCGAGGTCGCGGACGGCGTCTATCGCGGGACCGGCGCCGGGGACGCGATGATCATCGCCCGCGACCAGCCGCCCTTCGACGGCGCCGGAGTCCCGGTCTTGCAGGTCCGCCTGAAAGCGGCCGCCGACGCGCCGGTGCAGCTCTTTTGGAGCAACGAAGACGGCGGCTTCGGCAGCGGCAGGGGCATGACCGCCCACTACACCGGCGCGGGCGATTGGCAGATCCTCACCTTCCCCTTGTCCGGCTCCGAGCACTGGCAGGGAAAAACCATCACCTCGCTGCGTCTCGATCCCACGACCGCTGGCGGCACGAACTTCGAGATCGACTGGATCCGCGCCTCCGCGCCGGTTCCTGCGCTCGGCATGCAGTGGCACTACACCATGCGCGCCGGGTTCCACTTTCCCGGCCTCGCCACGCAGCCGGCGGAAGGCACCATCTTGCCCTATCTCCGGCCGCTGGACTCCGACGGCGGATTCGTTGGCGATGCGGTCACCGGCACGCCGCTCACCCTCTCCTACCGGCCGACGTGGCCCACGGACGCACCCTCCATGAGCGTCGGCGAGACCCTGACACTGCCCAACCACGGCCTTCCCGCCGTGCGCGGCCAGACCAGCGCCCACGTCCTCTACCAGCGGTCCGTCGCCCGGGCCGGCGCGGAGGCCACCAGTGTCACCCTGCACGATCCCACCCGGGCGAAATCCGTCTTCCTCGACGACCCCCAGGTCGGGCTCGCGTCGCTGCCCGCGTCCATCGCCACCACGACGAGCGCCGGGCTCACCTATTTCCAGCTCCTGCCGCCGCATCTCCAGCAGCGGTTCCACTTCGACCCCAATCTCGGCGGCCCCGGCGGCCTCGTGCTGACCGGAGAGTTTGTCGACGAGATTTCTGGCGAGGATTATCTCCTCCTCAACGCGCTCGGCCCGGAGGATGTGGCCTCGCTCAAGGGCTTGGTCAGCGTCACCGACAACGACGCCCAAGCTTGGTACAACGCGATCGACCGGCTTTCGACGGAAGTCGAGACCTTCATCGAGGATCCTGCCAAGGCCGGCACCTACGTCGCGGACGCCACCCAAACGGTGACGGTCGGCGCCACCGAACTCGCGGTGATCGGGAGCCCGGACACCGCCGTGGACAGTTATGCTCTCACGGCCACCGGTGCGGATTCCGGTTTTGTTTCGCTCATCTTCGGCAACGGCCGCGCTTTCACGCCCGTGGGGGAACCCGTCGGCGTCTCGATCATCCGGGTGGTGCCGCAGCTCTACACCGGAGACCTCAAGGCCCTCAGCCCGTCCAACCCGCTCGACGAGCAGACCAGCCTGCGCCACAGCGGCGACTTCGCCGCCCACCCGGAGAACTACGAATTCGAATGGCGGTACGCGCCGCCGCGGGACGGGGTCCAGCCACCGGTCTACACCTACTCCATGGTCACGGTCCTCGGCGGGCCCGGCTCGAACCGCTGGCTGCTGGCCGCCAACCCGTCCGCGCCGTTGCCCGCTGCCTATCCGTCCGCCGAATACGAGTTCCCCCGCACGTTCGCGATCAACGAAGGTGCGCGCGATCCGGCGTCCGCCTATCCCGGCACGGTGGCCAAGTCCGCCGCAGGACTGTTCCTCGAGGGGCCGGTGCCCGCCACCATCGTCTTCAGCGCCGCCCTCGGAGCCCACGACGGCTTCGTTCTCTACGTCAATGGCACCGCCGCGCTCGCGTCGCGGCTACCGGCCGGCATCGCGCCGCCGGCCGGCCTGGCTTCCACCGCCGCCCGCACCGGCCTCTCGCCGGGCGGCCTGACCTATCAATACCAAGTCCCGTCCTCATATTTCGTCACGGGCGAGAACCGCATTGAAATCGCGCTCCACAGCTCCGCCGACCCCGGCGCCCTGTCGTCGGTCGATCTCCGGCTGGACGTTTCATTGGAAGCGGATCGCGTCGACGTCGAAGGCTCCCCGTGGGTCAAGCCAAACGGCCAGCTCTCGAACACCGTGGTGGTGGGTGGGTCCGCCGACTCGCCGCTGGGCAATCCGCTCCTGGTCTTCAGCGACCATTATTTCACCATGCGCTACCGGCCGAAGGACGGAGCCGCCAGCGCGGCCGGCGGCGACTGGAGCCGCTGGATGACACCCCGCCTGGTCGAGAGCTGGATCAAGCGGGCGCTCGACGGCATCAACCCCTTCAACCAGCGGACCGACGATCTGTTCAACAACCCGGTCTCCACCGACGTTTCCGTCCTCACCCAGGCCGGCACCCGCTGGGAGGGTGACGTGGCCCTCAATCTCGAGAACATCGAGCAGTTCGGCCTGATCGAGATTTACGAAACCCTCCTCAACCGTGCGAAGAATCTCTCCATCGACGCCGGCTACGACGACCCCGGCACCAATGACACGCTCCTCCTCGCCGCGGGTTATCTCAACGATCTCTACATCATCCTCGGCAACGAAGCCGCCGACGATGCCGACAACCCGACGATCGCCATCGACAGCGAACTCGGTTCTTCCGAGGTCAACACCTCGCGCTTCTCCTTCGAGGGCCAGGTGCCGTCTCTCATCGAGGAGGAACTGGCACTGCTGCGTGGCAGGGACGATTTCCTTCCGCCAGGCAGCACGGCCGCGCCGGCCTACAACCGGCTCTACTGGAATTATATCAATGGCATCGACTCGGGCGAATCGATCTATGCGGTCAACTATGACATCAAGGAAAAGGTGGGCTCGCCGACGGCCGATGGCACCCTCGACGCGGCGGATGCCCAGCACATGTTCCCGCAGGGGCATGGCGACGCCTACGGCCACTATCTCACCGCCCTCGGCGGCTACTACAAGCTGCTCACCTCCCCGAACTTCACCTGGACGCCCCGCAGCGAGGCGGTGAGCGTGCTCGGGCAGACCGTGCAGGTCGACTACCAGGACGAGCGCAAGTTCGCCGCCGCGGCGGCATCCGTCGCGCGCACCGGAGCCCGGATCCTCGACCTCACCGCCCGCGCATCCTACCGCGACGATCCTTCCGCCGGATGGGCCCACCAGCGCGACGCCAGGAGCAACCCCGCGACCGGCGTCACACGCCACTGGGGAACCGACGAGTGGGCCGCCCGCGCGGGGCAGGGGGCTTATTTCAACTGGGTGGCGGCCAACGCGATGCTGCCGGACAAGGACGAGAACCCGCAGCATTCCGGCATCCAGATCATCGACCGGACCACGGTTCCCGAGCTCGCCGAGATCGTCGCCAGCGCCGCATCCATCCAAGCCGCCCTCGACGCGCAGTGCGCCCACCTCAATCCGCTCGGCCTCGCCAAGGGCGCGATCGCCTTCGACATCTCCCCGAGCGCGCTGAAAGCGGGGCAGTCGCACTTCGAGCAAATCTACGAGCGCACGCTCCAGGCCTGCCTCAACGCCAAGGCGGCCTTCGACCAAGCCTCGGTCATGAACCGCCACCTCCGGAGCCAGAACAACTCGCTCGACGATTACAACAACGCGGTGGAGGACCAGGAGCGCGCCTACGAATACCAGCTCGTCGAGCTTTTCGGCTCCGCCTACCCGGGCGACACCGGTCCCGGCAAGCTCTACCAGCAGGGTTACGCCGGTCCCGACCTCTTCCACTACTACCTGATCGACAAGCCCTCCGAGCTCGTCGACACCGGGACGACCGTCACCGCCACCTTCCGCGAGCCGGTCGAGATGAATCCCTCCACCTTGTGGTCGCTCGACAATGTCTACGACAAACTCAACGACCCACTGCAATACACCTCCCGGACGTTCACGATCGCGCCTCACCGGCTGGCGCAGTTCGCGCCGGCGGGCCACGGCTCGCGGAGCCATCCCGGGGCTATCCAGAACGCCTTGCTCGATGTCTACGAAGCGCAGGTCAACGCGCTGGAATCTTCCGAGGCCCACGACGCCCTCATGCGGCGGTTCGAGCGCGACTACCAGCTCTTCACCGAGTTCCGCACCGCCTATGAAGACGCCAACCAAGGGGCCGCCGCGAAACTCGACCAGGCCGCCGGCCACCTGATCGCCTCGGCCACCCTGACCAACTCGGCCGCCTTGCTGGAGCTCAGCGCCGGATTCATCAGCGCGATTTCCGAAGCGACCGCCGAGGCCTTCCCGACCTCCGCCGGGCTTTCGATCGACGCCACCTCGGTCGCCCGCGGCCTGGCCGTCTATTCGGGAGCCACCACGGCCTACGCGCAAGGCCTGGCCGGCCTCGCGCTGGAGAACACCGTGGCCTATCTGGAAGCCGAAGCGGAGAATCTCGCCGCTGAGGCCGACGACTTCTACACGCAGTATGACTGGGACAACGAGGACAAGCAGCACGTCGTCGAGTTCGAGCGGCTGCTCGACGAAGTCCTCGCCCAGCGCTTCGAGCTGACCCGCCGCCTGTCCGAGCTGCAGAAGGCGACCGAGCAGGTCGCGCGGCTCACCGCCCAAGCCAACCGGATTCTCTCGGAGCGCGAGATCTTCCGGCAGCGGGCCGCCGCCGTGATCCAGGGCTACCGCACCCGCGACATGACATTCCGCACCCTGCGCAACGAGGAGCTGTCGCAATACCAGGCCCTCTTCGATCTCGCCGCGCAGTACACCTATCTCGCCGTCCAGAGCTACGACTACGAAACCGGCCTGCTCGGCACGCCGGCGGGCCGGCAGATCGTCGATGGCATCGCCGCGACCCGTTCGCTCGGAAACTTCCAGAACGGCCGGCCGGTGGCTGCCACCGGCACCACCGGGGACGGCGGTCTCGCGCTCCTGTTGGCCCGTCTCCAGAGCGACTGGTCGGTGGTGGAGTCCCGGCTCGGGATCAACAACCCGGGCCAAAACGGGACGCTCTTCTCGCTGCGGCAGGAACTTTTCCGGGTCCGCACCGACGCGGCCACCGCCGAGGACGACAAGGCGTGGCGGCAGGTCCTCGAGCAACACATCATGAGCAACGTCCTCAACGATCCGGACGTCGCCGCCCAATGCCTCAACATCCGGAAGCCGGACGGCTCGTCGGTTCCCGGGATCGTGATCCCCTTCGGGACCACCATCGAACACGGCCTCAACTTCTTCGGCCGGCCGCTCGCTTCCGGGGACCACGCCTACACGGCCTCGAGTTTCGCCACCAAGGTGCACGCTGCCGGCGTGGTGTTGAAAGGCTACGTCGGCATGGATCCGTACTCGCCCGGGACGCCCGGCGCGGGTTCGCCTGCCAGCTCCGCCCCGAACGCGCTCAGCGCCACGCCGTATGTCTATCTCATCCCCACGGGCGTCGACAGCCTGCTCGCCTCGCCGCTCGGGGACACCGCGGTCGTCCGATCGTGGGCCGTGAGGGACCAGGCGGTGCCATTGCCGTTCGACTTGGGCCGGAACGACTTCGCCGCGACGCAGTTCTTCACGCCGCAAGGCACGCTCAACGAACAGCTCTGGATCACCCGCAAGCACCAGGCGTTCCGGCCGGTCAACGACCCCGCGTTTTTCTACAGCACGCTGCCGGGCGAGTTCACCAGCAGCCGCCTCGTCGGCCGCAGCGTCTGGAACAGCCAGTGGAAGCTCGTCATTCCCGCCTACACGCTCCTCAACCTGGAGGACGACGGCCTGGACCGCTTCGTCCGCAGTGTCTCGGACATCCAGTTGTTCCTGCGCACCTACTCCCATTCCGGAAACTGATGAGCAAGGCCGACCGAATCGCCGCCGCCGTCGCCGTCGCCGCCTTGGCGGCTGCCGCGCTCGGCATGACACTGCGCCACCGGCCGACCCCCGCCGCCGAAGCGGTTCCCGCCGCGATCGCCTTGGCGGAGGGCCAAGGCCTGCGGGACGACTGGCCCGCGGACGAGGTCTTCCGCCGTGCGTTCTGGCGCCACCCGGGCACCGGCGACCGGATCGTCCACGCGGTGCGCTGCGAGCGCTCGGACGACGACGGCGTGAACCGCTGGGCGTGGTTCATCCAGCTTCATCCCGGTCCGGAGCTGTTGGAAACCATGCGCGATCCGAATACCTTCGGGTTGGTCGCCGTGGAAAATCCGCGGCCTTGGCTCCCGCGGGATCTGCGCCCGCCGGATTGGTATCCCCCTCCCCCCGGGGATCCCGCGGCGGAGATCTTCCAGCACCCGAGCCAAGGCATGACGCTCGTTTACCACCCGTCCGCGAACCTTCTCTTCGCGTGCGATCACGGCGGCGGATTCGCGCTTCCGGCCGCGGAATGAAGCGGCGCCGCCCCGCGTCCCGGTCCGGTGGACCGGGCCGCCTTCACTCCCGCCAGCCGGGGAGGGTTTCGGCGAGGATGGCGGTGATTTTTTCCCGCTCGCTCCGGCCGATCCAGGGGGCGGCGGCCCCGCCGGTTCCGAGGCGCTCGCGCAGGCGGCGCAGGACGGCGGACCGGACGCCGTCCGGCAGGTGCCGGAAGGCCGGCGAATAGACCATGTAGGAGCAGCGGTACTTGAAGAGCCGCTTGTGGAGCTGGAAATCCGCCAGCGAGCGGCCGTCCGCCGTCCGCGGGTAGCGGTTCTCGAAGACCCGCTGGTAGGCGGGATCGCCCTCGATGCCTTCGCCGAGGTCCGCCTCGTCCTTGAACAACAGCGCGTCCACCAGCGCATCGGCCGCCGAAGCCGCCGCCTTGGCCGCGGGCCCGGCTTCCGGATCCGCCCCGGGATCGAGCACCGCGGTCATCCAGCGCGCGCGGCGGTAGCCCAGGGCCGCGGCGTTGAGCAGGTTGTGGACCCGGCATTGGTGGTCGAGCACCATCAGCGCCACGATGTCGCTCGTGGCCCGGAGGTAGCGGGCTTCCACGCCGGGAACCTCGCCGGCCACCGAGTCCAGCTCGACTTTCCGCCGCGGAAAATCCCGCCCGCGGGAGTCGTCGAAGGTCTGGTTGCCGAAGTGCGGCAGCGAGCTGCGGCCGGTGACGTAGTAGCCGCCCCAGCGCTCTTCGACGGGCGAGGCGTGGTCGACGGCCGAGGTGCCGAGCGCCAGCAGCGGCTGGCCGGAGACATCCGGATGGACCGAGCGCACCAGCGGACCAGGCACGAATTCCGTGCGGCGCGTCCCGTGGCAGGCGAAGCACGCGGAGGTGTCCCGCCGGATGACCGGGCGGTCGCCGGTATCGATGAGATGGAACACCGCGCCGAGTTCGGGATCCTGCGTGATGACCTCGATCTGCCCGCCCGGGACGTAACCGACGTAGGCGTAGTCGTTGAAATAAAGGCAGCGCGGGTTCCGCGGACCGATCCGCGGGTTCTGCGCGCTGGTTTTCGAAAACACCAGGATCTGGGACTCCGGCGGGATCCCGAGCAGGCCGAGCAAGGCCTCGAGTTGCCCGAGCGGGGATTTTCCGGCCAGCGGGTGGTCGCCGCCGGCGGGGCGCTCCGCGAGGGTCGCGAGGATGCCACTCGCCGGGGTCTCGCTGTAGCGCAGCGGCGGCAGATCCCACGGCATCGGCGTTTGGGCCGGGGCGGACGTGCAGAGGCCGGCGGCCGCCAACGCAGCAAAGGCGAGAAATCGGGGCTGCGTCCGGCGGTGGGCTTTCATCGTGCGATCCAGCGGCCGACCGATCCGCCGCGGCGTGGGGATACGGATCCGGCCGGGATTTCCTCGCAGGAAAGGGCGCGGAGGGGAATGCCGGCGTTCTTTGTCGTTGGAAGCGGCCCGCCCCCCTGCTACAGGCCTGGGGGAAGCGGCTGTGAGCGGACTCGACAGGATCCTTGTTTCGGCAAGCGCGAACGGGCGGCTTGTTTCCGCGGAGCTGTTGCCGTTGGTGTACGACGAACTGCGCACGCTGGCCCGGCGCAGGCTCGCCAACGAGGCGCCCGGCAACACGCTGCAGGCCACCGCCTTGGTCCACGAGGCATGGATTTCCTTGGCGGGCGGGGAAGAACGCTCGTGGAGCGACCGCGGCCACTTTTTCCGCGCCGCGGCCCAGGCGATGCGCCACATCCTCGTGGACCGGGCCCGCGCGAAAGCCCGGCTGAAACGCGGCGGTGACGCCGTGCGCGTGGACCTCGACGGCCTCGACATCGCCGACACCTCCGTCGACGAACGCGTCCTGCTGATCGACGAATCGCTGACGCGTCTCGAGCGGACCGATCCGGACAGCGCGCGGATCGTGACCCTCAAGTTTTTCGGCGGGTTGAGCAACAAGGAGATCGCCTCGATGGACGGGGTGGGGGAACGCACCGTCGAGCGCTACTGGGCGTTCGCCCGGGCGAAGCTGCTCCGGATGATCCGCGACGAGGCGGGGGGACTTTCCAGCGATGACGCCCTCGGCTGACAAGCTGCTGTTCATCGCGGCCTCGGCGTTCACGGACGCCGCGGACCGGCGGGCGTTTCTCGATCTCGCCTGCACCGGGGACCCGGCGCTGCGCGAACTCGTCGAAGACCTGCTCGAGCTGGACCGCGATGCCGGCGGCTTCTTCGATTTCCCGCCCGAGGTGCGCGCGCCGGAAGCGCCCGCCGACGAGGGTGGGGAGAACGGCGGCATCGGCGCGCGCATCGGCCCGTACCGGCTGATCGATCGGCTCGGTTCCGGTGGGTGCGGCGTGGTCTACTTGGCCGAGCAACAGGAACCGGTGAGGCGCCGCGTCGCGCTCAAGATCGTCCGCCTCGGGATGGACACCGGCAGCGTGATCGCGCGCTTCAACCTCGAACGCGAGGCGCTCGCGCGGATGGACCACCCGAACATCGCGCGGGTGCTGGATGCCGGAGCCACCGCCTCGGGGCGCCCGTATTTCGTCATGGAGCTGGTGGACGGCGAGAAAATCACCACGTTCTGCGACCGCAAGCGCCTCGGCCTGCGCCAGCGGCTCGAGCTTTTCCTCCTGGTTTGCGAGGCGATCCAGCACGCCCACCAGAAGGGCGTAATCCATCGCGACATCAAACCGTCGAACGTGCTCGTCCGCGACGACAACGGCCGGGCGATTCCCAAGGTGATCGACTTCGGCATCGCCAAGGCCACCGCCGGCGGAGTGGAGGCGGAGGGGACCGTCACCCGTTCCGGCCAGCTCGTCGGGACCCCTGCCTACATGAGCCCCGAGCAGGCGGAAGGCGGGGCGGACATCGACACCCGCAGCGACATTTTCAGCCTCGGAGCCTTGTTGTGCGAGCTGCTCGCCGGCAGCCCGCCGCTCGCGCCCGACGAATTCGCCGGCCGGGGCGTCGAACAGATCCGCGCGCTGGTGCGCGACGGCGGGGCGCGCGCGCCCTCGGTGAAGCTCCGCGCGATGGACCGCGGCGGTCTGGCGGAGATCGCGCGCTGCCGGGGCGTGGACCCGCAGCGGCTGCCCTCGCTGCTGGCGGGGGATCTCGACTGGATCGTCATGAAGGCGATCGAAAAGGATCCGCAGCGGCGGTACGGCACGGCCAACGGGCTGGCGATGGACGTGCGGCGCCACCTGCGCGAGGAACCGGTGCTCGCCCGGCCGCCGAGCCGCGGCTACCTGCTGGCCAAGCTCGTCCGGCGGAACCGGATCGTCTTCGCCTCGGGCACCGTCGCGCTGCTCGGCCTGCTCGGCGGTCTCGGCCTTTCCACTTGGCTGTTCCTGAGGGAACGCGACGCGCGCGAGGAGCAGGCGAGGTTGCGGGCCGTGGCGGAACGGGCGCGGGCCAACGAAGTCCGGCTGAGCGCGGACGCCCGCGCCGCGGACCAAGTCGCGCAGGCGGCCGTGCTCCTGCGCTACAACGAGATCAGGGCGGCGGACGCCTTGCTCGCGGGAGTGCCCGTCGAGCGCGTCCCGCGGTCGCTCGAAGCGGCGAATGCTTTCAGGGACATCGCCAACTGGAACCTGGTGGCCGGCCGGCGCGAGGCCGCCGCCCGGCGTTTCCACCTCGCGGCCCACGCCCTCGCCGGCGCGGACCTGAGGGACCGGGAAAACATCACGATCGAGCTGCTTCCCGCCGTCACCGCCGTGTGCCTGTGGGGTCAGCCGGGCCAGTATGAACAACTCCGCGGCCTGATGATCCGGCGTTTCGGCGATTCGAACAACGCGGTCGTCGCCGAACAGATCCTCAAGGCGATGCTGCTCGAACCGATCGATCCCGGCACCCTGCGCGGCTTGCAGCCGATGGCCGAGGTGATCCGCCGCTCGTTGGAAGACACCACCGGGCAGAGCCCGCACATGCTCGCGTGGCGGTTGTTTTCGCTGGCCTTGACGGCCTACCGCGGCGGGGACTTGGAAACGGCCGCCGACTTCGCGCGGCGGAGCCTTGCCACGGCAACCAACAGCGAGCCCCGCACCGTTTCGAACCGGTTGTTGCTGGCCATGATCGACCTCCGCGGGGGACGGGCGGCGGAGGCCGCCGACGCGCTGGCGGACGCGCGGGTCGCCGTGGAGGGCTGGACCCTGCGGCCCTTCCAGGTGGTCAATCCCGACGGCACGCTGTGGTACAACGAATGGGCGGTGAAGATCCTGCTCGAGGAAGCGGAGGCGATGGCCGCGGCCGCCGTGGATTGAGCGACCGCGGTGCGGATCGAGATACGATTTTTCAACTCCGCTGTCGGGGTTCGCCGCGGTTTGTCGCTATCTGTTGAGTGGGGGGGCCGCATGGACTTCCTCATGCCGTGTCGCCGGCATACCCGCGCAACGGCTGCCGGTGCTTCCGTCTTTTCGACTTGGGTTCACGGTGGGCCGGCCGCCGCGAGCGGGGCCGCGGCTGGGGCGGATCGCGTATCCGCTCCAGCCGCCATCGGCCCGGCTGCCATCGTGCCGATCCCCTGTTTTGACGAAATCCAACGGATTCGGGGATGGTTGGAAAAAGCGAAAGAGCGGCGGGAGGTCCTTGACCCGCCAAGGAGGCGGGACCGTCCGGATGAAGAGGCTTGCGCCCGGGCACCCGATGGATGATGAGAAGCTGGCGTCAAAGCCCGCCGGAGATGAGCCCGCAGGCGACATTCAGGGTGTGGGGATGGATCCAGCTCGGTGCGTTCGCGCTGCTCGGACCGGCCCCGCGGCTGGCCGCCCAGGTTGGCGAGGATTTCATGACGGGCCTGGAGTTCGACGCCCTCACCTACCATTCCGGAGCCCTCTACTGGAAGGCCGACTGCCTCCCCGGCGAGCTGTCCCGCATCCAACGCAGCGCCTCGGGTGCACCGGAAATCCACACCTACTTCCAGCCCTCCACGTGCGGGCCGACCCGCGTCCGCTCGCGCAACCTGGCGGTGGACGCGAACCGGCGCGTCTACTGGGTCACGGGCGGCGGCGAGGTCGTCACGCTGGCGGGCGATGCCGTGGCCGGCACCGCGCCGACGGTGCTCTCGTCGCTGGAGAACAATGCCGCGGCGCACGTGCACATCGCGGTTTCCGGCCAGTTCGTCTACTGGGCCGAGAGCTTCGGCGAGCTTTCCGAGTCGGGCAGAATCTTCCGGGCTCCGCTGGGCGGCGGTGCCCGCAGCCTGATCCTCGAGCTGCCGCCGGCCGGAGGGGGCGGCGCCACCTTCATCGCCGCCGCGACGGTTCCCGGCGGGCTCGCGGTTCCTCCCACCGAGACGGTTTATTTCCGGCGCTCGTTCGGCCCGCTCCTGAAGACCTACCTGCGGATCGTCCTGCCCTGGACGACCGACACGATCGCTCCGAACGTCCAGGGCGTGGCGGTGGCCGACGGCCGGCTGTGGTTCGCCGAAGCCGATGGCTCGGGCGCGTTCGCGATCAGCTCGGTGGCGATGAACAACACGCTCGCCAAAACCTTCCACGCGAGCGTGCCGCAGAACGGCGTGCCCACGGTGGCGAGCCTGACGGCCGACGCTGCCGCGGTCTATTGGCAGGAGGTGCGGGGCTCGGGCGGACCGGTGATGAGATGCCTGCGCGGAGGCAATCTCGCCGAGCCGATCACCGCGGGCATGAACCCGCTGCCGCACCACGCGGGCATCGTAAGCGACGGGCGGCACTTGTTCTGGGGAGCGGGCGGCGGAGTCCGTCAGACGGTCATCAAGCGCCTGCCGGTGAACGCCGCCGCCGTGCATTGGAACCTGGCGGCAACCGGCATGGAGTTGATCCAGGCGGTCCAGAATCCGGCCAACAGCGTGCCACTCGTCGCCGGGAAGCCCGCCTGGCTGCGCGTCTCCGGACGGATCGCCAGCACCAGCAGCGGCGCCGATTCGGTGCTTGTGGGAATGTCGGTGCGGGGGTTCGCGGGCGGCGCCGCGCTGCCGGGGTCGCCGCTGTTTCCCACCCGGGGCGCGCAGACCGCGTACACGCGGATGCAGGACCGCGGCACGGAAGACGAAGGCTGGTGGTTCCGCATTCCCGCCGGCTGGATGCAGGACAACCTCCGGCTCGAGGCGGAGATCAATCCGGACGGCTCGATCATCGAGGGCACCCGTGGCGACAACACCATTTCCCGCACCTTCGACGTGCATCCCCGGGGGAGGGTCCGGGTCCGCGTCCACCCGTTGCGGACCCACCAGGGCGTGATCTCCGGCTACATGCCGGCTTACCAGGCCCTCGAGGATCTCGCGGAGCATCTGCTGCCGACCCACGAACTGAAGCTCGACTACGTCGGCGGTCCGGTGATCGAGGAATGGCAGGGAACGCCCTTTCCTTGGTCCTTCGGCCCCTACGAGCTGTCGGCGAGCGACGACGACAGCTTCTGGGTCCTGCTCAAGCTCGGCTACCGGCGGATTGTTTTCGAAGCCGCGGCCCCGTTCGGGCCGGACGTGGTCTTCGACGCCGGCCTCTTCCACAGCTTTCCGACGCGCGCCTTCAACGGCCTCGCCCTGCCGTCCGCGGGCCTCCTGATCTGCGACTTCGAGCCAGGCGGGGCCCAGGATCTCAACCGGCCCCGCAGCGGCGTGACGCTCGCACACGAGGTCGCCCACAATTTCGACCGGCAGCACGTGAATTGCGGCGGTCCCGCCGATCCCGATCCCGCCTTCCCCCATCCGCCGTGCCAGCTCGACGCCATTCTCGATCCGGCGACGGGCCACCAAGGCTACAACCCCTTCGCGCCGGGCATCGTCCGCGCTTCGGCCGCGGCCGATTTGATGAGCTACGCCAGCCTGCGCTGGACCTCGGACTACAGCTGGCAGGCCGTGTTCGACGCGATCGGCGGGCCGGCCGCCGGAATGCAACACCGGATCAATCCGCGCGCGCCGACGGGGAGAAAGCTCCTGCTCGCCGCCGCCATCGGAGAGACCGGGTCCAGCCCGCTGCAGCCCGCCCTGCTGCTGCCGGACGCCTCCGCCGTGGCCCGCGCCGTGGCGCTTGTCTCGGAGGCGGATGACGACGCGACCTTCGTGGTGCGCGTGCTCGGCGCCGGCGGAG
This sequence comes from uncultured Verrucomicrobiales bacterium, assembly GCA_965651855.1. Classification (GTDB taxonomy): domain Bacteria; phylum Verrucomicrobiota; class Verrucomicrobiia; order Verrucomicrobiales; family Akkermansiaceae; genus Luteolibacter. The sequence continues at coordinate 29,960 of CBFGTW010000001.1, forward strand.
CGGTGTTGCAAAGCGTGCCCGCGGGTCTTTTCGAACCCAGCGACGCCGGGATGCGGCCGGTGTTTGCCATCATCGACGAGGACCCGGCGGCGGAACGGGTGGAACTGGCTCCTGCCGCGAACCCCGCCGTCAGCCTCTCCCACATCACCGGCGGCGGCGCCGCCCCCGAGGTGGGCATCTCCGCGCCCGTGGTGGGATCCGTAGCCGGCGAAGTGCTGCAGATCCGCTGGGAGGCCTCCGATCCGGAAGGACAGGAGGTGCGCTCCGCCGTCCGCTATTCCCACGACGGGGGCGCTTCGTGGCGGCTGCTGGCCGAGGACCTCCGGCGCGGCGAACTGGACGTGCCGACGGCGGACCTGCCGGGCAGCGCGCCGTTCGCCGCGTTGGTCGAGGTGCTCGCCACCGACGGCCTGAGGACCACCTCGTCGCTCTCCGGCGCGTTCACCGTCCCGCGCAAGGGCCCCCGTCCGTTCATTGTGCTGGAGACCCGCACGGAACGGGAGTGCCTCGTGCCCGATCCGCTCCTGCGTCCGGGCGAGCCGGTCGTGCTCCATGGCGTGGCGCACGACGCCGAGGATGGCCCGGCCGATGCCGCCAGTCTCGGCTGGACCTTGGCCGGCCCGACGGCGGCGACCGCCAGCGGAGCGGAATTCGTGCCGCCGACGCTGCGGCCGGGGTCCTACCTCGCGACCCTGCGGACCCTCGACAGCCATGGCACGCCGGGCGAGGCCACGCGGCCCTTCCGGGTGGATCGGATCCGCGTCCGCGATCTGCCCGCCGCCCCGGACCTCGACGGGTTCTACGCCAGTCCCGCGGCGGGCGACGATCCGCAGCTCCGCCACCCCATCCCGATCCCCTACCCGAACGGGACGTTTGGCATCGCCAACCTGGCCCGGCACCAGTCCTTCCTCTACGTCACGGTTTCCGGCCTGCCCCTCGAGGCGGCGGTGAGGGACCGGGTCGCCGTTTCGGTGGATCCCTCCGACGGTGCGGAAACCGTGCCGCAGGCGACCAGCCGGCGGTTCACCGCCTACGTCGACGGCGGGCTGTTCGCCGAACGCGGGGACGGCGCGGGTTGGACGCTTGATGCCGCGCCCGGCACGTTCACCGCGAGGGCCGCGGCCGACGGCGGGCGCTGGAGCGCCGAGTTCCGCATTCCGCTTTCCGCGATGGGCGGCTGGAACGGCCAGGACCTGCGGATCGAGATCGCGGCCAACGGCCGCCACTGGTTTGGCAGCGGCGCCGCCCTTGCCGACGATCCGTCCCGCTGGGCGCGTGTCAGCATGAGCGGCGACGCCGATCCCGCTCACGACGCCGACGGCGACGGCCTGCCCGACCTCTGGGAAATCGCGGCGTTCGGCGACACCAGCCGGGACGGCAGCGGCGACTTCGACGGCGACCTGCAGTCCGACGGCCGCGAATACGCCGCCGGAACCGACCCCGCTTCCGCCCTTTCCCGGTTCCAGCTCGGCCCGTCCGGCCGGGAAGGCTCGGTGTTCGTGCTCCGCTGGTCGTCGGTGGAGGGCCGGCTTTACGACGTCGAGGTTTCCGCCGATCTAGAAGCGTTCACCGCCGTCGCCTCGAACCTGCCGGGGACGGGCGGGGAAATGGCGCATCCGATCGTCATCCCTTCCGGGCTCCAGCCGCACGAGTCGTTCTTCGCCAGGCTCAAGGTCCGCCCGGGTCGCCCCTGAGCCGGCCGGACGAAGAGGTGGCCGCGCGGCCGGGACGAACAGCCCGGAGACGGGCGGAACCCGCGCCCGGGAAAAAATTTGGCGGGGTTTGCGGGAAAAGGTCGCTCCTTCCCATCGAGGCCGAAGGGCGTCGTCGCGCGTCCGCCGGTCGAGTCGAAAACCCCAATCCCATGGAAAACCCCCGCCTCATGAAAACCGCCGTTTTTCTCGCATCGGTCGCCTGCTGCCTGGCGCCGGCCGCCCGGGCCGCGCTCGTCGCCCACTACAAGTTCGATGAAGCCGCCGACGCGACCACCGCCGCCAACGAGCTGACCGGCACCACCGGCGCGGTGGGCGGCCTCGTCACCACCGGCGTCACCGGCATTTCCGGAAACGCCTACAGTTTCGCCGGCGACAGCGCGTCGCAGGACAACATCGTGGACATGGGCAACGCCTCGTTCTTCCCGGCGATGACCGCCAGCGGCCAGTTCACTTTTTCCGCCTGGATCCAGACCACCGACACCACCGGCAACCGCAACATCGTCGTCTTCGCCGGCGACAACACCACGTCGAACGTTTACGCCGACCTCAGCGTCGCCGCCGGCCAGACCGGCTTCGAGGGCTCGGCCAACGCGCGCAACCGGCCGGTCGGCGCCTCGCTCGACCAGCAGACGGGCATCTTCAGCTCGCCGGCGGTCGATCCGGTCAACGATGGCGAATGGCACCACCTGGTGATGACCGTCAACGTCTCGACCGCCACGCTTTCCCTCTATGTCGACGGCGTGCTGGCCAACACCCAGGCGATGGCCACGGCGGCGTTGCCGAACTTCAACAACTTCGAGATCGGACGTCTCGGCCGCTCCTCGCCGGTCGATCCCTACCAGGGGCTGGTGGATGACGTGCAAGTCTACGATCACGCGCTCAGCCAGGGCGAGGTGCAGTTCCTCTTCGCCAATCCCGGCGTGGCGGTCCCGGAGCCCGGCTCGCTGGTGCTCGGTGCCCTCGGCCTGCTGGCGCTCGTCCGCCGCCGGCGCGCGTGAGCCGGCGCCAGGCGTGCGATCCCCTCCGATGAAGGAAAGAACGAGGTCATGAAGAATCCCGGCTATGTCCTGCCGCTGGCCGTGCTGATGGCTGGCGCCGAGTGCCGTGCGGAATTGGTCGCGCGCTGGACCTTCGACGAGCCCGCCGGCGCGACCACCGCCGGGAATGGCGTCGAAGGCGGAGTGGAAGGGATCGTCGGCGCCGGCGTGACCACCGGCGAGCCGGGCATCGCCGGAAACGCCTACCGCTTCGCCGGCGCGACCGCCACGCAGGACGACATCGTGGACATGGGCAACGCCCCGTTTCTCCAGGACCTGCAGGCCAGCGGCCAGCTCTCGTTCACCGCCTGGGTCCGGACGTCGGACACCACCGGCAACCGCAACACGGTGGTCTTCGCCGGTGACGAGGCGAGCAACCAGAGCTACGCCGACCTCGGAGTGGCCGCCGGCCTGGCGGGGAATCCCGGCGTGGCGACCGCGCGCAACCGGCCGAATCTCGGCGGCGGCGGCCCGCAGCAAACCGGCATCCTAAGCACCGGCATCCCGGTGAACGACGACGAGTGGCACCACCTCGTCATGACCGTGGACCTGGATTCCGCCACCCTCGCCCTCTACGTGGACGGCGAGTTGGCGGCCACGCAGACCATGCCGACGGCGATCTTCCCCGCGTTCAACAATTTCGAGATTGGCCGGCTCGGCCGCTCGTCGCCCGTCGATCCTTTCGAGGGTCTCGTCGACGACGTCCAGGTCTACGACCATGCGCTGACGGCGGACCAGGTCGCGTTCCTGCACGCGAACCCCGGCGAAAGCTACAGCGCGGCGGACTCGGATGTGGACGGGCTGCCGGACACCTGGGAAATCTTCCACTTCGGCACCATCGAGGCCCAGCGCGGCGACGACGATTTCGACGGCGACGGCGCCGACAACCTGCAGGAATTCGAAGCGGGCACCGATCCGACCGTGGCCGACACCGACGGCGACGGCCGCAGCGACGGCGACGAACTCAACACGCCGCCGCTCACCAATCCACTCGATCCGGACAGCGACGGCGACGGCTTGTCCGACGGCGAGGAAGTGTCCGTCTACCTGACCGATCCGAACAACCCGGACAGCGACGGCGACGGCCTGCCCGACGGCTGGGAAATCGCCCATTCGCTCGATCCGAACAGCGACGAAGGCGACGACGGCGGCTTCGGCGATCCGGACGGCGACGGGCTCGAGAACTTCGAGGAATACAACTTCGGGGAAGGCAGCACCGACCCCCACAACCCGGACACCGACGGCGACGGCTACACCGATCTGCAGGAGGACCGCTTCGGGACCTGGGGCGGGATCAACCAAACCGGGACCGATCCGAACAACCCGGACAGCGACGGCGACGGGCTGCTCGACGGCGAGGAAAATCCGGACGCCGGCTACGTGCCGGGCGTTTCCGCCGGCACCGATCCGAACGTCTTCGACACCGACGGCGACGGCTTCAACGACAAGGCCGAGTTCGAGGTCGGCTCGGACCCGACCGATCCGAACTCGTTTCCCGTCGCGGCGAAAGGCCTCGTCGCGCACTACAAGTTCGACGAAGCCGGGGGAGCCTCCAGCGCCGAGGACGAACTCGGCCGCAGCCCGGGTGCGGTCGGCTCCGGCGTCACGACGGGCGAGGCGGGCGTCGCCGGCAACGCCTACCGGTTCCAGGACCTGGCCACCCAGGACGGCATCGTGGACATGGGGAACGCCGGATTTCTCGCCGAGATCCTCTCGACCGGCGAGCTGACCTTCGCCGCCTGGATCCGGTCCACCGACACCTCGAGCGGGCGCAATACCATCATCTCCGCGGCGAACTCCACCGCGGCCAACAGTTACGTCGACATGGGCATCGCGGGGAGCGAGCCCAACGTCGGGGCGCTGAGCGGCCGACTGCGGCCCGACGGAAATGCCAACATCGCGGAGATCTTCAGCAGCGCGCCTCCGGCGGAAGTGCTGGTGAACGACGACGGCTGGCATCACGTCGTCCTCACCCTCGACCTGGCGGATTCCACCCTCCGGCTCTACGTCGATGGCGCGCCCGTGGCGGAGAACGCTGCCTTCGCCGCGTCGGTGCTGCCGGCATTCAACAACTTCGAGGTGGGCCGGCTCGGCCGCGCCGCGCCCACCGATGCCTTCGGCGGGCTCGTGGACGACGTGCAGATCTACAACGAGGCGCTGACCGCCGCGCGCATCGCCGATCTCTACGCGATGCCCGGCGTCTCCGCGGACGAGGATCACGACCGGCTCGACGACCAGTGGGAGATCCTGCACTTCGGCAGCGTGGACGCGTGGGACGGGACGGACGATCCGGACGGCGACGGCTTCGACAACGAGGCGGAGGAGACCGCCGGCACCGATCCCACCGACGCCGCGGATTTTCCGGGCTCCACGCCGAGTTCGCTGCGGATCGTTTCGGTGCGCATGGAGGAGGACGGCAGCGTGGTGATCGAGTTCGCCGGCGCGCCGGAAACCCCCTACGCGGTGACGAAATCCGAGGCGCTCGAAAGCTTCGCCGCGATGGAACCTCCGGTGACCGCGACGACCGGAGCGGACGGCCGCGGGACCGCTGTGGTGCCGGCCGGCGAGGCGTCGGCTCTGCGGGCGTTCTTCCGGATCGAGGCGCCCTGAGCGCCCCGCGGGTGGATTTTTCCTTGAGTTCAGGAAGTTCCGTCCGATTCCTTCCGACCCACCCGGACAGGGGGGCAGAGGAACACCGGCGTCGCACGAGGCGGGGGTTGCGCCACTCTCCGGGGAAACCCGGAATCCATGAAGCGCTTCGAGCACAAGACCCCGGTTCCGCTGCAGGCGGGAGTGATCGCATCGGTGGCGGCTGTTTTTGCCGCGGATTTCTTCGCCCCGCTCGGTGTGGCGGTGTTCTTTTTCTATCTGGTCCCGGTCGTCCTCACCGTGTTCGCGTGGCGGCCGTTGGCGCCGCTGGTGGTGGCGGCTGTCACGAGCATCCTGATCCTGGTGGACGGGCTCATCACGCCGGAGGGCGCGATCGAGGGCGTGGCGCGCCTGAACCGGGTGTTCGCCGCGTTGACCCTTTGGCTGGTGGCGGCCATCGGCACGCAGTTCATCCGGAACCGGCTGGCGGTGCGGAAGGAAACGTGGCTCCAGGCGGGTTTGGCGGGCTTGTCCCGCAAGATCGCCGGCCAGCAGCGGCAGGGGCAGATTTGCGAGAACGCGCTCTCGTTCCTGTGCGAATACCTCGGGGCGCAGGCCGGCGCGATGTTCGCCGGGGAGCGAGGGGGCTTCCGGCTCGCCGCGACGCACGCTGTCCGGCGGGGGAGCGTGCCGGAGCGGTTCGAGCCCGGCGAAGGGCTGCTCGGTCAAGCCGCCAAGGACGCGCGGACCGTGGTCCTTCCGGACGTGCCGGACGGCTACCTGGCCACGGGTTCGGGCCTCGGCGCCGCCCTCCCGCGCCATCTGGTGGTGGCTCCGGTGGTGTTTGAAGACGAGGTCCACGCGGTGGTGGAGCTGGGGTTTTTCAACAAAGTACAGCAGAGCGATCGGGAGCTCCTGGGTCGGGCGGAAAGCGCGATCGCGCTCGCCCTTCGCGCGGCGGCCTACCGGGCGCGGCTGCAGGAGCTGCTCGAGGAGACCCAGCAGCAGAACGAGGAGGTGCAGGCCCAGAGCGAGGAGCTGCGCGTCTCCAACGAGGAACTCGAGGAGCAAAGCCGCTCGCTGCGCGAATCCCAGGCGCGGCTCGAGCTGCAGCAAACCGAACTCGAGCAAATCAACACCCGCCTCGAGGAGCAGACCCAAGCGCTGGAACGCCAGAAGCGCGACCTGCTGGACGCCACCCGCGAGCTCGAGGCCCAGCGGCGGCTCGCCGCGGACGCGAGCCGCTACAAGTCCGAGTTCCTCGCCAACATGTCCCACGAGCTGCGGACGCCGCTCAACTCCGCGTTGATCCTCGCGAAGCTGCTGGCGGAAAACCGCGGCGGAAATCTCAACGAAGAGCAAATCCGCTACGCGCGCACCATCGAGACCGCGGGCAACGACCTGCTCGCGCTGATCAACGACGTCCTCGACCTTTCCAAGATCGAGGCCGGCCACATGGACGTCCGGCCCGAACCGGTGGACCTCAGACGGTTGGTCGACGGCCTGCGGGAGACCTTCCAGCCGGCCGTCGCGGAAAAGAACCTCACGCTCCGCACCGACATCGGGGAGGACGTGCCCGGGCGGCTCGAGACCGACCCGCAGCGCCTGTTGCAGGTCCTCAAGAACCTGCTCTCCAACGCCCTGAAGTTCACCAAGGCAGGCGAGGTGGCGCTGGCCGTGAAGCGCCGCGAAGACGGCTGGCTCGCCTTCACCGTGAGCGACACCGGCATCGGGATCGATCCCGCCCAGCAGCGCGCCATTTTCGAGCCGTTCCAGCAGGGCGACGGCACGACCAGCCGGAAATTCGGCGGCACCGGCCTCGGCCTCTCGATCTCGCGCCAGCTCGTCGACTTGCTCGGCGGCCGGATCGAGCTGGAAAGCCAGCCGGGCGAGGGCAGCACGTTCACCGTCTCGCTGCCGCCCGTTCCGGCTGCCAGACCGGCGGCCGCGCCGCCCGCGCCGCCCGCGCCGCCCGCGGAATGGGAGGCTCCTCGCGTCGAAACCCCGGCCCCGCGTGCGGAAACGCCGCCGGCCCCCGCGCCCGCGGAGCCGGCTCCGCGCCGGGGCGACGGGCGGCTCATCCTGGTCATCGAGGACGACGAGCCGTTCACCCGCATCCTCGCCGATCTGGCGCATGAAATGCGCTTCGAGTGCCTGGTGGCGGGCACCGGCGAGGAAGGGATGGCGCTCGCCCGCCGGCACCTGCCGGACGCGGTGCTGCTCGACATCGTGCTGCCGGACGGCTCCGGCCTCGCCGTGCTCGAACGCCTCAAGGCCGACGCGGCGACCCGCCACATCCCCGTCCACGTGATCTCCGGGAGCGACTACACGCGCACCGCCCGCGCGATCGGCGCGGCCGGCTACATGCTCAAGCCGGTGAAACGCGAGGAGCTGGTGGAGGCCTTCCGCAAGCTCGACGGCATCCTCACGCGCAAGGTCCGCCGGGTTCTGGTCGTCGAGGACGATCCCGTCCAGGCCGAGGCGATGCGCGAGCTGCTCGGGTCCCGCGATGTGGAAACCGTCTGCGTGGGCACCGCCGCCGAGTGCCTCGCCGAGCTTTCGCGGCGCACCTTCGATTGCGTGGTGCTCGACCTGAGCCTGCCGGACACCTCGGGCTTCGAGCTGCTGGAAACCTTGAGCGCCGAGGCGGACCATCCTTTCCCGCCGGTCATCGTCTACACCGGCCGCCACCTCAGCCAGGACGAGGAACGCGAACTGCGCCGCCGTTCGAGCTCGATCATCATCAAGGGCGCGAAGTCGCCCGAGCGGCTGCTCGACGAGGTGACCCTGTTCCTGCACCAGGTGGTCGCCGAGCTGCCGCCGGAAAAGCAGAAGATGCTCGAGCTGGCCGGCAGCCGCGACGCAGACCTCGAGGGGCGGCTCGTGCTGATCGCCGAGGACGACGTGCGCAACGTCTTCGCCCTCACCAGCCTGCTCGAAGGCCGCGGCGTGCAGGTCAGGATCGCCCGCAACGGCCGCGAGGCGATCGAGGAGCTGGAAAAGGCGGCTGGCGAAGGTCGGGAAGTCGACCTCGTCCTGATGGACATCATGATGCCGGAAATGGACGGCTTGGCCGCCATGCGCGAGATCCGCGGCCGGCGCGAGTGGCGCAAGCTGCCGATCATCGCCCTCACCGCCAAGGCGATGGCCAGCGACCAGCGGCAGTGCCTCGAGGCCGGTGCCAACGACTACCTTGCGAAGCCCCTGGACGTGGAGAAATTGCTTTCGCTCGTCCGGGTGTGGATGCCGCGTTGAACGATGAAGGCTGAATCCGCCCGGACCGAAGAACTGGAGCTGCGGCTGCTGCTGGAGGCGGTCCACAGCCGGTATGGCCACGATTTCCGCGGCTACTCGCCGGCCTCGCTGCTCCGGCGGCTGACGAAGGCGCGCGAGCACTTCGACTGCGGCTCGCTTTCCCAGTTGCAGCACCGGCTGCTCCATGAGCCGGAGTTCTTCCCCCGCCTGCTGCCGTTCTTGACCGTGCAGGTCAGCGACATGTTCCGCGATCCGGACTACTACCTCGCGCTGCGGCGCAAGGTGGTGCCCCACCTGCGGACCTATCCCTCGCTCAAGGTCTGGGTCGCCGGCTGCGCTTGCGGGGAGGAACTCTATTCGCTGGCCATCCTGTTCCGCGAGGAAGGCCTCTCGGAGCGGACGATTTTCTACGCCACCGACATCAACCGCCAGGCGCTGGAGCAGGCCCGGGGCGGCGTCTACGACCTCGACCGGATCCAGCAGTTCACGGAGAACCACCGCCGGGCGGGCGGGACGGCGCCGCTGCACGACTACTACACCGCGAGCTACGGCCGGGCGGTCTTCGACCGGAGCCTGCGGGAGAACACGGTGTTCTCGGACCACAGCCTTGCCACCGACGCGGTGTTCGCCGAAGTCCACCTCGTGTCCTGCCGCAACGTCCTGATCTATTTCAACCGCGAGCTGCAGGACCGCGCGCTCGGCCTATTCAGCGAATCGCTGGTGCGCCGCGGTTTCCTCGGCCTCGGCCTGAAGGAAACCCTGCGCTTCTCGAGCCAGGCGGAGGCTTTCGAGGCCTTCTCGCCGGAAGAACGCATTTACCAGAAACGGGCGGGCGCATGATGAATACGCGGAACATGGAAACCGAGCGCGCGGTGGCCATCGGGGCTTCCGCCGGAGCGTTCGACGCGCTCTCGGCGATCCTGCCGGAGCTGCCGGAGGATTTCGCGCTGCCCGTCTTCGTCGTGGTGCACGTGCCGCCGCGCAAGCCCTCGCTGCTGGCCGAGCTCTTCGGCCGCAGCTGCCGCCTTCCCGCCAAGGAGGCCGAGGACAAGGAGCCGGTCCGGGGCGGGACGATCTACTTCGCCCCGCCCGACTACCACCTGCTCGTGGAGCCGGATTTCCACCTCTCGCTCTCCAGCGAGGAGCCGGTGTTGCACTCGCGGCCGTCGCTCGACGTCCTGTTCGAGACCGCCGCGCGGGCCTACGGCACCGGACTTGTCGGCGTGATCCTCACCGGCGCGAACGCCGATGGCGCCCGCGGGTTGGCGGCGGTGGCCGCCTGCGGCGGAACCGCCCTGGTGCAGACGCCCGGATCGGCCGAGGCTCCGGAGATGCCGCGCGCCGCGCTCGCCGCCTCTCCGGGGGCCACACCCTTGCAACTGCACGAAATCGCCGCACACCTTCAGGCGCTCCACCGCGCCGGCTGAAACCCATGGACGAACCCATCAAGTTCCTGCTCGTTGACGACGTGGAGGCCAATCTCACGGCCCTCGAAGGGTTGTTGAAACAGGACGGCCTCGGCTTCCTGAAAGCCCGCTCGGGTCCCGAGGCGCTCGAGTTCCTGCTCGGCAACGAGATCGCGCTGGCCTTCATCGACGTCCACATGCCCGGTATGAACGGCTTCGAGCTGGCCGAGGTGATGCGCGGCACGCGGAAGACCCGCCAGGTGCCCATCGTCTTCCTCACCGCCGAAGAGGTGGACGCCGATCTCCGCCGCCGCGGCTACGAGCTGGGCGCGGTGGATTTCCTGCCCAAGCCGATCGACTCGAACAATCTCCTCAACAAGGCGGCGGTCTTCCACGAACTGGCCCGCCAACGCCGCGAGCTCGAGGAAAGCGAGGCGCGCCTGCGGGAGGCCAACGAGCGGCTCGCCGCCACCAACCGCGACTTGGCCCGCGCCGATCGGAACAAGGACGAATTTCTCGCCATGCTGGCCCACGAGCTCCGCAACCCGCTCGCGCCGCTGCGCCACGCCTCCGCCATCCTTTCCACGGACCGCGCCGGACCCGACGCGGCGGAGCAGGCCGTGCGGATGATCGATCGCCAGATCGGCAACCTCGCCCGGATGGTCGACGACTTGCTCGACGTGGCCCGCATCACCCAAGGACGGGTCGAACTCCGGCGCCAGCCGCTCGAACTCCAGGCCGTGCTGAACTCGGCCGCCGGATCGGCCCGCGCCGCTTGCGAGGCGGCGGGACAGCGGCTCCTGGTTTCCCTCCCCGAACAGCCGATCGCGGTCGATGGCGACGCGACGCGGCTCGAGCAGGTGGTGGTCAACCTGCTCAACAACGCCTGCAAGTACAGCGGCCCGGGCAGCGACATCCGGCTTTCGGCGGAAATCGACGGCGAGGGCGCCGGGCGGACCGCCGTGGTCCGGGTGACCGACAACGGCGCGGGCATCGATCCGGACCTGCTGCCGAGGATTTTCGATCTGTTCAGCCAGGCGAGCCGCTCGGCCGACCGCTCGCAAGGCGGGCTTGGCATCGGCCTGACGATCGCCAGCCGGCTTGTCACCCTGCACGGCGGCACCTTGGAAGCCGCCAGCGAAGGGCTCGGGAAGGGCGCCGAGTTTCGCGTCAGGCTCCCCGTTCTCGCCGCCGCACCGGCCGAAGTGCCCGACCGCCGACAGGAACCTGCGCCCGGGGCGACCGGGCTGCGGCTTCTCGTGGTGGATGACAATCATGACGCCGCCAGCAGCCTGGCGATGCTCCAGGAGCTGGAGGGCCACCAGACGCGGACCGCCTCGTCGGGCGAGGAGGCGCTGCGGGTCGCCGAGGAATTCCGGCCGGATGCGGTGCTGCTCGACATCGGACTCCCGGACCTCGACGGCCTCGAGGTGGCCCGGCGGCTCCGCCGCAGCGAAGCCACCCGCACGGCGTTCCTCGTGGCGCTCACCGGCTACGGCAGCGAGCAGGACCGGGCTCGCACGCGGGAGGCCGGCTTCGACGAGCACCTCGTGAAGCCGGGCGACCTCGATCTCCTGCGGAAGTTGTTGGAAAACGTCGGAACCGCGACGCGGCCCTGAGGCGCGGGCCGGTCCCCGCCGACTCAAGGCGGGCTTCCGGTCCAGCGGTCGAGCGAGCCGATCTCGCTTTCGAGCGCGTGGACCACCCGTTCCACCAGCGGATCGCCCGCCTTCGCGCCGCCGAGGAGTTGGCAGGCCATCTTCAGCGTGTGGGTGGTGTTGCGGAGGTCGTGCCGGATCCGGCGCAGGTCGGGCGGGTCCTCCCCGTTCGCGCCGCATCTCCGGGCGGGCGCGGGAAGCTCGCCCCGCTCCGGTGGCGCGGGCCGGGATTCCACGGTGGCACCCCCGTCGCGCGGCAATCTCGGGTCGCCGAGCACCTTCTGGATCTGCTCCAGGGAAGGCGGCTTGACCAAATGCTCGTCGAAGCCGGCCTCGCGCGATTTCCGGCGATCCTCCGCCTGGCCGTAGCCGGTGAGGGCGACCAGCAAGGTGTCCTGGAGCTCGGGCATGCGGCGTATCAACTTCGCCACTTCAAGGCCGTCCATTCCCGGCAGCCCGATGTCGAGGAACACGATGTGCGGCCGGAAGCGGCGGGCCGTTTCGAAGCCCGCCGGCCCGTCGTGGGCGACCTCGACCTGATGTCCGCCCAACCGGACCAGAAGGGCGGCGAACACTTCCGCGGCCGGGGCATTGTCGTCCACGATCAGAATCCGGCAGCGCCGCGCCGGCCGGGGGCGCGGGGGCAACTCGTCGCGCCGCTCGGGAGGCTCCGTCACCGGCAGGCGCAGGATGAACGTGCTGCCTTGCCCGGGCCCGGGGCTCTCGGCCGAGACGCTCGCCCCGTGCAGTTCCGCCAGTTGGCGGACCAGCGCCAGGCCGATCCCGAGGCCGCCCGCCGAGCGGTCCAGCGTTTGGCTCGACTGGGTGAAAAGCTCGAAGACATGCGGCAGGAGGTCGGGCTCAATGCCGATCCCGTTGTCCCGGACGCTGACGGTCGCGTGCCCGTCGTCGCAGCGGACCGTCAAGTCGATCCGGCCGCCGTCGCCGGTGTACTTCGAGGCGTTGGCGAGGAGGTTGTCCAGAATCTGGACGATCCGGATGGGATCGGCATGGATCCAGACCGGTTCCTCGGGCAGCGAGACCCGCAGGTGTTGGTTGCGGCTGCGGAGCGAACCGGCGGTGCTTTCGCGGGCTCGCCGGACCAGTTCGCCGAGGTTTTCCGTCTGGCGCCGCAGCGTGATCTTGCCCCGCATGATCCGGGAAACATCGAGCAGGTCGTCCACCAGCCGGACCAAGTGCTCCACCTGCCCCTGCATCAGGTTCACGGTGCGCCGGTCGCAGTCCTGGTCGTCCATCGAGAGCAGGTCGAGCCCGCTGCGGATCGGAGCCAGGGGATTGCGCAGCTCGTGGGCGAGCATGGCCAGGAAGTCGTCTTTCCTGCGGCCCGCCTCCCTCAGCGCCCGTTCGAGCTTCTGCTGGTCGGTGATGTCATGGGCGAATGTCATGACTCCCTCGGTCGAGCCGTCGGGAGAGGACCGCGGCTGGACGAGCAAGTGGAAGACGCGTTCTTCCGTCCGCCCGGACCGGTCGCAGACCAAGGGGAACTGGCACAGCTCCACGGGTTCTCCGGTTTGAAAAACCTGGTCGCACACGGCCGCCAGATCGTGGCCCTCCGTGCCCGGCACCGCCGCCACCAGCGGCTGGCCCACCAGCGGTCGTCCGGCGAAGGCCTCCTTCAAGGCGCGGTTGGCGTAGATGAAGCGATGCTCCCGCCCCTCGTGGAGGCTGATGAGGGCCGGCAGGTCGTCGAAGAGCAGACGGAGCGTCGCCTCGCTGTCGCGCAGCGCCGCCTCGGTCCGCATCCGCTCGGTGATGTCGGTGAAGAGCACGGCGACGCAGCGGCTCCCCGGACCTCCAAGCCGGAAGATGTACAAATCGAAGGTCCGCCCGAGCGTCGCTTCGGACTCCTGGAGCCGCACGGGCTCCCCGGTTTCAGCGACCTCTCCGTAAACCTCCGCCCAGCGTGGGTTCGGCGTGCCCAGCAGCTCGTTGCACGTGCGTCCGACGGGATCCTTGATGCCGGTGTGCTTGGAGAACGCCGGATTCACGTTGATGAAGCGGAAGTCGCTCCAGCGGCCGGACGCGTCGCGGATCACCTCCACCACGGCATAAGCCTCGTCCATCGAGTGGAAGAGCGTGCGGTAGCGCTCCTCGCTCTCGCTCAGGGCCTGCTCCGCCCGCTGGCGTTCGAGCAGGTCGGCAGCCTGCCGCGCCAGCACATCGAGCAGCCGCCGCTCGAGGTCGTTCAACGCGTGGGGCGCGCGCCAATGCGTGGAGAACGCGCCGAGGATGCGACCGGAGCGGGACACCAGCGGCGTCGTTTGCATCGCGCGGGCACCGAGCCGCTTCATGGTCCGGACGTGCTCGTTGTCGTCCAGCGGTGTCGATTTTTCCGCGTCCTCGATCTCGCTCCGGCGTTTCTCGCGCAGCGCCGCCCCGCAGCAGCAAGGCGTGGACGGCTCCACCCATTCCCACAGGGCGGCCGCCTCGTCGTCGAGCCCGCGGTGGGCCACGAGGTGGAATTCGTCGCCCTTGCCCCGTTCGTTGGTGAGGATCTGGAAGGTGCCGGAATCGGCGGCCAGCAGATCGATGGCGGCATCGAGGATCTGGCGATGGAGATCGTCCGCCCGGCCGGGTTCCGCCAGATGGACGCTGAGCGCCTGGAGACGCCGCATCGCCTCGAATTCCCACTGCGCGGCCGCACCGGCCTCCCGCGGCTCTCCGTCACCCGGCGCGCTTGGCGGCTTGTGTTGCTCGTGTTTTGTCATCGGCTTGGCCATGCTCACGCTTGCAAGCGTCTCCGGGGGGAGTCAGCTGAAAGTGGAGTTGGCTGTCGTTTTCCAGCATTCCTTCCGCAACGACCGGCGCATGCCGGCCTATTTGTGGCATGGCGCGCGGCCCTCAGCCGCCGGGCCCGTGGACGCCGCGGCTGCCACGGCCCAGCGGCGGGGGAGCTGAAGCCGAAGCGGCCGGTCGATCCGTGCGGGTGAAGGTGGGTTTGCCGAAGCTCGCGGTTCCGGGTTCTTCCCGGCGGGAGGGCAGGCCGGAGCGGTGGGAAACCGTGACCGAAACCTTCCCGTCCCCCCGTCGCTCGAGCCTCGAGATGAAGGCGTAGCCATGGAAGCGATAGATCGCGCCGGACAGGGAGGTGAGCGAGCGCGGAAGAAGTTGGCCGACCCGCCATCCGGGACAGCCGTCCGCGCTGCAAACCAAGTCGACAGTCGCATCGGCTTCCAGATCGATGGTCTCGTGCATGACGTGACAAGATAAAGACTTTCGCCTGGCCACAGCAAGGACGCCCTCCCGTGGCCGATTTTGTTCCCTCCGGCCCGGCACTCCCGGCCTGTTGGAAGGAGGCTGGAAAGCAGGAGTCACTAAGGAGGATCACTGCGGTTGGAGTCGCTCTTGCTGCCGACGGGTCACCGTCCCGGCCATGTCTCGATGATCAGGACTTGATAATGAATTTGCACTCGCGAGGGAACCGCCGGCTCACGATGAAATCATCATCCACGCCGCCATCGCCATCAGCTTGGCTGTGAGCGAGGCCGCGCCCAGCGGCCGCTTGGTGCCGCCGCCGGTCGCACGCGACTGCAGGTTCCGGGCTTCGGGAGGGCGGGAACCCACGGGATCAGCGTTCCGTTTCCACCTCCTCCACCAGGAAGAATCCGTCCGCGCCGCTGGGCTGGTAGAGCGGCATGAGGATGTGGCCGTCGCGCGGGCAGAGAACCGGGCCGCGGCGGTCGTGGGCGAGGATTTGTCCGGCGCGGACTTCGGCGAAGTTGGCGAAGCCGGGCTCCATGCGGAAGCCGTCGTCCGGGTCCACCCCGTGGCGGTGCACCAGCCGGAAGTGCGCCGGCCGGTGGAGGACGAATTTCTCCAGCACGGCGTGGGCTTCCAAGACCACCTCGTGCATCGGCGCTTCCGCGGCTCGGCCGAGCACGCCGGTCTGCTCGAGCATCAGCCAGAGCACCGCTTCCATGTTGGAGATCGAGCTGTGGCGCTCGTGCTGGCCGCCCTCGCAGCAGAAGCCGACGAAGCCGAGCTCGTGCAGGTAGCGGTCCAGGGTACCGGGGACGATCCGGCTGAATCCACTCACCCGGTGGAGCGGGAAGCCGCTTGCGAAGGTCGCGAGCCCGGGGTCTTCGGCCGGCAAACTCAGGTAGGGAAGCGACTCGGACGAGGTGGTGTGCAGATCGAGGAACCACAGCGGCGCGCCCGGGTGTTCGTCGACGAGCCGGGCGATGAGTGCGGCCAGCGCGTCCCGCTCCGCATGCTCGTGAGGCGGTCTTTCCCCCGCTGGCGGCGGTTGTGCGGCGGGACCGGGGGGGAAGACGCGGTTGAGGTCGTGGTCGATGCGGCGCACCCCCGCGGCGCTCGCACGGAGATTTCCGCGGACGACGACCATCCGGCCGGCAAGGGGCGGCGCGCCGGCGAGGCCGAGGCGATGGAGGACGCGCTCGCAGGCCAGCTCCCCGGCGGGCTCGTTGCCGTGGACGAGGCAGGTGACCAGCAGCAGCGGACCGTCACGCTGGCCGAGATCCGCCACCACGCGCTCCGGCAGCACGTCCGGCGCGCTCCCGCCCGGGATGGGCGGCGGCTGCCGGAGATCGGCTGCCGGTGGGGTGCGGCTCATGGTCCGGGAAACGGGGCTTGGGTTCCGGCGGTTCCCGCGAGCATCTGGGGCGCGAGCCGCACGACGTCCGCGCCGGTGACGATGCCGGCGAGCGAACCGCCCTCCATCACCGCGATGCAATCCTCCGAGGAATCGCGCAAAGCCGCCAGCGCCACGGGCAGGGAGGCATCGAGCGGGAGCGTGAGCGGCGGGCCGGGAAGCAGTTCCCGCACGGTGTCCGCGCCGCCCGCCACCATGTGCTCGAACAGCCGGCTCCGCGAGAGGATCCCCGCCAGCCGGCCGTCGTCCTCGATCGCCGGGAGGTGGCTCAGGTCGTTCCAGCTCATCAGCTTCGCGGCGAACTCCGGCGGATCGTCCGGATGCACCGTGATCACGTCGGTCACCATCGATTGCTCGAGCGTCCAGCTCGCGTCGCAATGGACGCGCGACGCCGCGGTTTCCGGGGAAACCGGTTCCCACTGGTGCACCGGGCCGGTGCCGGCGCGGGCGTGCATTTCCGCGGTCAGCGTCATGGCCGCCTCGCCACGCGGTTGCGATTGGCGGAGCGTGTCGAAGGCGTCGAGGATCCACTGCGCGCCGGTGCAGCCGCCGTCCACCCGGTCGGCGATGATTCCGAGGAGGCGGCCGCTGTCGTCCGCGTCCACGCCGTGGGCGTCCAGTCCGCGCCGGGCGAGCGGCAGGAGCGTTTCGAGAATCAGCTCCTTGGCGGGGACGGTTTCTCCGAACCAACGGAACGCCACTCCCAGGCCGGAGCGCGCCGCTTTCAGGAAATTCGAGTGCGCGTCGCGGAACGGCACCTGTGCGGGCAGCCGCGCGGCGTCTTCGGGCAGCGCCAGCATCAGGCCGAGCCAAAACGCGGCGTTGGCCATCTCGTCCACGAGCGTCGGCCCCGCGGGCAGGATCCGGTTCTCGATCCGGAGGTGGGGCTTGCCGCCGCCGGTGCCGTAGCAGACGCGGTTCCAGCGGTAGATCGTGCCGTTGTGGAACGTCAGCGCGGCGAGGGCGGGAACGTCCGCGTCCTCGGGCTGCGTCTTGTTTCCGCCCAGGTGGGTGACGAACGCGCGGTAGCGGCTCAAGTCGCCGCGGAACAGGCTCAGGATATCGCCGCGCACCCAGTCGCGGCCGAAGGTCACCCGCGGTTCCTGGCGGAGCAGGTTGTCCTGCGGCCGGCGGGTGTCGGTGGTTTGGGCGAAGAGGGCCACCCGCGTCTCCCGCCACAGCCGGCGGCCGAGAAACAGCGGCGAATTGGTCGCCGCGGCGAGCACCGGACCGGCGATCATCTGCGCCCAGTTGTAGTGCGCGGGCAGCAGCTCCGGCTCCGTCTGGCAATGCACTTGGAAGCTGGTGAACGAGCCGCCGAACGCCGTCGGGTTGTCGCGCGTGACCAGTTCGTCGATGCCGCGGATGTGGAACTCGTAGTCGGTGCCGCGCATCCGGTTCACGAGCGCGAGCATCGTCTTGTAGCGTGGGTTCGGCGTGAGCGCGCCGGGCCGCACGTCCTGCCGCCGGATCGTCGGCAGCAGGCCGGTCAGGATCGTCCGGGCGTCGAAGTGCTCGCGGGCGACGGCGCTGACGTGGGCGAGATGGCCGGCCAATTCGCGCTCGAGCCGGCGGAAGGCGTCGCCGGTGATGCGGTGCGGGCGGGAGTTGATCTCCAGGTTGAAGCGCGCGTATTCGGTGTTGAACGGGCCGGGGCCGAGCTTTCCGAGGATTTCCGGAACAAGCGGGGCCGGGCGGTAATCGGCGTCGATGAAATCGAGCTCCTGCTCCGCGCCGAGCCGCCGGACCCCGGTTTCGAACGCGCCGTCGCCGAGCATCGCGCCGAAAGTTTCGAGATCGTCGAGAACCGCGAGCAGGAACTCGCGACGTTCGGCGGCGGTTTCGAGAATCTTGATCCGGGGCGTGTTCGACATGTCGGGTAGGGCGGACGGCGGAGGTCCGTCGGGGTTTCGCAGGCACCGCGCCAGCCGGCGTCCGTCACCGGTGGCGCGGGCCAGGCGGGCCTGCCGGACCGGCGCGCGAACCTCCACGGGGAGAATTGCAATCCGGAGCCGCATTCGGCATGAACCTTGGCCCGTTGTTTGTTCCGAGCCTGGCCGGAGCAATCCCGCCAACGATCATCAGACCGGCATCATTGAAGGCGACATCGTCGGGAACGCCGCGCACCCCGCGCTCTTCATGAGTTTCGACGACGGGCACCCCCGCGGTGCAAACCGATGGCCGGCTCGGGTTCCGGCTACGTGTGGCGAACCTCGGGATCCGTGGGAGCCGGCAGTTTCGACGAGGACACGCCCCTGAGGTTCGTCGCGGCCACCAGCAACCAGCGGAACTCTCTCGATCAAGACCTCAACGGCGTCACCGGCGGGATCAGCTCCTCGAGCACCTGGACGCAGCTTGGCGGCTTCGAGCCGGTTCTGAGCTCCACCGGTTCTCCGCCGGCCGTTCCCGAACCGCGCGTCGCGGCCCGTTTCACTTCAGCCGCCAGGACATGCCGCGGGAGTCCACGCTGGCGGCGATCGAGGTGGCGAGACGGGCTTGGGCGATTTCGCCGATCTCGGTGGCGAGCATCGGGTCCCGTCCGCCGGCGAGGGCAAAAATTGCAATGGCGCGCTGCTCCCGTCGTGCGAGCGGCCTGCCGGCCGGCGAGAGCCGGATCGCGAGGTGCGCCCGTTCCCGGTCCGGCTCGAGGATCACGCCGAGCCCCGGCGACCGGGCGCTCCCGGGTAGCTGGAACGGCGTGTCGGTCACCGGAATGTCCGTCTCTTCCAGGAGGCGCTGCAGGAGGGTCGTGTTCATCGGCTGCCGCACCTTCGCAGAAGGCGTGCCAGCGCGGCTTCCAGCCGCTCATTCGTCCGGGCGGGCCGGCTCCACGGGCAGCCCGATTTTTTTCGTCCCGCGGCCCGGCTGGTGGGTGACGGGGCCTTCTTCCGGCCAGACGAGCGGGTCCATGCAGATCTGCCGCTTGGTCCGCTCCGGGTTCCACGAGTGGTAGAAGTTGAACCACGTTTCGCCATCCGGTGCGAGGGCCAGCGAGTTGTGGCCGGGACCGATCAGCTCGCCGGGAATCGTCCGGATCACGGCGGCCCCTTCCTTGCCACGCTCGTCCCGGTACGGGCCGAGGACATCATCCGCGACGGCGCAGCCCACGCCGTAACCGGGAGTCTGCCAGTTCCCGCCGGAATAGAAGAGCCAGTATTTGCCGTCCCGGAAGACCACGGCCGGGGCTTCCACGGTGTGCCAGGCTTCCCATTTGCGGTCGTAGAGATCGCGGTCGCGCTCGTAGATCTGCCAATCCGCGACGGCGCGCAGGACCGTCCGGGGCTCGCCCACCGGAGTGACCATGTCATCGGCCAGCTTCACCGCGGCCAAGGCCGTGCCCGGTCGCTCGTCGAAGAAGTCCTTGGCGAAGAAGAAATACCACTGCCCGTCCTGCGGGTCCTTGAATGCGTGGCCGTCGATCGAGAATTCCAGGTCGGGAAACATCAGCTTGCCCGTGTCTTCGAAGGGCCCGGTCGGGCTGTCGGCCACCGCGACGCGCATCTTCATGTCGCCCGCCCAGTAGAGATAGAACTTCCCGTCCCGCTCGGCGATCTCCGGCGCCCAGTAGTCCTTGATGCCGTCGATTTTCTCCAAGGCCCCGGAGACGAACTCCCAGTCGGTGAAGTTCTTCGACCGCAGGATCGGAAATTGTTTTCCGTCGGGCGCTTGACCGGTGCCGACCGCATACCACGTGTCGCCCACCTTGAAGGCGTATGGATCGGCCAGGTAGCCGTCCCACAGCGGGTTCCGGTATTCGAGCGTGCGGGCTGCGGCGGGTTCCTCCGCTGGCACGACGGCGAGCGGAAACAAGGCGAAGGCGAGGGCAGCGAGGGTGGGTTTCATGACGCGGCCAACCTAACACCACTTCCGTCCCAGCCGAGGACTTTCCGCCCGGTGGACGGCTCGGAGCCGCGCCGGGCGGACCGGCATTGCGGAAGAAAAAGACCGCGCTCCTCGTGGTCGTGAAGAGCGCGGTCGGAATGGTTCGTTGGCAGCCCGCGGCCGCTCGCGGACGGACTACTTCCGCTTCCGCAAGAACGGCGGCAGGTCGAGGTCCTCGCCTTCGAAGACGTTCGGCGATTCGCCCTCAAAGCGTCCCCGCGGGGCGGAGTCGAAGGAGAGTTCGCTCTGCGGGCCCGAGGCTTTCACGCCGAGCTTGAGCTTCGGCGGTTCCGGCGCGGGCTCGTCGGCTTTCGCGGCGGAGGCGGCCTCCGGCTCATCGTCGTCTTCCGGGTCTTCCGGAAACACCGGCTCGGGGCCGCCGCCGTGCCACAAGCCCTTGCGCGGCCTTTCCGGTTCGGGCTCCAGACGGGTCGCTTCGGCGGGCGCGGCGAAATCTTCTTCCGGCTCCGGATCGGCGGGCTTGTCCTCGACAAAGGAAAACGGCTCGTCCGATTTCTCCGGCGCGGCCTTTGCGGTTTCCTGCGGCTCCTCCGCGGGTGCCGGGTCCTCGTCCCACTTGTCTTGCGGAAGCGGTTTCGGCTCGGCTTTCGGCTCCGGCTTGGCGCCGGGCTCGGCGAACGGCGCGTCGTCGCCGAACAACGAAGGCGCGGAAGCCTTCGCCGGGCGCGCGGCGGGCTGCGGCTTCTCCGCCGGAGTCTCCGCCTGCACCTGCGGCTTCACCTCCTCGCTCTTCCGCCTTGCCTCTGGCCTCTGCGGTCCGGCCTCAGCCCTCGGCGGCTCGGGTGCGGCGGCGGCTTTCACTTCCACCTCCGCGCCCTTCTTGAACGTGAACCCGTCGCTCGGATCGAGAATCGGATTCTCCTCCGCCGCGCGGCTCAGCGAATCCCGCGGTGCGCCGGCCAGCGAATCCTCCGGCAACGCGCTGATCAGCGTGACGGAAAGCGCGTCGCCCATCGACGGATCGACCGCCGCGCCAAAGAGGATGTGCGCTTTCTCCGGGACGAACTTCTGGAGCCGCTGCATCAGCAGCTCGATCTCGTAGAGCGTGAGGTCCTCGCCGCCGGAGAGGTGGACGAGCACGGTCTGGGCGTCCTTGAGCAGCGCGCCTTGGTCGAGCAGCGGGCTGGAAAGCGCGTTCCGCAAGGCGCGGGCGGCGCGGTCCTTGCCATTGGCGAGGCCCGAGCCGAAAAGGCAGCGCGAGCGGGTGGTCCGCAGCGCGCTCATCAGGTCGTCGAGGCCCACGTTCACCAAACCCGGCCGGATGACGAGGCGGATGACCGCCTTGATCGACTCGCAGATCATGCGGTCCGCGGCGGCGAAGGCCTCGTGGATGCCCTGCTTCGCGAGGACCAGTTCGCCCATGCGGTTGTTGTCGAAGGTGACCAGGGCGTTCGAAAGCACGGCCAGCTCGTTGAGCGCCGTCTCCGCCTGTTCCCGCCGCCGGCGGCCTTCGAAGGCGAATGGCATCGCCGCGAAAACCACGACGAACGCGCCTTCCTCGCGGGCGATGCGTGTGACGATGGGCGCGGCACCCGAGCCGGTGCCGCCGCCGAGGCCGGTGCAGAGGAAAACGATGCGCCTGCCGCGCAGCGACGCGCGGATCTGGTCTTCGGCCTCGAGCATCGCCTGTTGGCCGAGTTCCGGATCGCCGCCGGCGCCGAGGCCTTTGGTCAGGTTCACGCCGAGCTGGATTTTCTCGCCGGCCACGCAAGCGCCGAGCGTGCGGACATCGGTGTTCAGCGCCAGCAGCTCGGCGCCTTCCACGCCATCGAGCGCCACGCGCTCGAGCATGTTCGCCCCGGCGCCGCCAAGGCCGATGATTTTGACGGACGACGTGGGGATCGTCTCCTGGGGGTCACGCGAATAGGAAATCATGATTGGAATTGGGAACATCGAACATTGAACATTGAACGTCCAACATTGAAGGATCTAGTGTGGTTGAATTCGGCGTTTTTCGGCCGTGGTTATGCTTGAAACGAAGATGCGGATTAACTGGTCGGTCTCGTCGAGAAGTGAAGTGAGTTTTTGCTCTGGCAGAATGTTCGAGCGGACGAGCAACTTCAGCCAACGCTGCGACTCACGCAGTTCCTTGAGGGCCAGACGAAGCTTGTGAATAAAGTCCGCGGGTGATTCCGCGCCCTGGGCCTCCCCGTGATGCGAAAGCGGCGCCGTCCCGCATCGCATCAACTGCCCGCCGATATGCCGTTCGGCGTAATCTGAATTCAGATTTCGCGTCAGCGAAATGATACGCGCTCCAAAATTCAGAAGACGTTCTTCCAAATCATAACGCGACCGATCCGGCTCTTCCATTTCGATGTTCGATGTTGGACGTTCGATGTTCGATGTTCGATCTTCCCTACTTCCCAAAAGGCCAGAACAGCCGGCCGATCTTGCCGATGAAGCCGGGCGGGGCGGCGCGTTCGGTTTCGAGGATCTGGGCGTAGCGGATCAGGCCGATGGCGGTGGCGTAGTGCGGATCGCGGAAGCTCGCCTGGACGCCGCTGATCTCCGGCGGCTCGGGGCGGTAGATGTCGCGCTGGAAAACATCGAAGGCCAGCTCGCTGAAGCCGCGCATCAGGCTGGTGCCGCCGGTGAGGAAGACGCCGGCGCCGATCTTCTCGACGCTGCCTTCCGGGAGCCGCTGGCGCACGAGCCGCAGCGTTTCCTCGAGCCGCTGGCGGATCACCTCGTTGAGAATGCTGCGCCGCACCTCGACCTCCGCGAAGCCGCGGTCATCCGTGAGCTTGGCCGTGCCGACGGATTTCGCCGGGTCGGCCGAGGCGTCGCCTTCCATGATCTTGAGGCGTTCGGCCTTGGAGAATGGCAGGCCCGTGACGAGGTGGATGTCGTTCGTCACATGGTCGCCGCCCACCGGGATGCAGCCGCTCGCGGCGATCGCGCCCTCGAGATAGAGCGCGTAGTCGGTCGTGCCGCCGCCGATGTCGATGACCAGAGCGCCGCGGTCCCGGTGCTCGCGGTCGAGCGCCATCTGCGCGGTGGCGATGGGCGCGAAAACCACGTCGTCCACCTCGAGCGGCATTTCGCGGACGAGCTTGATGCTGTTCTGGATGCGGGTGCCGATGCCGTGCACCACATGGAAATCCGCCTCCACCGTCTTGCCGAACAGTCCGACCGGACTCGTGCCGTGCTCGAGGCCGTCGAGCCAGTATTTCCGGATGATGGTGTGGATGTAGACGTTGTCCTGCGGGATGTGGACGTCGCGCGCGATGTCCCGCGCTTCCTGGACGTGCTCGGGTGCGACGGTGTTCTCGCCCTCGGGCAGGCGGAAGGTTCCGCGGTTGTTGATGCCGTGGATGTGCGAGCCGGTCACCGAAAGGAACACGCTGCCGATCTCGACATCGCTGGCGTCCTCCGCCTTGACCAGCGCGTCCTTCAGACAGGCGCGCGCCTGGGGGAAATCATAGATTTCGCCCTTCCGCACGCCGGCGGATTTGGTCACGCCGATGCCGAGGATTTTCACCGCGGTGTCCGCCTTCACCTCGCCGACCACCATGCAGGTCTTGCTGGTGCCGATTTCGAGTCCGACGTGGATTTTCGTGCGACGGGCCATGGAAGGGTGGGCGGGGGGAAGTCAGTCGCGGTTGAGCAGAGTGTTCAAGTCCCGCGCGCGGCGGTCGTCGCGAAGGTCGGCGGGCGTGGGCTCGGGGACGACGATCGCGCGCGGCGGCGCGGCTTCCGCGAGCAGGGTGATCGGCACGTTTTCCTTCGGGATCAGGTTGATCGTGCCGATCGTGTAGCCTTCGTGCTCCGCGTGTTCGAGCGCGGCGCGGAGGTTCGCGATCTGGCGTTCATGATCGCCGGTGCCGAAGGTGGCCGCCGTGCCGGACCGCGTCCGCAAGGTGAGCGCCCAAGGCTTCGTCTGCTCGATCGATTCGATCCCGTGGATGGACTCCGGGTCGTCCTGTGCCGCCGCGTCGAGCAGCCGGAAACAATGGACCAGCTCCGGGTGGTCGAGCGCTTTGCCCACCGAAAACTTCGTTTCGTCCCGCGGCGAGAGCCGCAGGATCGGCAGGCGGGCGGCCGACTGGAACTGCAGTTCGGGGCAGGGGAATACCACGCCATCCGCATCCACCATCAGGCCGCCGGGCCGGCGTTCGCCGCCGATTCCCGCCTCCGGGCAGGCGATCCACGCGCGCGGCTCCCGGGCCGTGACGCGCACCACCAGAGTCCCTGGCAGGTGGCGCTCGGCGCGGGCATCCCGGATTTCCGGCAGGGCGGCGACGGACTCCGCGATGCCCTCGACATCCAGGTCGAACAAGCTCGCCTGCAGATCGATCCCCGCGGCCTCGACCAATCCCGCCTCGTCGATGGCCGGGTTTTCATTCAGGTCGATCACCTGCAGGCGGAAGTCCGGGTTCTGGAAAAGCGCCCGCTCGATGCCGTGCCAGATACCCCAGCCGAGGGCGGCGAGCACGGCGAGCACGCACGCGATCTTCGTCAGCCCGCCGAGCACCTTGAGGAAACCGAACCACGCGATCCGCGGCGACATCACGCGGACTTCGAGCACGTTCGTGCGCGAGCGGCGGCGGACCCGGGTGGTGGTGCGTTTCTTCGTCTTCATGGCGTGCGATCTACGGTTTGTCTCGTAGCTCGAGCGACAGCTCGGCGATGGTCTGGCAAAGGGCGGGGAAAAGGATGCCTCGTGCGGCGGCGGCTTTCGGCAGGAGGCTGGTCTCGGTCATGCCGGGGATGGTGTTGGCCTCGAGAACAAAGGGATTTCCGGCGGCGTCGAGCAACACGTCCACTCGCGAGTAGATCTCGATGCCGAGCGCGCGGTGGGCGGCGAGCGCGGCCTCCTGCACGCGGCGCGTCGTTTCCTCGGGGAGGTCGGCGGGGCAATAGTAGTCGCTGCCCGCGCCGCCGCTCATCCACGGGTACTTGTTCGACATGTCGTAGAACCCGTCGCGCGGCGCGATGTGGACGATCGGCAGGGCCTCGCCGTCGAGGATGCCGACGGTGAGTTCCTTGCCGTCGATGAATTCCTCGACGAGAATCTCGTTCCCGTATTTCGCCGCGTCGCGGATCGCCGCTTCGGCGTCGGCCTGGTCGCGCACGATGTGGACCCCGACGCTCGAACCTTCGCGCGGCGGCTTCACCACGAAGGGCGCGGGAAACGACGGCAGCTTCAGGCCGGCCGAGACGTCGAGAATCTCGGCGCGCGGCGTGGGCACGCCCTGTTCGAGGAAAACCGCCTTCGACTGGTTCTTGTCGAAGGCCAGCCGGCTGCTCGCGGGGCCGGCGCCGGTGTACGGGACGCCTAGTAGTTCCAACGCGTCCTGCAGCTCCCCGTCCTCGCCGAAGGTGCCGTGGATGACGTTGAAGGCCAGGCCGGTGTCGGCTGGCAGGTCGATCTCGCGGCCTGTCACCTCCACCGCCACGGCGTCGAGGCCGAGGTTCACGAGCGTCTGGAGCACGGCGTTTCCGGAAGCGAGCGAGACGTCGCGTTCCGAGCCGGGGCCGCCCATCAGGACGGCGATCTTTTTGTCGCGCAGCATGGTCGTGTCAAAAGGAGGGTTCGTCTTCGCCGAGGATCTTTACTTCCGGTTCGAGTTCGATGTTCCGCGTGCCGCGCGCTTTGGCTTGGATCGAGCCGATCAGCGCGAGCACTTCCTTGGCGGACGCGCCGCCTTGGTTGACGATGAAATTTCCGTGCACCTCGGAGACGGCGGCCTTGCCGTGGCCGGTGCCTTTGAGCGCGAGTTCGTCCACCAGCTTGCCCGCGGGCACGGTGGCGGGATTTTTGAAAATGCAGCCGGCGGATGCGGCGACCGGCTGGGAAGCGCGGCGCTTCTCGCGCGAGTCCTCCCAGCGCTGCTTGATGTTCGCCGGCGTGTCCGGCTTGCCTTTGAAGACCGCCTGCAGCGCGAAGTTCCGCCGCAGTTCCGGCACGTTCCGGTAGTGCGCCACGATTTCGTCGCGCTCGCGCGTGCGGATCACGCCATCCTCGTCGAGGAACGTGACGCGCACGACTTGGTCGAAGGTTTCCGCGCCCATCGCCCCGGCATTCATGCGCAGCGCGCCGCCGACGTTTCCGGGAATGCCCTCCATCCACTCGAAGCCGCCGATGTTGTGGCCGCCGGCCACGCTGGCGAGCTTTTTGAGCCGCACGCCCGCGCCCGCGGTGACGAGGCCATTTTCATCGACGGAAACTTCGGAAAACACGCCGCCGCTCGGATGGATCACCGCGCCGCGGATCCCACCGTCGCGCACCAGCAGGTTCGACCCGCGGCCGACGACGCGCACCGGAATCCCGCGTGCCCGGCAGAAGTCGACGAGAAAGGCGAAGCCGTAGAAGCTGTGCGGCTCGAGCCAGTATTGCGCCGGCCCGCCGACGAGCAGCGTGGTGTGGCGCTTCATCGGCTCGTAGAGGCGGCCGTCGATTTCGCCCGGCGGCATGAGGGCGATCATCTCCTCGAGAATCTTGAGGTCCGCGGCGATGCGCGTGCCGGCCTCGTGGACGTCGCCCGCGCCAAGCGTGATCAGCAGGTCGCCGGGCTCAAGCGCGTTGCCCACCGCGTGATGCGCGGTCGCGAGATCGGGCACGGATTTCGCCGGCACCTCGCCGTGGCGTTTCATCGCTTCCACCAGCGTCTCGCCGGTCACGCCGGGGATCGGCTTTTCCGAAGCCGGATAAACATCGGTGATGAAGACCTTGTCGGCCGCCTGCAGGACCTTGCCGAAGTCGTCCGCCAGCGCCTGCGTCCGCGTGTAGCGGTGCGGCTGGAAGAGAACGATCAGCCGCTCGGGCTTGAGCGACCGCGCCGTCTGCAGCGTCGCCGCCAACTCGGACGGATGATGGCCGTAGTCGTCGACGATGCGGAACTGCTTCGATAGATACTTCGTCTCGAAGCGCCGCTTCGCTCCGGCGAAGGCTGCGAGCGCGCGTGCGGCGAGGCGGAAATCCGCGCCACAAGCATCGGCCAGCGCGATCGCCGCCAGCGAGTTGAGGATGTTGTGCCGGCCGGGGATGCCCAGCTCGACATCGCCGAGCGGCTCGCCGTTTTTCAGCACGCAGAACGCCGACGACCCGCGCAGGTCGCGGATGCCCGCAGCCACGAAATCCGCGCTCGTCAGGCCGTAGGAGATGGCGTTTTCCCGGCCTTCGCAAAGCTCCCGCGCCACCGGATCGTCCCCGCAGTAGATGATCTTGCCGCGCGTCTGGTTCGCGAGCGTGGTGAAGACCTCCTTGATGTGATCGAGGTCGCGGTAGAAGTCGAGGTGCTCGGCCTCGATGTTGAGGATCACCGCATGTTCCGGGTGGTAGAGCGCGAGCGTGCCGTCGCTTTCGTCGCCCTCGGCCACCATGAATTCGCCGTCCTCGCTCCAGTTCGCGTTCGCGCCGAGGATCGGAATTTCCGCCCCGACGTAGTGGCTCGGGGCCAAGCCGGCCTCGCGCAAAATGTGCGCCGCCATCGACGAGGTCGTCGTCTTCCCGTGGGTGCCGGCGATGACGATGCCCTTCCGCGTGTGGAGGATCGCCGCGAGGCACTCGGCGCGCCGCATCAGCGGGATGCCGGCCTCCGCGGCCGCGGCGTAAGCGACGTTCTCCGGGCGGATCGCCGAGGAGAAAACGACGAGATCCGCGCCCTCGACCTCGCTCGCGGTGTGGGGCGAGGAAAACCGCAGCCCGAGCCGCTGCATGCGCTCGGTTTCCACCGTGGTCACCCGATCCGACCCGCTGACCTGGTGGCCCATGCCGAGCAGCAGCAGCGCGAGCCCGCTCATGCCCGAGCCGGCCACGCCGATCAGGTGGATGCGGAGCGGCTCGTCGCGGTTCGTCAGGCGCTGGGAAAGGTCGGTCATCGGGAGGAAAGGGTGGCTTCGACGGCCTCGCAAACCCGGTCCGCGGCGTCGGGGATGGCAAGTGCCCGCGCGGCTTGTGCCATGGCTGAGCGGGTTTGCAAGTCGCTCAGGATCCCGCCCGCCATGGCCGCGAGTTTTGCGGAGTCGAGATCGCGCTCCTGCACCAGCTTGGCGGCTCCGGCCTCCGAAAAAACCTCGGCGTTCCGCGTCTGGTGGTCGTCCGCGGCATAGGGATACGGGACCAGAATCGCCGGCAGGCCCGCGATGGCGATCTCCGTCAGGCTGGACGCCCCGGACCGCGCGACGATCAGATCCGCCACCGCATACGCCGCCGGCATGTCGTCGCAAAACCCGAGCACCTTGTAGCCCGGGCGGTCCTTGGCGATTTCCTTCACCCGCTCGAAATCCAGGGCACCGGCGATGTGGAGCACCTGCGTTTCCGGCGGAAGCTGCGCCGCCGCCTCGGCCGAAAGCTCGTTGAGCCGCCGCGCGCCCTGGCTGCCGCCGGTCACGACGATCGTGAGTTTTTCCGGATCGAGCCCGAATTTCGCCGCGGCCTGCGCGCGCGGGGGCAGGCTGCGGATTTCCGGCCGCACCGGCGTGCCGGTCACCACCGTCTCGCGGCCGCCGAAAAACGTCTTCGCCGGCTCGAGCCCGAGGAACACCTTGGTGCAGAACCGGCTGGTCATCACGTTCGCGCGGCCGGGCCGGGCGTTCGAGTCGTGGACGAACGTTTTCAGGCCCAGCTTGTGGCCGGCGTAGACCGGCGGCAGCGAGGTGAAGCCGCCCATGCCGAGCACCGCGTCCGCGCGGAACTCGCGCGCCAGCCGCTTGCAGCGCCGCGTCGCCTGCCACAGCCGCCAGAGGAACGGCAGCATCTTCGGCGAAAGCGTCGCCGGCTTGGCCACCGCCGGCACCGTCTCGAACCGCAGGTGCCGGTATTTCGCCGAGGCCTCGCGATCCACGTTTTTCTCGGAAATCAGCAGCAGCGCCTCGTGCCCACGCTCCCGAAGTGCCTCGGCCACAGCGATTCCCGGAAACAAATGCCCGCCCGTGCCACCACAGGCGATGAGGATTCGGAGGGAACTGGGCACGGCGGAGAGGATGAAAAGCGGACTCGTCCCGCCAGCACATTCCCGGCGGAAACCACGGCCGATCTGTAACAAACCTTAAGTATCCCGACAACGGGGAAAACGGAGACGAATGCCGAGTTCAGAGGGAGGAGGGCAAAGTGGAACAGGTGCGGTCCGGAAGGGCCGTGGATGCAACGCAGGCAGGGATCGATCCTCCGGGCGGGGGCAGTGCCGGTTTTCCCAAGAACGGATCGAATGGCCGGTGCGCCTCCTCGATAGGCATGGCGGATGCAATCCGCCGCCACGGTAAGGCGTGACCGCCGGGTCGGCCCACTTGTCGCCAACGGCGCGAGGTGGGAACGAAGTGACAAGTGCGAAGTGCCGAGTGCGAAGTGAAAGAGATCGGGCTGTCAGATCCCGGTCTACGGGCCGGAAGGCGCGCGCGAGAACTTCGGTCCATTCATCACTCATCATTCATCACTCTGCATTTCCACTGCCTTCCCAATCTTCGATCTTCGGCCCCGGCACCCCGTGGAACTCCCGCAAGTTGTGGCTGACGATCGCCCGAATGCAGACGTTGGTATCCAACAGATACCTCATCATTAGAAATCCGCCGTTGGCGGCAGCTCGCCTTGCTCGGGACGGACGAACGCATCGTCGTCGACGCGAATTTTCGCGAAGTAACCCGCCGGCCAAGTCCGGCCCTTCACCGGCTCAAGCAAAACTCCATCGCCGAGACGATCGTCGTGGTGACTGGCATATGCGATATATGCAAGTCACGGCGGTGCCGGTCAAGGGTCCATGATGGCCGCGCCGCATGGCGGAGCGGCGGTTTTGGAACCGCCGGGAGTGGACGTCGCTTCCCAGACAAGGCGGCCAGACCCAGCAACCCGCACCCCCGGGCGATTCAGGAGATCGCCCCTCCGACCGCCCACTTGTGGCCAGCGGCGCGAGGCGACAAATGGAATGCGGAAGGCAAAGCGGACCCAACTCCACGGAAAGTCACGGTTGGCCCGGCGGTCCGACCCTACCTGCGGCTCAGCGACTGAGGTGTGCGAAGCCGTTTCGGATTCGATGCTTCAACATTCGTGCTTTCCCTTCACTCCACTTCCTTCATCAGGCTGGCGCGGTCTTGTTCGGAAAGGTCGATCCCTTGGAGGGCGGCGCGGGCGGCGGCTTGGTCGGTTTTGCGCCAGGAGGTGAGGGTTTCGCGGAGTTCGTTCACGCGCTGGGTTTCGTTGCCGATGGTGGCGGCCCAGGAGAAGGCGGTGGCGGGATCGCTCTGGCGGACTTGGGAAACGAAGGGCTGCACGGCTGCGTTGCGGGCATCGCCTTCGGGAATCGTCGAGAGCCAACCGGCGGTGGCCACGGCGTCGTAGCCGCTCCAGGCTTGGGAGATCGCCTTGTAGCTATGTTCCTGCGACTGGCCGGCCGGCAGGCTGGACGCCCATGCCGTGGCGCTCTGGGGATCGTCCGCCGCCCAAGTGCGGGCGAGGTTTCCGGCGGATTCCGCGAGGGTTTTCGCCATACCGCCCGAGGGCGACGCGAGCAACGCTCCGAGCTTGGCGGCGGCCGCCGCGGGATCGTCCCGTGTGGTGGCAGGAAGGATGGCGGCCATGGCGCGGACGCGCTCGTCCCCGCTCAAGTTGGCGGCCCACGCTTCGGCGGACGTCGGATCGGCCTGGGCCCACGATCCGGCGATTTGTCCGAGCGCGCCGAGCCGGCTCTCCCCCGGCGGAAGTTTGCGCCATTCCGCGGCGGCGGCCTCCGGATCCGAGCGGCTCCACTGGCCGAACAGGGAATCCAGCGCCGCCCGTTGTTCCTGCGGATTGTCCAGCTTCCGGGCGAATTCGAAGGCGGCCGCGGGATCCCGATGCGCATATTGGCGCATCATGTCGTTCAAGGCCCCGGCATCGCGCTGGGCTTCGGGCAGCGAGAGGAAGAATTTTTCCGCCTCGGCCGGATCACGGCGTGTGAGGCCGTTCAAAACCTGTCGCGACATGGCGATGCGGTCCCGCTCGTCCATCCTCGCGATTTCCTCCCGCATCTGTTCGGGTGCGGACCATGCCAGCCGATACATCAGGTTGCCGAGCTGCTCGCGCCGCACCGTCGGATCGTCAATCTCGGCGACGACCTGCCGCGAAAACTCCCAATTCCCCCAATACATCTGATTGAGGAGTTGCTCGGTGGCAATGCGGCGCTCCGAGCCTTGGAGGCTCCGCAGCAATCGCAGCGCCTCGTCCGAATCCCGGTCCGCCACGGTCTGGAGGATTCCGCCGAGGATGCGGGCCCTGAGATGCCCCGGCTCCGAAGCGGCCTGAGCCCAAGCCCCCGCCGGATCGTCGCGCGACAGGACTTGATAGACTTGCATCGTGGCCTCGGCGCGCCACGGGCCTTTGACCGACTTCGCCCAAGCGAGCGCGGCCTCCGGATCGCGGGCCGCCCAGGCCGCCGCGACTTGGCTCGCGGAATCTTCATCGACCAGATCCGGGGGCAGCTTGTCCAGCGCGGCCGCCGCCGCATGCGGATCGGTGGCGGCCCAGCGGGCGAGGATGTTCTGGGCAGCCCATCGCCCGGAGGACGGCGCTTCGTCGCGCAGGATGTCCAAGGCCGCCTGGGGATCGGTGAGGCCCAGTTCGGCTGCGAAGGCCTGCGCGGCGTTCTGCCTCAGTTCTCCGGATGGCAGGCTCTGGAGTTCGACCTTCCCGCGCTCCGGATCGACCGCGGCGAGTCCCGAAAAACAGTTTCCGGCGATCGACCGTTGGAACGAGTGGGGCCGGCAGTTTTCCAGATAGGCCAAGGCACCATCCGGATCCACCGCGACCCAGCGTTGCATCAAGGCGTTGAGCATTTGCCACCGTCCTTGGTCGTACTGCGGGAACTTCTCCTGATCCTCCTTCACCATCTCGACCAATGCCGGGATCTCAGCCGCGGAGAGCGCCTCGATCTGGATCGTGAGCCGCGCGGTGGCGACCGCCGACCGTTGGCGGGCGTAGAGCGCGCGCACGTCATCCATCGACGAGAGGGAAAACGCCGGGCCGCCGAACGGGTCGCCTCGCATCGTACGTTCGGAGACGGTCCGTCGCTCGGCTGAACGGGCCGCCTCGGCTTCGGTGGTCGGGGCTCCTCCGCCTTGCCTCCCGATGAGGATGCCGCCGGCCAAGGCGACGGGCACCATGGCATAGCCGAGGTAGGGTTTCATTGGGGTTTGGCAGGGAGATGGGGATAATTGGATAATTCGAAGATTGGGGGTTTTCATCCGACGCTGCGCGTCCGATAGGTTTCCTTATCCAATACCCCGATTCCGACGGTGATCCCATCGCATGGGTGGCCATGCGATGTCACGCCATTTCCCGCCCCTCCTCAGGCCATGCCGCGTTTGGCCATCTGCTTGCGGAACAGCGGCACGAGCTCGGCGTTCATCCAGGCGAAGGCGGCGTCGATGCCGCCCTCGAGATAGAGTTTCCCGATGCCGGCCTCGACCCTCGTGGGATTGCCGAAGGCACTGAGGAAATCGTTCGAGGTGAGCCGGGTGAACCATTCGCCGTCCATCATCTGACGCTCGCGCAGGACGAACTGGCGGGCGAAGAGGGCGAGCACGGCGTCGCCCACCCAGGCGGCCTCGCGCTCGAGGCGGATTTCTTCGGCTTTGGTGCTCACGGCTCGGGAAATGGCGTTACGGCATCGGACGGACGAGGCGCTCCATCCGTTCGCGGCGGATGCGGTCGCGCAGGCGCGTCTCGGACTCGCCGTCCCAGTACCCGTGTTGGAGTTCAAGAAAAACCGACGTGTAGGGCAGCGCCGTCTGCGTCCGCACCAGCAGGACGTCGAAGGTCCGGTTCGCGTCCTCGAGCAGCGTGAGCAGCGCCTGCTGGTCGAGTTCGGTGGTTTCGTGGCCGTGGAGCGCGCCTTTCAGTTGCTGGCGGAAGACGTCGATGCCCGGGGCGAAGTCGTTTTCCACCGACCGCAGTTCGCGGGCGACGTAGACCCGCGGCCGGACGTGCTGGGTGCGCTCCATCGCCTGCAGCACGTAGTCGAGCGCCTCCGGGACTTCCACCGGCGCGATCACCTGGCGGATGCCCGGCCGGTTGAGGGCCGGGAAGGAGGCCTCGGTCACGACGATCCAGTTCTGGTAACCGAGCGCCTGCGTCTGGCGGTCGATGGCCGCCTGCCAGTTGCTCCCGCCGGTGGCCGGGCGCAGCGCGCAACTGCACGTGAAAAGCGCGAGGCCGAGGGCGATCCAGCGGAACCAAGCGTTCATCCGCGCAGAGTAAACGCCCATCCCGCCGGGCTGTCAACGGACGGCCCGGCCGGGAGCGGGGGCTTGTCACATGAGCTGCGCGCCAGCTTCGGCGAGTTCCGAGCGCTCGCCGCGGTTGAGCGCCACGTGGGCGACGAAGGGCTGACCCTTCAGGCGGTTCCGCGTGTAGACGAGGCCGTTGCTGCGGCTGTCGACATACGGGTTGTCGATCTGCGCGGGGTCGCCGACGAGCACCAGCTTCGAATCGCGCGACATGCGGGTGACGACGGTTTTCGCCTCCTGCGGCGTGAGCTGCTGGGCTTCGTCGAGGACGAAAAAGCGGTTCGGGATCGAGCGGCCGCGAATGTAGCAGAGCGCCTCGATTTCCAGGATGCCCTGCTCCATGAGCGCCTCGTAGGGTTTTTTCACGGTCGCTCCGGCCGGCAGCGGTTTTTGCTGCTTGCGCCGCGGGCCGAGCGGGCTCGGCGGGCGCATCAGGAGGTCCAGCGCGTCGTGGATCGGTTGCAACCACGGCCGCATCTTCTCGTCGAGCGAGCCGGGAAGAAACCCGAGCTGCTCGCCCATGGCGACGACCGGCCGGCTGACGGTGATGCCGGTGTAGCGGCGGTTGAACATCTCGTGCAGGCCGGCGGCCACGGCCACCAGCGTCTTGCCGGTGCCGGCGTGGCCGTAACAGGTCACCAGCGAGATTTCCGGATTGAGGAGCGCGTCGATCAGGCAGCGCTGGCCGAGGTTGAGCGGCTTGAGCGCCTGGCCGTCGGGAATCTTGAGCGCGTCCGGGATGTTGAGCTTCACGAAGCGCCCGTCGGCGGTGAAACGCGCCGGCATCGTCTGTTTCTCCCCGGCGCCCAGCAGGACGTATTCGTTGACCGCCACCCCGGCGGTCCGCCCTTCCGGAAGTACGAGCTCCCCCGTACTGGCGAAGCGCTGCAGCTCGTCGCCGGTCACCTCGATACGGTGGACGTCGTAGTTCGAGACCTCGCGGGCGTCCACCTTGTCATTGAGATAGTCCTCGCAATGGATGCCCACGGCGCGCGCCTTGAGCTGCATGTTGAGGTCTTTGGTGACGAGCACCACGGGAGCCTTGTTGTGCTGC
This sequence comes from uncultured Verrucomicrobiales bacterium, assembly GCA_965651855.1. Taxonomy (GTDB): domain Bacteria; phylum Verrucomicrobiota; class Verrucomicrobiia; order Verrucomicrobiales; family Akkermansiaceae; genus Luteolibacter. The sequence continues at coordinate 64,410 of CBFGTW010000001.1, forward strand.
ATGAGCAGCAGGCAGGCGGCGAGGATGCGGTGGTCGACGCGTTCCTTGTCGGGGAAAATCCGGTGGAAGCGGTTGAGTTGGTCGGAGTTTTTCGGGCAGATCGCCGGATCGTAGACCACGAGCCGGACCGTGCCGCCACCCGGGGTGGCCACGCCCGAGGTGACCTTGTCCGCGCAGGAGAACATCTCGGTGAGCCGGCGGTGGACGCGGCGGGCGTTGGCGCCGCGCTCGCTTTGCTCGGACTTGAACTTGTCCAGCTCGGCGAGGACATCCACCGGCAGGCACAGGTGGTTCTCCTTGAAGCGCTCGAGCGAGGCCGGGTCGTGCAGCAGCACGTTGGTGTCCAGGACGTAGTTCTTGACCAACTGGGAGGGGGCGGTCAGCCCGAAGTCCGAAGGGTGGGTTTTACCGTTGGGTTGTTTTTGTTTTCTGCAATCTCCGTTGAGGGTGATCTCTTCAAACAAGCCGCTCTGCGCGTCGGTACGATCGATCATGGGTGGGTGATTCTGGCAAATCGGAAACGGCGGGTAACTGGGGTGCGGAACGCTCCGGCCCGCCGCCGGACTCCGCCATGCCACTCGAGAGCGGCGTGTTGCTGCCACTTTGGATCAAGATGGAACAACTATCGTCATGTGGCGCGGGAAGACAACGTCAAAGTCGTCCGCCGGCGAGATCGTCCAGCGCGCCGCGGCGGATTTTCCCGAGCGGCGTCCGCGGCAACGAGGAGACGAACACGGGATCTCCGAGCCGCCGGAATCCGGGCACCTGGCCCCGATGGCGCTCCAGAGCCCGCGCCAGCACCGCCCGGTCGACGCCCTCTTCCACCACCGGCACCAGCCGGTGCCCGGCCCGCTCGTCCGGCACGGCGGCGACGGCGAACGAACCGGCCGGCCCGCCGAGTTCGGCCAGTTCCCGCTCGATTTCCTCGGGATCCACCAACTCGCCGAGAACTTTCACGCGCAGATCCGCGCGCCCGAGCGGCGTGAGCCCGCCGTCCGCCAGGATCGCGCGGTCCGAAGTGACGAACCATGGCTCGCCCCGCGGCGCGAACTCCCAGCCCCCGCCGCCTTGGACGACGCTTCCGGAGAACAAACACGGACCCGCGATCTCGAGCAGGCCGTCCCGGCCGATCCGGGCGTCCCAGATCGGCAGGAGCGGCAGCGGGGCGGGCTCGTACGGCATATCCAGTAGTTCCAGTGCCTGGGTCGCGATCTGCGATCCGGCTTCCGTCATGCCATAACTCGCCAGCACCGGCCAGCCGAGCGCGCGGGCGGCCCGGCCGGTCGGCTCGTCGAGCCGGCCGCCACCTACGACAATCGCCGTAATTCCGGCCGGCGCGGAAATTCCTGCCGCGACCAGATCGTGCACCTGCGTGGGCACGAGCGACGCGTGGGTGATCCGCTTCTCCTCCATCCAGCGGGAGAAGGTGGCGGCGTCCCAACGCGCCTTGAATTGGGACAGCGCGCAGGCCGCTTCGTAGGCGCGCGCGACGACGCCGAAGCCGCCGACGTGGTTGAGGGGCAATGCGAGGCCCCAGCGGGACGCTTCGGTCACGCCGAGATGCCGGTTCACCGCGGCGGCGGAAATGAGGAGCGCGTCTTTCGAAAGGGCGATCCACTTGGGTGTTCCGGAACTGCCGGAAGTCTCGAACAAGACATGCCCTTCCAATCCGGGGACCCCGCGCAAGTCCCCGGGAAAGCGTCCGGCGGCGAATGGCTCCGCACCTTCCCAGAAGGCGGGGTCGGTCAGTAGAGCCGCGTCCATGGCAGGCTTTCCAGTTGATCATCGAAGCCGAGACCGGTGCCGCCGGGCGGCTTGAATTGCGGACTCCACGGTCCGAGGATTTCGCTGAACTCGTCCGGCTCGAAAAGGGGGTGGGTTTGCAAGCCGCAGACGCCGACGAGCCCCGGAAACTGCAAGCCGAGCCGAGCCGCTTCCCACGCGGCGAAAGTTTGGCCGAGCGGGTGGTCCATGTAACTCGTCAACACGACGCGTTGCCCATGCGCGAGCGCCGCCTCGGCGAGCAGGAACGGCTCGTCCACCGCCGGCTTGATGACCGTCACCTGCGCGGCCTTCCGGTGCGGCGCGGCCTCGCGGTCCACGGCGAGCGGAACGCGTGTTTTCTTGAAAAGCTCCGCCCACGCCGTTTCGGAAAACGGGCAGGGATCTTCGACGAAGTCGATCGCCCGGCGCGTCTTCTCCGATAAACCTAGTAGAAATGCCTCGATCTCACGCGGCTCCGCCTTCTCGTTGAAATCGAGCCGCCAGCGCAGGCCCGGGAATGCCTCGGCCGCCACCTCAAGAAGGCGTGACTCCTCCGGCAAATCCCGGCCCATCTTCAACTTCACAATGGAAAAGCCCGCCTCCACCGCACGCTCGATTTCCGGCATATCTCCGCGGGCGAGCGTGGCATGGCTTTCCGGCACCTCCATTTCCTCGAAGAGCGAGTCTTCGTGGGTGCGGGCGGCGCCGTCGAACTCCGCGCACCGCAGGGCGCGCCGGACGATCGGCCAGCGGCGCTCGCCCGCGAGATCGGCCAGGCATTTCTCCAGCGGCGGGTCGCCCAGCTCCGGCCACGGGTGGATGCAGCCGAAGCCGTTGTCCACGCGGATCAGCGCGCCCTCGAACTCGCGGCGCGAAGTGAGCGCGTTCAGATAGCCGCGGCTTTTCAGCCGGTAGCGGGCGATCAGCGGCTTGCGTTCAATCGAGATCATCGGGGAGGCAGAGTTAAGGCTGGAGTTCCTGCGGTGCAAACCCCGCGGGCGGGAGCGCCGCCGCCGCATGGAAGGCCGCCGCGAACAGGATGAGCTGCACGCCTCCGAGCGCCAGCAGCCGGTTGAACGCCCGGCCCGGCGGAAACGTCATCACGCCCCACAGGAGGCGCATTCCGAGCAGGAACACCGGCGCGCTCGCCAGCGCCAGTGGCACGTGACCGAACGCGATCCAGCCGAGACCGGCGAAGGCGGCGACCTTGATCTCGAGCCAGATGATGCCGACCGCCACCTTCGGCCCGAGCCGCACGGCCAGCGTGCGTTTTCCCGAGCCGGCGTCCTCCTCGCGGTCGCGCAGGTTGTTGATGGAAATCAGCACCGCCGAAAGCAGGCCGACCTGCCCGCCCAAAAGCAGCGCCTCGGGCGGCCATCCGCCGGTCTGGACGAAGACTGTCCCGATCACCGCGACGAAGCCGAAGAAGATCAACACGAACAACTCGCCGAGCCCGCGATAGGCCAGCGGAAGCGGACCGCCCGTGTAGCCGAAGGCGAGGAACAACGAGGGGATCCCGATCGCCAGGATCGGCCAGCCGCGGGCGTGGATCAGGAACGCGCCGAACACCGCCGCAACTACGAGAAACGCCGTACCCCAGCGCATCACCGCCGCCGGCGACATCTGCCCGGACGCCGTGACCCGCACCGGACCAAGCCGCTTTTCCGTGTCCGCGCCCTTTTTCGAGTCGATCGCGTCGTTGAAGAAATTCGTCGCGATCTGGATGGCGAGCGCCCCGCCCAGCGTGCAGACCGCGAGCCAGAGGTCGAAGGCGCCCGTCAGCTTCCAGGCCAGCACGCAGCCGGCCCACACGGGCACGATCGCCGCCGGCAGCGTCTTCGGCCGCGCGGCGAGGAGGATGGACTTCACCGGGAATGGCATCGCGCGCGCATCCAACCGCGATCCGCCGGCCCGGCAAAGTTTTTCCGGCACCGGTTTCGGCTTGCTGCTTCCGAGCAAGGAAACTGGGAAGCCCGGACCTATGACGGGCAGCAGGTGCCGAAGGCCACAGCGTCCTTCATTCCCACGCACGGTCCTGGCGCGCGTCCTGTTGTTGTGCCTCCTTGAGCCGGTCAAGGATTTCATCGTTCACCGAAGGCACGTCTTGAAGTGCGGCAAGATCGCGCCGCAGGTCTTCGCGGGCTCGCCCCAGCGCGCTTGATCACTTGAGAACGATTCCTTCGGGGCAAAACAGGCCTCCGCCAACCGATGGCAATCTTCGAGATCGAATGGAAATCGTCTTCGTGGCCAAGCATGCACGTCTGCGAAGCGTCAATGCCCTGGGATGGCCTCGGATCCGCGCGCTTCGGTTCACACGGCGCGGAGGCTGCACCACCCGGCCGGCCGGAGCCCCCCGAGCGGCCGGCGGGCGCGCTTTCGGCGGAAACTTGGGAGCCTGCGGGGAATTACGCGCAAGATCCCAGCGCCGCGGCGCTGGTTAGCGTCGATCAACCTCCAGAATCATGAAAGGTCGTCCATCCATCCTGTCATCCGCCCGTTGGATTCTTGCCGCTCCCTTGGCATCCGCCCCCTGGGTCGCCGCCGCCGCGAAAGTGGAAATCGGCCAAAGCCCGGACCACACCGCCTTCCGGTCGGAGGTCAGCGCACCTCCCGCGATCAATGATGCCGCCGCCGCCGCCGTGTTCAAAGTCATCGCCGGCCAGAAGGATCCAAACAGCGGCACGCCCGCTGTGCTGAACGACGGGAAAATCCCCACGGGCGACGATGATCCGAACTCGAATTTCTTCTTTGCCGTCGACAGCGACGGCGGCCGCCTGCTCGTGGATCTTGGACAGGCCACGGCCCTCGGGTCGATCGCCACCTATTCATGGCACAGCTCGACGCGCGCGGCGCAGAACTACACCGTCTACGGCGCCGTGGGCGATGCGGCGGACTTCGATCCGGAAGCGCCCGGGGCACCCGGCGAAGTGGGCCCCGGGTGGACGGAGATCGCGGTGGTGGACAGCAGCGGCCGCCAGCCCGGCCAGCATGCGGTGGTGGTTTCGCCCGCCGAAGGCGATGCCTTGGGAAGCTTCCGCTACGTCTTGTTCGACATCCGGAAAAACTCGGATGAAGGACCCTTCAACCACACGTTCTTCAGTGAGATCGATATCATCGCCGCGAAGGGGCAGGAACTCGCGCGGATCGAGGAGCCCAAGTGGATCACGGAAGAGTTCGAGTCGAAGTTCGGCGACTACCGCTACAAGCTGGATGTGACCGACGCGCCGGATCTACAGGATAGGGCGCGGGAAAACCTCATCCCGGTGATGGACCAGTGGTATCCGAAGATCATCGAGATGCTGCCGGTGGACGGCATCACGCCGGCGAAGCACATCACTTTTGCCATCCGCAATCCGGCCAGTATGCCGGAACACCTGAGGGAATATCCGGCGTACGCCAGCGGGAATTCCGTGGTGTTCAACGCCAGCTTCATGCGCGAGCAAATGACCGGCGAGGCCATCGGTGCGGGCGTGCATGAGATCGTCCACGTCGTCCAGTTCGGCGGCACCCGCGAAGGCGGCCGACCCGCCGGCCGTGACGGCCGCCCGCCGACCTGGGTGATCGAAGGCGTGGCCGACTACATCCGCTGGTTTCTCTACGAGCCGCAGAGCCAAGGCGCGGAAATCACCGAGGGAAACATCGGGCGGGCGAACTACGACAGCAGCTACCGCATCACGGCGAACTTCTTCGACTGGGTGATCAAGAACCACGAGCCCGACCTGATGCGGAAGCTCAACGTCGCCACCCACGAGGGCTACTCGGACGATCTCTTCAAGGAGTGGACCGGCAAGACCTTGGCGGAGCTGGACGAGGCCTGGAAGGCGCACCACCGCGAGCGACTTGGCCTCGAAGATTGAAGATGGCGCTCAACTTGGCTCCGGTCCGAGGCGGGAGAAACGCCCCGCCCTTCCCCGTGCCGGGCTTCCGGTGCGGCAGTTGCTTGGCGAACGACTGCCATGCAATGCGCCACATGTCTTCGCAGGCTGACCCGACTCGCGCCGGCGGATGCGGGGCAGGTGCAAATGATCATGATCTGCGCCTACCCGGTCCATCTGCGGTTTGATTCCTTCTTCAGCGTCAAGGCACGCGCGGGAACTTCGAAAAGTCCGGCGGGCGCTTCTCGAGGAAGGCCTGTTTCCCCTCCTTGCCCTCTTCGCTCATGTAGTAGAGCAGAGTCGCGTTGCCGGCGAGGTCGAGCAGGCCCATCTGGCCGTCGCAGTCGGCGTTGAGCGCGGCTTTCAGGCAGCGCAGGGCGAGCGGCGAGTGGGCGAGCATTTCGCGGCACCACTTGAGCGTCTCCGCCTCAAGCTCGGCGAGCGGGACCACGGTGTTGACGAGGCCCATCTCGAGCGCTTGCCGCGCGTCGTACTGGCGGCAGAGATACCAAATCTCGCGGGCTTTTTTCTGGCCGACGATCCGCGCGAGATAGCTCGACCCGAGCCCCCCGTCGAACGAGCCGACTTTCGGTCCGGTCTGGCCGAACCGGGCGTTGTCCGCGGCGATCGTCAGGTCGCACACGACGTGGAGCACGTGGCCGCCGCCGATCGCGTAGCCTGCGACCATCGCGACCACCGGCTTCGGCAGCGAGCGGATCTTTTTCTGGAGGTCGAGCACGTTGAGCCGCGGCACGCCGTCCTCACCGACGTAGCCGGCGTGGCCGCGGACCTTCTGGTCGCCCCCGGAGCAGAAGGCCAGTTCGCCTTCGCCGGTGAGAATGATCACGCCGACCTTCGGGTCCTCGTGGGCGAGGTCGAAGGCCTGCAGCATCTCCGCCACGGTCTTCGGCCGGAAGGCATTGCGCACCTCCGGACGGTTGATCGTGATCTTGGCGATGCTGCCGTTGTCGGTCGTTTCGTAGCGGATGTCCTCGAATTCGCGCGCTGCGGTCCACATGGCGCGGAGGCTGGACGAAGAGGCCGCTGCGGAAAAGCTCGAAGCATCGGGAGAAAGCCTGAAGCACGAAGCTTCAAATTCTAAACGGCTTCGCTCATCGCTTTTGCAGCGAGAGCTTCGAGGCCTTCACTTTCACGTCGCCGGAGCCGGTTGTGGGAGCGATGACCTCCAACGGTGTGCCGGCCGCGAGGGTGAGCGATCCTTGGAAGGACGAGGTGGCTCCGGTGCCGGAATCTTCGTGGTAGTCCAGCCGGAGGTCGACGAGCGAGGTAGGAACGCCGAGGACCGGCTCGATGGTGAAGGTGCGGTGGCGGCTATCCGGTTTGTCAGGCCCGTGAGAAAGCCGGGCGCGGGTCGCAGAGCGGGTGACCAGGCGGCTCTGGCTGCCGTTTCCGCCGGTGAACTCGGTGACGACGAGCGCGGGGCTCTCGGGGCCGGTCATGGCCAGCAAGCGGTCGGCCGTCCCGACGTCCGGCGGGATCAGGACCAAGGCTCCCGTCAAAGGGTCGAAGCCGGCGAAATCCGCCTTGGCCTCGGGTCGGTCGAACACGCCGCGGATGTCGAGAAGCGGGTGATCGACCCACCGCCGGATCTCCGCAGGGGGTTCGACCGCTTTGAAATTCGAGAGGATTTTCGAGGCGTCGCTTTCCGTCGCGGCTAAAGGATCGAAGGTGGGATCCGTCTCATCGCCCGCGTGAATTCGCAGCGCGCCGAGCCCGAAGGGATAGATTGATAAAACACCGCCTTCGGGGAGGTCATGGCGCTGACGAGGCACTTCGGCCGGAACCACAGGCATGGCCTTGCCGCCCACCGCTCTCTCGACGGCATTGCGCGCGGGCGAGCCGTCGGGCAGCTGGAGCGTTGCGGTGGCGGTGAAATCGAGTCCGCGGGTGCCGTCGAAGTCGCGGGCCAGCCAAAGCGTCGTCTCCGGCTGGAGGAGAATGCGGGTCTCGATCTCCAGCGGACGCTGAGGCCCGGCGTGGCCGGTGAGGGTGAGTTTCAGCGCCGGCAGGAGGTCTTGATGATGCCAGTTCGCCGTGCCGCTGGCGGAAATGAAGTTTCCGGCGGAACCTTGGGTTCCCGAGAACTCCCCGCCCGAGCGGGTGACCAAGGACACTTCCGCCAAGGCTTCGGCGTCGGGTGCGGGCTCGCCACCATCGGCCGGTGCGGCGAGCAGGCGGAAACGGAGCCGGCATTGGAGCGGCGGTTTGTCGTAGCCGATCCGGTGATGGATCCGCCACATCTGTTCCGCGCCGGCCTTGGCGACGACGCGGCCGGTGGTGGCGTTCCAGACGAGCCAGTCGACTTCCTCCGGGGAAACCGCGCGCAGATCCCAGAGTTCGTCGTCCGGGGAGAAGAACGGCGAGGGTTCGGGTGGCTCGCAGCGGGAAAGGCCGGGCGTTTCCTTGCCATCGGACGCGAGTGTCTCGAGCGGCGTTTTCCATGCGACGACGTCGGCGGCATTGGCGGAAAACGTGGCGAGGCAGAGCAGGGCGAGCGTCCTGAGACTCATTGGATCACCATGGCGGGGTGCGGGCGGCTGGGCAAGCCGCCGGTTTTTCATGCGGTTCGCGCGAGCTGTTAGGCGATGGAAGCCACGCCGGCTAAAGACCGGCGCTCCGTGGATCGCTCCGTCCGAGCTTGGCGAAGCGCGCCACCGTTTCCGCGAGCCAGGCCTCGGCTTCCCACGGGACGTGGTGGCCGGCGTGCGGGGCGACTTCGAGCGCGGCGTTCGGCATGAGGTCGGTGGCGCGGCGGGCGAGCTCGAGGAATTTCGGGTCGTTCTCGCCGGCGATCCACAGGACCGGGATCTCGATTTCCGGCAAGCGGTCCCACAGCGGCTGTTGCTCGGCGAGTGACCAGTTGATGAAACTCTGCGCGATCTCGCGGCGGCGGGCGACGAGGCGGGCGGTGGCGTCCGGCTCGCGCGGCGGCTCGCCGGCGAGGAGCGGCTGGGCGTTCCAAGCGGCGGTGAACTGGCCCCAGTCGCCGGCGAAGGCGCGGGTCGCCCATTGGGTGTCGCTGGCGCGACGGGCGGCGCGTTCCGCTTCGTCCCCGAGCCCGGGGTGGGCGGAAATGAGGATCGCCGCGGCCCACGGGTGGTCGTTCTCCAACAACGCGTGCAGGGCGAGGCGGCCGCCCATCGAGTAGCCCATCAGGAGCCGGCCGGTGCCGCGGAAGACCTCTTCGCCGGGCTCGGCGTTGAGCGTGCGGGCGAAATCCGGGAGCGTCATCGGCCCGGGTTCGAGAAAGCGCCAGAGGTCCACGGCGCGGGTGCCCACGGCGAGGTCCGCCAGCCGCTTCGCCACGCCGCGCCAATCGGCGGCGACGCCGACGGCACCGTGCAGGCACCAGATTTCCATCGCGCCGGCCTCGCGGCGTTCGTCGGCCTGTTTCGAGTAGCGGATCATTCCGCGGGGACGGTGGGCGGAACGTAGGTGCCTTCGAGGATCTGGCGGATCATTTCCTGCAGCTCGGGATCGCCCGCCGCACCGGCGAAGACCGCGATCACGAGGACCATTGCCGCGATCCAGAGCACGACGAGCAGCCAGTAGAGGATCGCCAGCGCGATGCCGGGGCCGTCGAGCTTCTTGTGGTAGGCGTATCCGGCCGGACAGGCGGTGAGGCGGTACCAGAGCCACAGGTTCAGGAACGGGACGAGCTGGCCGAAAAACCACCAGCGCGACATGCCGAGATTCGGCAGGCGCTGGAGGGTGGCGTAGATCGCGGCGATGGCGGGCACCGCCCATATGATCGCGATGTTGAGGGCTGGATCGATGGCGACGCCTGCAGCTTGGAGGAACCCGGAAACTAAGCCCAAGACGGCCGGGAAAAGATAGAGCCAGAACAGATACCAGCGCCGGCGGATGCCCGGCCATGCTTGGTCGTGCGAGTAGGCGAGCTGCTCCTCCTCGGCGGGTGGAAGATATGGGTCGTGGCTGGGAGCGGTTGCCGGTTTGGTGGTGGCGGCCGGCTCGCCGCTGGGCTTGGCGGTCTCTTCCGGGGCGCGACGCTCGAAAAGCCCTTCCACTTCGCCGGCGGGCTTCCAGTCCGGCATGCCCTGCCGCCAGACCAGGTCGTGGCGGGGATTCAGCTCGCCGGCGCGGGCTTTCTCCCGGAGCTCCTCGAGCGTGACGGGGCCGTTCTGCACCCCCTCGCGGGAGTAAAACCAAGGCTCGTTGGGAGCGGGATCCATGGCGTCCGGGCTAACGGAAATCGCGGGAGGTGTCAAACGTCCCGCCCCGGAGGTTCGGCGGTGGCGGCGTCCGCCCGGTCATCCTTGCGGGCGGCTTCGCCGAGGGCCTGGGAAGCGACGGGCAGCGTGAGGAACAAGGCGACGAGGGCGAAGATCGCCTTGGCGATCATGTTCAGGCCGGGAAAGGCGAAGCAGACGGCGACCAACAGCGCGGCCAGGCCGAAGGCGCTGGCCTTCGTCGCGGCGTGGACGCGGGTGAAAAAGTCCGGAAACCGCGCCAGGCCCACGGCCGCCAGCAGCACCGCGGCCGATCCGACCAGGGCGAGGGTGGAAATGACGATCTCGCTCATGGTTCGCGGGGCGAGCGGGTGAGGGTGCGGGCCAGCGCCACCGTGCCGAAGAACACGATCACGCCGAGGACCACGATCACGTCGACGAAAACCGGCTGGTTTCCCGCCAGGGCGTAGACCAGCACGGCGGCGGCGGCGGTGACGGCCAGCAGGTCGATCGCCAGGATCCGGTCCACCGCCGTGGGCCCGCGGAACAAGCGGTAGGCGGTCAGCCCGAGGGCCACGGCGAGCAGCAGGAAGCAGATGGGATAGATCATTTCGCGGAGGCGTTCGGCATATCTCCGCCATTGGTGCCGAAGATGCGGACGAGCGGCATTTCGAAGCGGGACTTCAGTTCGGAAACGGCGGCCGCGGGGTCGCGGGCGTCGAGCAGGTGGACGAGCAGGATACCGCGTTCGTGGTCGAGCGCGACGCTGAGCGTGCCCGGCGTCATCGAAATCAGGCAGGCGTAGAGAAAGCGCGAGAACTCGCCGCGCAGCGTCAGCGGCACCTCGACGAAGCGCGGCCGCAGGTCGATGTGCGGCTGGAGCACGAGCCTCGCGAGGCGGGCGGTGGAGAGCACCACCTCGCGCAGATAGATCAGGGCGAAGACGATGGAGTGGAAAAGCTTCATGGTCTTTCGGGCCGGAGGACGGCTTCGATGTAGGGTCGCGGATCGACGAGCTGGTCGGCGGCGCGCTCGGCGTAGCCGTAGAAATAGCCGGGGAAAATGCCGAAGGCGAGCGTGCCGAGCGCGAGCGCGACGCAGGGCGCGACCATGGCCGCGGGAGCCGGCCGTTCGGGCGAGCGCCACTCGTCCGGCGAGTCCTTCCAGAACGCCTCGTTCCAGATCTTGATCATCGAGTAGAGCGTGAGCAGGCCCACGGCGGAGGCGAAGAACACGACCGTCCACTGGTCGAGCGCCACGCCTTCGCGGATCAGCGCGAACTTGGCGAAGAAGCCGGAGAGCGGCGGGATGCCGCCGAGCGAGAGCGCCGGGATGAGGAACAGCACGCCGAGCATCGGCGCGGTGCGGTAGAGGCCGCCGGTGTTCTTCAGCGCCTGCGTCCCCTGCTTGCGGCCGATCACGCCGCCGACCAGGAACAGGTTCGTCTTCACCAGGATATGATGGACGATATAGAAAATCGTGGCCGCCAGCGCGCCGCGGGTGAAGAAGGCCAGGCCGACGATCATGTAGCCGATCTGGCTGATGATATGGAAAGAGAGGATCCGCGGAATGAAGAACTGGCTCGCCGCGCCGAAGACGCCGGTCACCATCGTCAGGATGCCGAGCGGCAGCAGGATCGTCGCCAGCAGCTCCTGGTAATCGCGGTAGACCAGCGTGAAGACGCGGATGCAGGCATAGACGCCGACTTTCGTCAGCAGGCCGGCGAAGACCGCGGCCACCGGGGTGGGCGTGACGTGGTAGGACGAGGGCAGCCAGAAGTAGAACGGGAAGATGCCTGCCTTGATGCCGAAGGCGATGAGGAAAAGAATCGCCGAGGACGAGGCGATGTCCGCCCGCTCCTGGTCGGCGAATTTCTCCGCGAGGTCCGCCATGTTGAGCGTGCCGGTGATGCCGTAGAGAACGCCCAGGCCGACGAGGAAGAAGGCGGAGGCGATGAAATTCAGCGTGAGATATTTCACGCCCGCCTCGAGCTGCGGCCGGCCGCCGGGCAGGGCCACGAGCACGAACGAAGCCATCAGCATGACTTCGAACCAGACATAGAGATTGAACAAATCCCCGGTGAGGAACGAGCCGTTCACGCCGAGCAGCAGCGCCTGGAACAGCGGCGCGAAGTAACCGCGGAATTTCCCCGTGCCGGAGCCCGCGGCGTAGACCGCGACGGCCAGGCCGATCACCGCGGTGACGAGCACCATCGCGGCGGAGAGCAGGTCCGCCACCAGCGTGATGCCGAAGGGCGCCGGCCAGCTCCCGGAGTGGACGACGAGCACGCCGGCATCCGAAACGCGGGCCACGAGCGCCAGGGCCACGCCGGTCATGGCGGTGCACGAGGCGATGTTCAGCGCGTGGCGCCAGGCCTCGCCGACGCCGCGCAGGCACAGCAGCACGCCCACCGCGAGCAGCGGCAGGATCAGGGGCAGGGCCGGCAGGAAACTGTGGGGCATCAGTTTTCGGAATTCTGGAAAGTGTCGAGGTCGTCGCTGCCGGTCTTCTCGTAGGCGCGGAGGACCAGCGCGATGGCGAAGGCGAGGACGGCGAAGCCGATGACGATGGCGGTGAGGACGAGCGCCTGCGGGAGCGGGTCGGCGTATTCGCCGGCGAGCGTGTCCGCGTCCGCCGGGATCATCGGCGGGTGGCCCGGGGTGAGGCCGGCGGCGGTGAAGATGAGGAGGTTCGCCGCCTGGCTGAAGAGCATGATGCCGAGCAGGACGCGCACGATGTTCCGGCGCATCACCAGGTAGCAGCCGCATCCGAAGAGGATGCCGATGGCGATGGGCATGAGGTTTTCCATGGCTTCGTGGGGGCGGGGCTCAGGTCTGGGTGCGGGCGGCGCGATGGTGGGCGAAGAGGACGAGCAGGATCTTCGCGCCGACGCCGGTGACGACGAGGAACACGCCGATGTCGAAGAGCAGCGGCGTGCCGAGCTTCACTTTGCCGACCGGCGGGATGAACAGCTCGGGTCCGCCCCAGAGGCCGGTGAAAAACGGTTGTCCGAGGAAGAGCGGCAGCGCGGCGGCGAGCAGGGCCGTCAGCAGGCCGAGCCCGGCGAGGACCACGGGGTCGCGGCGGCTTTCGCGGCCCGGGTCCACCATCACGCGGAGCACCAGCGCGCTGGCGAGCACCAGCCCGCCGATGAATCCACCGCCGGGGACGTTGTGGCCGCGGAGCAAAAGGTAGATCGAGAAGACATACTGCACCGGGATGACCAGGCGCGCCGCGGCGGGAAGGATGCTGTTGGGGAACTCGCTCATGGCTCGGCGGGGCGTTGGCGGCTGAGGCGGTTCAGGAGGGCGAGCCGGCGCTTGGCCGGGCGCGCGGCCGGCGTTTTCCGGCGGCGGGCGAGCAGCGCGGTCACCCCGAGGCAGGCGAGCGCGAGCACGAGAATCTCGCCGAGGGTGTCGAGCGCGCGGAAATCGACGAGGATGACGTTCACCACATTGCGGCCGTGGGCCTCGGTGGCGGAACGTTCCACGATGCCCGGCGAGATCGGCGCGTGGGTCTGGTTGTGGACGCTTTTCCAGACCACCAACGTCATCGCCAGGCCGGCGAGCGCGGCCACCACGCCGTCCCAGCCGCGCTCCTTGCGGCGGGTGAGGATGCGGATCTGCGGGAGCTTGAGGATGACGAAGGAGAACAGGACGACCGTCAGGGTCTCGACCAGGAGTTGGGTGATCGCGAGGTCCGGCGCGCCGTAGGCGACGAACAGCAGCGCCACCGAGTAGCCGACGCCGCCGAGGCAGAGGATCGCGCTCAGCCGGCTTTTCGCCCGCACCGCGGCGACCGCGGAGGCGCTCATCAGGATGACGACCATCGTTTCGAAAAATCCGACCGGCACCGTGGACGTGAGCGCGAACGCGTCTCGGGCGAAGATCAGCGCGTGGAAGATGAGCGCGGCGGCGGCGGCCAATGTCACGCGGATGTAGATCCGCAGTTGGCCGTTCTGGATCCAGCCGGTGAGGAAGGCGGCGAGGCGCAGGGTGCCGTCGAGCGTGGCCTCGTAAAGGGTGGTCGGCGTGGGCAGTCGCCATCCCGCCAGCCGCGCGGTGGTCGCGCGCACCCGCTCGCGTTGCCAGAAAACCAAGGCGCCCAGCACGATGGTCGCCGCGCTCAGGGCGAGGACCGGCGTGAAGCCGTGCCAGAGCGTGATTTTCGCCAGCTTCGGGTCGCCGCCGAGCGCGGTGACACCCGGCGATATCAGGCCCGTGTCGACGTAGGCCGGCAGGAACCCGAGCGCCACGCCGAGAAACGCGAGCACCGCCGGCGGAAGGACCATCCCGAGGTCCGGCGCGTGGTGTACGCCGGCCGGCCCGCTGTTCTTGAAGAACGGCCGCACGCCCACGATCAGGGCGACCGCCACGCCCAGGACGTTCGCGATCACGCTCACCACCGCCAGCGCGCTGCCGAGCACCGGCAGCGGCGAGCGCGTTTCGTAGATGAGTTCCTTGCTGATGAAGCCGACCGTCGGCGGCGCGCCGGACATGCTGAGCGCGGCGATGCAACCGGTCGCCGCGAGCAGCGGCATCGCCTTGCCGAGGCCGGAGAGTTGCCGCACGTCGCGCGTGCCGGTCGCGTGGTCGAGGCTGCCGGCCACCATGAACAGCGAGCCCTTGTAAAGGCCGTGCACCAGCGCCAGGAACAGCGCCGTCTTCAGCGCGAAGGCGTCGCCGAAGCCGAGCAGCATCACCAGCGCCCCGAGAATGCTGACGGTCGAATACGCGAGCAGCCGTTTCAGGTCGGTCTGGCCCACCGCCAGCAGCGCGCCGGCCAGCATCGTCACGGCACCGACCGGCGTGACGATCCAGCCCCAGAGCGCCGTGTGGGACATGGCCGGATAGAGCTTCGCCAGCAGGATGACGCCGGCTTTCACCATCGTCGCCGAGTGGAGGTAGGCGCTGACCGGCGTGGGCGCGGCCATCGCGCCGGGAAGCCAGAAGTGGAAGGGGAATTGCGCGGACTTCGTGAAAATCCCGAGCAGGATCAGGATGAAGGCCAGCGGGAAAAGCGGCTGGTCCGGCAGCATCGTGGCCTGCGCGGCCAGTGCCGAAATCCGCGTCTCGCCGGTAATGGCCGTCAGCAGGATGAAGCCCGCCAGCATCGCCAACCCGCCGCCGCCGGTGACCAGCAGCGCCTGCAACGCCGCCTTGCGCGCCTTTTCGTCATAATGCTTGAAGCCGACGAGGATGAACGAGGTGACGCTCGTCAGTTCCCAGAAAACGAAGGTCAGGATCAGATCGTCCGCCGCGATGACGCCGAGCATCGACGCCATGAACAACAGGATCACCAGATAGAACCGGCCGAGCTGCCGGTCGCCCTTCAGGTAGCTGCCGCCGTAGATCAGGATCAGCCCGCCGATGAAGCTGACCAGCAGCAGGAACAGGCTCTCGAAGCCGCCGACCTTCAGCGCGAAGTCGACGCCGAGCGATGGCATCCACGGGGTGGACCACTCGCGCGCGTCGGCTTCTCCGCCCGGCGCGCGGGTCAGCAGCCACGCTGCGATCGCGAACGGCACCAGCGAGAGCAGCGGCCCGACACCCCGGCCACCGGTCAGGCGGACCAATCCCGGGGCGAGCAAGGCGGCCGCGAGAGGTCCCGCGATGATCCAGAGGAGTTCCATCGGCCGGTCGTCCTGTTACGAGCCGCACCAGGCGCGGCCACTGGCGGTCACGATTTCCATCAGGCCGGCACGGAGGGATGAGTCAGGACGACAGGAGTTCATGGCGGGGAAAAAGCTGCCCCAAATTTGCCGGGAGCCTTGGGGTGTCAAGGCGATCCGGTCCCGGCTCCGGCACGCCGGTCAGCGCGGCAGGATCACCACCGCGTGTTCGTCGAAGCGCGCCTTTGTTCCGGTCTGCGTCGTTACATACTGGAGGACAGCGCGTGCCGGGACGTTCTTCAATTGCAGCGAGACCGTCTGGTCGCGCAATTCTCCCGACGGATCCTGCAGGACGAAATTCGGAGTCACCTTTCCCTCCGAGTGCTTCTCGACGAGCTTTCCGAGCAGCTCGAGCGTCTCGCCCAAGGTCGCGCCGTCGAGCTTGATCTCCGGGATCATCACCGAGCCGATCTTGGTTTCGCGGCCTTTGGAAGCGATGTTCGCGCCCTGGCTCTTGAGCAGTCCGAGACGGTAGCGGGACTCGGCGTGGCGCGGATTGACGCGAAGCGCGCGGGTGTAGGCGTCCCGCGCGGCGTCCGGATCGCCGGCGCGCTCGGCGGCCACGCCCGCCGCGTAGTGTTCCGCGGCGGTCTTCGCTTCGTTGGCGGGTGCCTCGCCGGCTTCCTGCGCGTGGACGGAAACGACGGCGAACAACAACGAGAACAGGATGGGACGCATGACAGTGGGGATTTCGGGTTTGTCATGGAGGATGACACCCGGGTTCTTCCCGATCAATGGGGAAATTCCGGGGGATCCCGCCGCCGCACCGCGGCCGCCCGTCCGATCTACAGCTCCACAGTCTTCCCCGTGCGGAAGCTTTCGTCCGCGGCGGCGACGATGCGCATGGAGGCGAGGGCGTCTTCCATGTGATCGGTGAGGTCGAGGTCGCCGTGGATGGCCTCGAGAAAAAAGGCCTGCTCGCGATGGCACAACTCGTCGTGGTTCGGCTCGTCGTCGAGGCGGAGGGTTTCGTCGGCCTTGGCGAAGCTGCCGTCCGCCTGGAGCGCGGCGTGGTGGAGGCGCAGGGCCTGCGTCTGGGTGTGGGCGTCCACGTTCGCGCTCTGGCCGAGGGAGGCGGCGCTTTCGGCGACGATCGAGACGCAGCCTTGCGGGCCGACGACGTCTTTCACGAAGAACGCGACCTCGCTCATCATCGGCCCCCAACCGGCTTCGTACCAGCCGACCGAGCCGTCCTCGAAGGTCACCTGGAGGTGGCCGTAGTTGATCTTTCCTTCCGGCAGCTCGTCGCTGAGCCGCGCGCCGATCCCGGAGACGCGCACCGGCTTCGAGCGCGTCATCTGGCACATGACGTCGACGTAGTGGACGCCGCAGTCGACGACCGGCGAGATCGATGACATCAGGGCCTTGTGGGTTTTCCAGTTCGCCCCGGACGACTGCTGGTTGAGGTTCATGCGCATCACCAGCGGCTTGCCGAGCGTGCGCGCGACTTCGATGAAGCGGATCCAGCTCGGGTGGTGGCGGAGGATGTAGCCGATCACGAGCTTGCGGTTCGTTTCCTTCGCCTTGGCGACGATCCGTTCGGCGTCGGCCACGGTTTCCGCGAGCGGCTTTTCGATGAAGACGTGGCAGCCGGCGTCGAAGGCCGCCTCGGCATAACTCGCGTGGGTGTCGGGATAGGTGGAGATCGAAACCGCATCCGGCTTCGTCTCGCGCAGCGCCTCGTGGAAGTCGCCGAAGGTCGCGTAGCCGCCGCCGAGTTCGTCGTTGAGCTTCGCCCGGCTTTCGGGCGAGCGGGTGACGATGCCGCAGATCTCGAAGCCGTCGAGGCGGTGGTAGGCGAGGGCGTGCGAGCGGCCCATGTGACCGGCTCCGGCGCAGAGAATGCGGATGGGGGATGACATGTGAAAAACTGCTTTCAAGGGATTACTGGATCGTTTCCGGCGTGGAGGCGGCTTCGGCGATCGCTTCGTCCACGGAAGTGCGGACACGGTCGCGGAACAGGAGGACGAAGAGGATCAGAATGCCTGCCGCCATACCGGCGGGGATCCACCAGAACGACGGCCACAGCGCGAGGGCGGCTCCGTCCTTGGCTTCGCCGATGCGTTCGCCGAAGAACTTCGCGTTGATCGTCGCCCCCAGCAGCATGCCGACGCCTTGGGTCAGCACGACCAGGAAGCCCTGGGCTTGGCCGCGCATCGCTGACGGCGCTTTCTTGTCGGTGTAGATCTGGCCGGTGACAAAGAAAAAATCATAACAAATTCCGTGCAGCAGGACGCCGGTGAAGATCATCCATTTCACCGCATCCGGAGCGGCGAGCGCGAAGAGCGCGTAGCGCAGCACCCAGCAGGCCATGCCGACCGCGAGCATCCACTTCACGCCCAGCCGGGCGAAGAGCAGCGGAATGATGAGCATGAACACGATCTCCGAAATCTGGCCCCAGATCAGCGTCCCGGCGGGGCTGGCGAATCCGGCGTCGCCCGCGAAGGTGCCGGCGAAAGCATAATAGGCCTGCAGCGGGATGCAGATGAGCAGCGAGGCCACGGCGAAGATGAGGAAATTGAAATCGCGCAACATCCCGAGCGAGCCGAGCCCCAGCGTTTCAGCGAGGCTCGTTTTCCGGCCTTTCGCCGGAGCGGGTGTGTTGGGCAGGAAGAAGCTGAAAACTCCGAGGGCCAAGCTCGCGACCGCCGCCACCTGGAACGGCAGGATCGTCTTGTCCGCCTTGAGAACCGTGCCCACCAGCGCTCCGGCGGCGATCCAGCCGATGGTGCCGAAGACGCGGATCACCGGGAATTGCTTCTCCGAGTTGGTGATGTTGCGCATCGCCAGCGTGTTCGTCAGTCCGAGCGTCGGCATGTAGCACAGCGCGTGGCCGAGCAGCACCCAGAAGAACACGCTGTTGCCGGTCTCCGCGCTCTGGCCGATCGCCCACGGCACGGCGAACATGAACAACCCGCCGAGCAGGTGCATGATGCCGAGCACCACTTGCGTCGGCAGGAAACGGTCCGCCACCAGCCCGAGGAAAACCGGCGAAATGATCGCCGCCAGCGGCACTACCGAGTAGGCGATGGCGATCCCCGGCTCCCAGCCGATCCCCTGCCGCAGATAGACGCCCACGGTCACGAACCACGCCCCCCAGATGAAGAACTCGAGGAACATCATCGCCGAGAGGCGGGCGGTCGGTGCGGAGGAGGGCGGGTTCATGGCGAGGGTTGGGCTGGGCTTCCGGAATGCGAACCCGGGGTGGCGTCAGGTGACAAGGAGCGAATCGCGCTGCGGCGGGCGGATCCGGGCGGGCGATCTCTACTCCAGGCGCTCCCGCAACCAGCCCGGGCGATCCGTTCCGACGCCTTCCACGCCGGCACTCTTGAGCCGCCGGGCGGTGGCAGCATCGTTGACGGTCCACGCGAAGATCCGGAGGCCAGCGTCCTTGACCTGCGCCACGAATCCCGCGTCGATGGCGAACCGGTGGTTGAGGAATAGCCCGTCGAGCCGGGACTGTTTCGCCTTGGCGATCATCTCTCCGACCGCCGGCCGTCGGCCCCCCGAGTTCTTCTCCGGCGAGACAAGCCAGTAAACCTCGACGTCCGGATGCCGGCGTTTGGCTTCGGTCATCGTGGCCAAGTCAAAGCCGATCAGCACGAACCGCGCGGCTTCGTTTCCGGAGGCTGCGATCGCGCGGCCGACCGCGGGAAGCGCCTCGGCGCCGCACTTGAATTCGATGAACAAACGCTTGTCCTGGGGCGCGGTGGCGATCGCTTCGGACAGGGTCGGAATCCGCTCGCCTCGCCACGACTTCCCCTTCCAAGCGCCGGCGTCGAGCCGCCGAAGTTCGGCGAGCGTGAGATCGGAAACCCGCGCATTCCGGCCGGTGGTGCGCTTGAGGTTGGCGTCGTGCAGCAGGACGACTTCGCCGTCCTTGCTCAGGAAGATGTCGAACTCCGCCGCGTCCGCATTCTGCTGCCACGCCAGGTTCAGCGCGGCGATCGTGTTCTCCGGCGCGTCGTGCGAGGCGCCCCGGTGGGCGATGATCTCGAAGGCGGAGGCATGGGCGGCCAAGGCAAAGACCAGAACCGCGGTCAAACATCGGAAAGGCATCGTCACGGGCGGAGAATACCTCGCCCTGATGGAGGAGCTTGCAGCCGATCCTGCGCCGGGGCTTGCGCTCCGCTATTGAGCTTCGGCCGGCGCGTGCTTGAATGCCGGCCCCGGTCATTGCGCCGGCGATTTTTTCAAATCCACCACGATCATGGGACGAGCTTTCGAATGCCGCCGCCGGGCGAAGGAGTCGCGCTGGGCCACGATGTCCAAGGTGTTTCCGAAGTTGGCGAAATCCATCACCCTGGCCGCCAAGGAAGGTGGGCCCGATCCGGAGACGAACGCCCGGCTGCGGGTGGCGATCGCCAACGCCAAGGCGCAGAACCTTTCCAAGGACAACATCGACGCCGCGATCAAGCGCGCCGCCGGCAAGGACGCCTCCGAGATCACCGAGGTGAACTACGAGGGCAAGGGGCCGCACGGCTCGCTGTTCTTCATCGAGTGCGCGACCGACAACTCGAACCGCTCGGTCACGAACCTGAAAACCTACTTCAACAAGAACGGCGGCCAGCTCGTGAACAGCGGCTCGCTCGATTTCATGTTCTCCCGCAAGACGGTGATCGAGTTTCCCGTGCCGGAGGACAAGAACCTCGAGGAGCTGGAATTCGAGCTGATCGACCACGGCCTCGAATCGCTCGAGGTGAACGATGGCATCGTCACGGTGATGGGCGACTACACGGCCTTCGCCAGCCTTTCGCATGCGGTCGAGCAGCAGGGAATCACCGCCACGAAATCCGGCCTCGAGCGGGTGCCGAACCAGCCGATCGAGCTGACCGAGGAGCAGATGGAGGACGTGGAAAAGATCCTCGATCGCATCGAGGAGGACGACGACGTGCAGGCGGTCTTCACGAACATTTCCTGAGCGCGCTCCCGCTCGTGCGGCGGGTAACCGCGATGAGGGATTCGTTCGGGCTTCCGGTGCTGCGTATCCATCGCTAGCCTCCGGACTTCCGAAACCCGCCATGCACCTGACCCGCCGCGAAGCCATCCAGCGCATCCTCGCCGCCTCCGTAATGATCGGAGCTTGGGAAGGAGTGGCGTGGGCGGAGCAGGAGCGCTTGATCGGCTTTGACCCGGACCTGCTGGAAAAGGACATCCCGTGGCCGCGGGTGATGACCGAGGCGGAAAAACGCGCCGCGACCGCCCTCGCGGACCTGATCCTGCCGGCGGACGATCATGGCCCCGCGGCGAGCGAGGTGGGCGTGGTGGATTTCATCGACGAGTGGATCAGCGCGCCCTACCCGTCGCAGGTGGGCGAGCGCGGGCGGATCCGCGACGGGTTGGCGTGGCTCGACAAGGCGGCGGGCGGTTCGTTCGCCGAGGCGCCGGAGGAGAAGAAGCGGGCGCTGATCGAGGCGACGGTCGCCGAGGGCACGCCGGAGCATGAGGCCGGCTACCGGTTTTTCCGGCTGTTCCGCGATCGGGCGGCGGCGGGCTATTTCACGACGCGCGACGGCTGGAAGGCGATCGGCTACACCGGCAACACGCCGATCGGCGGCGACTGGCCGGAACCACCGGCGGAAGCTCTGGAACACGCCAAGTTGGTCTGACAACAATCCGAAGTTATGGCATATCTGGACACCTCGCGGACGCGCGCCGAGAGTTATGACGCGGTGGTCGTCGGCAGCGGCGCCGCCGGCGGGATGGCGGCGTGGGCGCTGGCGCGGAAGGGGGCGAAGGTCCTGATGCTCGAGTCCGGCCGGAACTACGATCCGGTGAAGGAAACGCCGATGTTCCAGAGCTACGCCGAAGCGCCACTCCGGGGCATCGGCACGCCGGAAAAGCCGGGCGGATTCTTCCAGGCGAACATCGGCGGCTGGACGGTGCCGGACGAGCCGTACGTCGTCCGCAGCAAGTCGAAAGGCGACTGGCTCGAGGCGAAGGCGGACAACCGCATGACCACCGACCAGAACTTCATGTGGTGGCGCGGCCGGATGCTCGGCGGACGGACGAACCACTGGGGCCGCGTCTCGCTGCGGATGGGGCCGCTGGATTTCAAGCCGCGCTCGACCGACGGGCTCGGCGTGGATTGGCCGATCTCTTACGGCGACATCGCGCCGTGGTACGACAAGGTGGACCAGCTCGTCGGCATCTTCGGCTCGAAGGAGGGGCTGGAGAACAATCCGGACAGCGACTTTTTCCAGCCGCCCCCGCCGCCGCGGGTCTACGAGCGGCTCTTGATGCGCGCCGGGAAAAAGCTCGGCATTCCCGTGGTGCCGTCGCGGATGGCGATCCTGACGCGTCCGCTCAACGGCCGGCCGGCCTGCTTTTATGCCACCGCCTGCGGCCGCGGTTGCTCGATCGGCGCGAATTTCCAATCCACGACCGTGCTCATCCCGCCGGCGCTGGCGACGGGAAACCTCGACATCCTGGCCGACGCCCAGGTGCGCGAGGTGACGGTCGACGATTCCGGCAAGGCGACCGGCGTGCATTTCATCGACAAGAAGACCGGCCGCGAGGAGCACGTGCGGGCGAAGCTCGTGATCCTCGGCGCGAGCGCCTGCGAGACCGGCCGGATCCTGCTCAACAGCCGCTCGAACCGCTTCCCCGACGGCCTCGGAAATTCCACCGGCCACCTCGGCCGCTGGTTGACGGACAGCACCGGCAGCAATCTTTCCGGACGCATTCCCGCCTTGGAAAACCTCCCGCTGCACAATGAGGACGGCGTTTCCGCCATGCACACCTACGCGCCGTGGACGGTCGAGCGCCAGAAGGCGGCGCTCAAGGACGGCGTGCCGCGTGGCTACTACATGGCCTGGAGCGGCGGCCGCACGATGCCGAACATGGGCACGTTCGGCGCGATGAGCGGACTGGTCGGCGACGCCTGGGGCACGAAGCTCAAGGAGGAGGCGCGCCGCTATTTCGGCACCTTCGTCGACCTCCATGCCCGCGGCGAGATGATCCCGAACGAGAAGTCGTTCATCGAACTCGACCCCGGGAAGAAGGACCGCTGGGGCATCCCGGTGCTGCGTTTCAACTTCGAGTGGTCCGAGGCCGAGGTGAACCAAGTCGCGCACATGCAAAAAACCTTCGCCGAGATGATCGAGGCCGCCGGCGGCGAGGTGGGAAGACGTCCGCAGCCCCACCAGCGGATGACGGCCGGCGGCTCGGTGAATCACGAGATGGGCGTCGCCCGCATGAGTGCGAAAGCCGAGGACGGCGTGACGAATCCGTGGGGCCAACTCTGGGATTGTCCCAATGTCATGGTGGCCGACGCCGCGGTTTTCGCCAGCAGCCCGTTCAAAAATCCGACCATCACCATCCTCGCCCTCGCCTGGCGCGGCAGCGAACATCTCTTCGACGAGGTGAGGAAGGGGGACATATAGGAGATGGTGGATGGAAGATGGTGGATAGAAGATGGGAGGTGTAATTCAAAGAGTTATGGGTCTCATCCGCCTTGTCGGGCTGTTCCTGATCGTTTCCGGGTTCGCTTCCGGCCGGACGTACTTCGTCGCGCCGGATGGGGATGATCGGTCGAATGGCAGCCGGGGCCATCCGTTCGCATCGCTGCAGCGCGCGGAGGAGGCGGTCTCGCCGGGTGACACGGTGGCGATCCGCGGCGGGACGTACCGCATGGCGGCGGACGAGATCGCCCTCACCCACTACGGCCGGGCGCATGTGGTCCACTTCGCGAAGAGCGGGACCGAAGACAAGCCGATCCGGTTTTTCGCTTATCCGGGCGAGAAGCCGGTGTTCGATTTGTCCGACGTGAAGCCGAAAGGCCTGCGCGTCTACGCGATGCACGTCACAGGCTCATGGCGGCATTTCCGCGGCTTCGCGGTCACTGGAGTGCAAGTGACGATCACCGGCCACACCCAGTCGATCTGCTTCGACAACCAAGGCAGCCACAACATTTTCGAAAATCTCGAGGCACACGACGGCATGGCGATCGGCTTCTGGCTCGGCCGCGGCTCGCACAACCTGGTGCTGAACTGCGACGCCTACCGGAACCACGACACCGTCTCCGAAGGCGGTCGCGGCGGAAACGTCGACGGTTTCGGCTATCACGGCGGCCGCGGAACGGTCGGCAACCGGTTTGTCGGCTGCCGTGCTTGGTACAACAGCGACGACGGCTTCGATTTCATCTCCGCCGAGGAAAGCGCCACGATCGAAAACTGCTGGGCGTTCCTCAACGGCACGAACGAGGACGGCGACCGGCTGGCGGACGGCAACGGTTTCAAGATCGGGGGCTACGGCGCGATCGACGCCGGGAGGCTGCCGCGGAGCATTCCGCGCCACCGGGTGGTCCGCTCGATCGCCGCGCACAACCGCGCGAGCGGCTTCTATGCGAACCACCACCCGGGCGGCAACGATTGGATCCACAACACCGCCTACCGCAATGGCCACAATTTCAACATGCTCGGTCGCAACGAAGAGAACACCGCCAGCGTGCCGGGCCGCGGCCACGTCGTGAAAAACAACCTCGCCTACCGCGGCGGGCGCGACCTGACGAATTTCGTGCGGGAAGGCAACGAGGTGGCCGGCAATTCCTTTGATCTGGAACTCGAGGTTTCCGACCGGCACTTCGAAAGCCTCGACGTGAAGGAGCTGATGGCTCCGCGGCCGGAAGACGGAAAGCTGCCGGAAGTGGAGTACCTCAAACCCCGCCGCTCGAGCCGCCTGATCGACCAAGGCATCGACCTCGGCGACCCCCATCTTGGCAAAGCTCCCGACCCGGGCGCCTTCGAGGTGAAGTAGGGGAGAAAGCACGAATGTTAAAGCATGAAATTCTAAACGAAGAGAGCCTCGCGCGGAGACTTATCTTCAATCCACCATCTCCCACTTGGCGACCTTGGCGTCTCGGCGGTGGATTCCTCTTCCACTTCGCACTTGTCACTTCTTCCACACCCAGAGCCGTTGGCGACAAGTCGGCGTGCCAGCCGGTCACGCCCTACCGGTCCAGGATCTCCGGCGCGAGGCGGGCGAGCCATTCGGCCAGTTCGATGCCGGCGGGGGTGGGCGGGAGTTGTTCCAGATCTTCGAGGTCCCAACGGTAGATGAGCTTGTAACCGTCCCAGGTTCCCCTGGCTCCGCAGGCGCGCATCCAGCCGGCGGCGCGACGGTTGTCCGGGAGGGCGTAGGCGACGAGGCGTTCCACGCCCGCGCGGAACGCGGTGAGCCACAGGATCGCGAGCAACAGCGTGCCGATGCCGCGGCCTTGGTCGCCGTCGAGCACGGTGGCGGAAACTTCCGCTTCGGCGGGATTCGCCGGATCCCGCCACCAGCTCGCCGCGCCCATGCCGGGGAATGCTCGGGCGGGATCGAGCACCGTCCACGCCGCGTGCCGCTCTGGCTCGATCGCGAGCAGGCGGTCGAGCATCTTGTCGCCGATCATTTCCCCGGTCTGCGTCCAGAACCGGTGATAGCGCGCCTCGGGTGATAGCCGCCGGTAGGCTTCCGCGAGCGCCTCGCGGTCGGCCGGCACGAGCGGCCGGGCGATGACCGGCGTGCCGTCGCGCAGCGCGAGGTGGAGCGGGGCGTCCATGGGCGGATGCTAGCCGGCATGGCTCACGATGCCGAATCTTTCCACGTCACCACGATTTTCAGCTCGTGGCCCGGGCCGAGCGTGGCTTGGCAGGTCCCGCCGAGGACCTGGACGCAGGCTTGGACGATCGACAGCCCGAGGCCGGAGTGGCCGTAGCCGGTGCGCGCGGCGTCCTTCCGCCAGAATCGCTCGAAAAGGTGCGGCAGGTCGGCCGGATCGAGCTCGGGCGCGGGGTTCGTCACGCGGATGCGCTGCGGGGACAGCTCCACGCGCACGCGGCTGCCGGGCGGGGAGTAGGCGACGGCATTGCCGAGCAGATTGCCGAGGATCGTGCCGAAAAGCTCCGGATCGGAGACGAATGGTCCGCCTTCAATCCGTGGCTCGATCCGGATGTCCCGTTCCGCCGCGAGACGTTCGAAGCGTTCCGCCGCGGCGGCACAGGCGGCCGCGAGATCCACCGGCGCCGGCTGGAGCGGCTGCCGGCCGGCGTCCGCGCGGGCGAGCAGCGCGAGTTTCTCCAGCAGCGCCTCGAGTTCGTTGGCGACTTCCAACACTTCGCCGCAGCGTTCGGGTGTGGCTTCCTCCGGCCAGCGGGCGCCGCTTTCCGCCAGCGCCTTCAGCTCGGCCAGCGGCGTGCGGAGTTCGTGCGCGGCGTGGCTGCTGAACCGCCGCTCGCGTTCGAAGGAAACCTCGAGCCGCCCGAGCCACGCGTTCAGTGCCGCCGCCACCGGCAGCAGCTCGGCCGGCATGCGCGACTCGTCCACCCGCCGGTCGAGCCGGTCGGTCTGGATCGATTGCACCTGCGCGGAAAGGTCGCCGAGCGGCCGCAGCCCGCGGGCGAGGGCGGCGCGGACCAGCGGCACGGTGACGAGCAGCGTGCCGGCGCCGGCGACCGCCAGCACCACGCCGAGCCCGGCGATGCTCCGGTCCAGCTCCGCCGTGGGGCTGGCGACGATGACGTGGAGGTCGGGGAACAACGTCCACTTCTTGCCGCGGGCGCGGAACCGCTGGACAAAAAACCGCGCGCGGCGGCCATCGGGCATCGCTCCGGAAACGATCCGCGGTTCGTCGCCCTCGGGGGGCTCGATCGTGCCGATCGTTTCCGCCTCCAGCGACGGCGAGCGGATCACCACCACGCCGCCGCCGCGGCGGATCTCGAAGTAATCCCCGCCCTCGCCGAAGCCGGCGAAATCCTCGACGGTCAGCTCCAGCTCGAGCTCGCCGTCGTCCACCTCCGTCGCCGTGATGATCGCCCGGCCTTTCGCGACGAGCGTCTCGTCGAACTGGTCTTCGAGCACCTCGCGCGCGGCGAAAAACACGAACAAGCCGGCGGCCACCAGCAGCGCGCCGATCGCGAGGCAGAGCGTGGCGGTGAGCTGGCTGCGGATTGATCTCATGCGTCTTCCAGCACGTATCCCAATCCACGCCGCGTGTGGATGAGCGGCGGGGTGCCCGGCGGACAGAGTTTCCGCCGCAGCGAGCAGACCGCGGAATCGACCGCGTTGCTCAGCGGGCCGTCGGTTTCCGAATAAAGGTGCGCCTCGATCTGCGCCCGGCTCAGGACATGGCCGGGCCGGCGGGAAAGGATCTCGAGCAGGGAAAACTCGCGCGCCGTGAGTGGCACCGGCCGGCCCTCGCGACGCACGGTCTTCGCCGCGGTGTCGATCTCGAGCGGGCCGATCACGAGCCGCGGGTCGGGCTGGTTGTAGCGCCGCCGGCCGAGAGCCTCGAGCCGCGCCGCCAGCTCCGCGAGGGCGAAGGGCTTGGTCAGGTAATCGTCCGCGCCGGTGCCCAGGCCGCGGACCTTTTCCTCCACTCCGTCCAGCGCGGTGAGCAGCAGGACCGGCGTGGTGATGCCGTCGCGGCGCAAGCTCGCGAGCACCTCGAGGCCGTCCTTTGCCGGCAGCATGCGGTCGAGGACGATCGCGTCATAGCCGTTCATGCGGGCCATCGTCTCGCCGTCCGCGCCGTCCGCGGCGAGGTCCACCGCGTGGCCCATGCGCGAGAGCGCCCGCCCGAGCGTTTCGCGCAGGCGGGCGGCGTCTTCGATGACAAGCAGTCGCATGGTGGCCGAGAATGGCGCGGGAAGCGGCTCACGTCCACCTCCCGCGCGGGGGCATCAATCGTCGGATTCCTCGGTTTGCGAAAGCACTGCGCCCGCCTCGGAAATTTCGAGCATCAGATCCGCGCCGGGGCGGTCGATCTCGACGCGGTAGGTCACCGTGCCGCCACGCGTGTGTTTGTCGATCTCCTCGATCGTGCCGTGGCTCTCGGCGGCTCCGCGGACCGCGTCCGGAGCCTCGGACGGGTGGATTTCCTCGGCGGTCCGGTGGATCGTGCCATCTTCGGAGATATACAGATCGAGGTCTCGGTCCTCCGCGAGATTGATCTCCGCGAGATAAGTGGTGCGGCCATCGAAGGTCACGCGCTCGATTTCGTCGAGCGTTCCGCCCCGGAGGTTGTCGCGCACCACGGACTGGACGGCGGCGGGAGCTTCCGCGAGCTGGATTTCCTTCTTCTCGAACGCCGCGGCATGGGTCGCCGGAAGCAGGATCATGGCGAGCGGCAGGATGATTCGGTTCTTCGTTTGCATGATTTCAGGTGGTTGTGTCAACGCTCGCAATCTGGGCGCCGAAGATGATCGCCCGATGACGCGGGCTCAGTAATTCTCGAACGAGAACACATAAAGTTTCGCCGTGGCGTCCGAGACGAGGTAGAGCCGCTTGTTCGGGTAGTCCACCGCCAGCCCTTCGGCCTGCGGGATGCTGGTGGAAAAGGTGGTGATCAAGTCCATGCCGTGGTCGAAGACATGGATCGACTGGGACTCGTCGCTGAGCACCCAGAGGTGTTGGCGGACCGGCTCGAGATCGAGCGCGGAGTAGTCGCGCGCGAAGCGGAACTCCTTGCGGCCCGTTTCCCGGAGGTTCTCGTCCAGGATCACGAAGAGCCCCGGATTCTTTTCTTTCAGCACGTAGAATTCGCGGGTCTGGCGGTTGAAGGCGACGGCTTCCGGACCGGAGTTGTCCTCACCGGGGATCGCGAGTTTTTCCTCGGTGAGGCGGTTTCCCGCGGCATCCAGGATGACGAGCTTCCTGCCCCGCTCGGCGATCACCGCCAACCGGCCGTCGCCGAGATTGGCAATGCCTTCGACGTCGGTTTCGTCCGCGGAAAGCTCCTGGATCGGGTCGCCCCGCAGCGACACCTGGTGGATGGCCCCGGCCTCGTCGCTGACGATCCAGAGCGACTCGCCGTCGTCGCCCAGGCTCACACCGGAGGGCTCCGGGACCTTCAGCTCGTGGGTCTCGAGGAGCTTCAGGTTGTCGCCGTAGGTGACCGGTGTCTCGGAGGGTGAACATGCGCCGAGGAAGAGCGCGGGCGGGATGAGGAAAAGGAAGCGGAGCATGATGGAGGATGAAGCGGGACGCCGGCCAGCTTTGGCACGGAACCATGACGGATTCGTGACGCAGGCCGCGGGAGCCTTCCATCGGGCGGCGGAAACGCCAGCGCGGGCCCCGGATTTACGCCTTTTCCCCCGCCGCGGCCGCGGGACATGCTCCCCGCATGATCGTGGAAGTCTGCGTGGACAACCTCGCATCCGTGGAGGCCGCCGCCCGCGCCGGGGCGGATCGCATCGAGCTGTGCGCCGGCCTCGTGGAGGGCGGCACCACGCCGAGCCTCGCCTTCCTCAACGCCGCGCGCCGGATTTTCCCCGGCAAGATCATGGCCATGCTCCGCCCGCGGGCCGGGGATTTCCTCTACTCGGAAGCGGAGTTCGAGATGATGCTCCACGAGGTGGGCTACTTCCGGCGGGAGGGCGCGGACGGCATCGTCTTCGGCATGCTCCGGCCCGATGGCACGATCGATGTGGGCCGGACGCGCATCTTGATGGAGAAGGCGGCCGGACTGGACCTCACGTTCCACCGCGCGTTCGACCTGACGCGCAGCCCGAAGGAAGCGCTGGAGACCTTGATCGCGCTCGGCATTCCCCGCGTGCTCACCAGCGGCTGCGAACCGGATGTGGCGCGCGGCATCGAGGCGATCGCCGGCTTTGTCCGCCATGCCGCCGGCCGGATCGCCGTCATGCCGGGAGGAGGCGTCGAGCCATCCGATGTGGCGGAAATCGTTCGCCGCGCCGGCGTCACGGAGATTCATCTGGCCGCGCTGGAAACCTCGGCGAGCCCGATGCTCCACCGGCGTCACGACATCCCGATGGGCGCCGCCGCGGTGCCCGGGGAATACCAGCGGGTGGCGGCATCCGAGGAGAAGATCCGTCAGGCCGTGGCGGCGCTCCGGCCGCCGGTCCGGGAGCGCGAGGCGCGGAAAGGCCTGATCGGCTCCCTCGGCCGGACGTTGCGCGGGCTATTCGGCGGGTGAGGCGACGGCTTTCGTCAGTCGCGCGGACATCGGCGCTCCGGCGTGCAGGCCGTCGAAGACCACCAGCAGATCGACCGAATTGGCATCCTCCTCCAGAACGAGCAGCGCCTCCGCCTTTCCTCCCGTCCGGGGCAGCGGACCCACCGCGACCGGCGGTTCGCTCCCGCGTCCGCTCCACAGCAACAGGTCGAAGTCCGAGTCAGGCTGCCGCGCGGAGGATTCCGGGAAGCGCTTCACGGGTTCCGCGGCGGCGTTTCCGGTCACGATCAACAGTCCGTGACGGGTCGCGACGATGTCCCGGATGCCGCGCCCGGTCCCAAGTGGCAATTCGTGGAGGCGGGCGCTCGAAAGGCCCCCTGCGAACAAGGCCTCCGCTCCAATCTCGACGACAAAGCCGGAGCCGCCGATGTTCGGCGCGCGCAGCCCGAGGAACAACCGGCCGCCGCGCACGGCGAGCCCCTCGATGTTCAGGCCGTCGCGCTGCAGTGGCTGGTCGACGAAGCGACCGAGCACCGGGTGGCCGGCGAACCACGGCATCAGCGAGGCGCGTTCCGCGAGCTCCACCCGCGGGCGCCCCGTCGTGGGGTCCGCGGGGATGCGGAAGATATGCTGCCGGTCAGCGGAGACATCTCCCTGCTTCTTGCTGACACCATGGGATCCGGTGGCAAAATAACATCCCGCGGATTCATCGAACGCGATCGCCTCGAGATCGAGCTCGCGACTTCCGGCATCCGCTTCCAACAAGGAGACCGGGCGGCCGGCGTCGATCCGCCGCGAATCCCGCCGCAGGACCGCCGGCTGGACGTGGTGGAGCTCGTCGCTGACGACCACCACGTTGGAATTCCCCGCTGCGGCGATCCCGCTGAGGTCCTTGTCTTCCAGGAAACCGCCGAGTTCCCACCGCTCGGGCAGGATCTCGATCCGCCAAGCGTTTTCATCCGCGCCGACAGGCACGGTTCCGGCGACGGTCAGGAGGCAGATCGAAGTCAGGCAAGCCAGCGTTTTCACGTTCGCAAGATGACCCCGGATGATGACCGCCCGATGAGCCGGCCGGTGGAAATTGCGCCGCGGGAACCCGTATTGACGCGGGCACGGCCCCCCTCCACGCTCCGCGCATGAGCGAGCCGCCACAGGTCGGGATCATCATGGGGAGCACGTCGGACTGGCCGACGCTCGAGCATGCCGCGCGGACGTTGCGCGACTTCGGCGTGGCTTGGGAAGCGCAGGTCGTCAGCGCCCACCGCACGCCCGACAAGCTCGTTTCCTACGCCAGCTCCGCGCGCGGCCGCGGCCTGAAATGCATCATCGCCGGAGCCGGCGGAGCCGCCCACTTGCCGGGCATGACCGCCGCCCATTCGGACCTGCCGGTGCTCGGCGTGCCGGTGCAATCCAAGGCGCTGAGCGGCGTGGATTCGCTGCTTTCGATCGTCCAGATGCCAGCCGGCATTCCCACCGCCACCTTCGCCATCGGCAAGGCCGGGGCCGTGAACGCCGCGCTTTTCGCCGTGGCGATGCTGGCGAACGAAAACCCGGCGCTCGCCGGAAAACTCGCCGACTTCCGCAAGAACCAGACGGACACCGTCCTCGCCGCCGAACTCCCGCCGCTCGAGTGATGTCCCGCGTTCTCCTCCACCCGCCGCACTGCGTGGTCGGCGTGATCGGCGGCGGCCAGCTCGGCCGGATGCTCGCGCTCGCCGCCCGCCGGATGGGCGTCCGCACCGTGATCTGGACCGGCGGCCTCGAAGCGCCGGCCGTCGAGGTCGCCGACGAGGTGATCGACCTGCCGTTCGACGATCCGCAGGCGCTCGAGCGGTTCTGCCGGAAGGCGACGGTGGCGACGGTCGAGTTCGAAAACATCCCGCGCGAGACATTGGAAACGGTCGCGGACTGCCTGCCACTGCGGCCTTCGCCTTTCGCGATCTCGACTTCACAGCACCGCGAGCGCGAGAAGAACTTCCTGCGTGACCAAGGAATTCCATGCGCGTGGTTCGCCGTAATCGCCAGCGCCAGCGATCTGGCGGCGGCGATGAAGGATCTGGGCGGCCCCGGCGTCCTGAAAACCGCCGCCTTCGGCTACGACGGCAAGGGCCAGATCAAGCTGGAGGGCGATGAAGACCCGCATGAAGTGTGGAGAAATTTCGAGGCGGACCGCGCGGTGCTCGAGGCTTGGGTGCCGTTCGAGCGGGAGCTTTCGGTGATGGTCGCTCGCGGTGTGGATGGGGCGATGGTCACGTACGACGCCGCGGAAAACCGCCACCGCCACCACATTCTCGACGTGTCCATCGTCCCGGCCCGGGTTTCCCCGGCGGTGGCGCTCGAAGCTGCCGCGATCGCCCGGCGGGTGGCCGAGGCGCTCAACTACGTCGGCATCATGGGCGTGGAGTTTTTCCTGCTGCCGGACGGTGCGCTGCTCGTGAACGAGATCGCGCCGCGCCCGCACAATTCGGGGCACCACACGCTGGATGCCTGCGCGACCTCGCAGTTCGAGCAGCAGCTCCGCGCGATCACCGGCATGCCGCTCGGCTCGACGCGGCTGCTCAGCCCGGTGGCGATGCTGAACCTGCTCGGCGACATGTGGCAGGACGAGACCACGCCGCCCGACTGGCAGCCGCTTTTCGCCGACGGCGAGGCCTATCTCCACCTCTACGGCAAACGCCACGCCCGCGGGCGGCGCAAGATGGGCCACGCGAATGTACTCGGCATTTCCGCCGACGAAGCGCTCTCCCGCGCCGAGGCGCTCAAGGCTCAGTGGCTCGCGGGAAAGTAGTGCCGCAGCGCCTCGACCGCGCCGGCGCCGTGCGCGGCTGAGGCCAAGTAGCCGCCGACGGCTTCGATCTCGCGCTTGATTTGCTCCACCGCATTCGCCGGGCAAGCGGCCATGCGCGCGTTGTCCGGATGCAGCATCTCGAAGTCGTTGTGGCTGTCGCCCACGGCGAAACAGCGGGAGGCGTCGAGGCCGTGGCGCCGGGCCACTTCGGCCAAACTACTGCCTTTCTGGTAGTTCCGGTGGCCGAAGCGCAGGTAGATCGAGTTCCGCTGCCAATGAAGGTCGCGCTCCGCGGCGGCGATCTCCGCGACGCGCAGGGTGATCCAGTCCATTTCCTCGTCCGTCCGCGCGACGATCCCGGCGGGCTCGCGCTCGATCTCCACCCACTGCGCGCCGGTGTGCTCCTCGATCTCCTTGCGGATGAGTTTCAGGATTTTCTTCGAGCGCTTGAAGAGGCGGTGGATCTCCTTGGTCGCCTTCTTGTTCCACGGCTCGTCCGGAATCCAGCGGCCGAAGGCGTTCGGGAAGTAGACCTCGTGCTCCCGCGCCACCACCCAGTCCGGCAGGAAGGGAAAGCGGCTCTCGATGAAGCCCTCGATCATCTGCTGCATCGAGCGCCCCGTGTTGATCCCCCAGACGGCACCGTGGCTCGCCCGCAGCTCGCGGATCGTCTCAAAAAACTCCGGCGGCACCGGCGGATCCGACGCCGGATCGTGCAGCGTGCCGTCGAAGTCGAAGGAAAGTACGACGTTTGCGGTAGGTGGGGCTTCGAGGACTCTCATGACTTGCGAACCGCGACCGGGCACGGCGGGATGGATCCACGTCGGGTTTCCCATCGGGGCGGACCGACGCGGACGAACGGGTTCACCGCCGCTTCCGTCCCTTCTTCGGTTCGAACGAGACCGCCTTCGGATCGAAGGCCTCGGGTTCGTAGCCCGGATTCATCCAGCCGATCTCGCCGTGGAGGGCCTGCATGTATTGGAAATGCCCGCCGAAGTCCTCGGGCGGGCAGGCGCGCTCGCCTTCGAGCATCACCGGCAGCTCGCCGCCTTCCGCGCGCGACTCGAAGACGATCTCGTGGATCCACTCGTCCGCGAAGTCGTAACGGTAGAGGATGCGGATCGGCAGCCGTCGTTTGCCGAGGAACTCCGCGATCGTGAGCTGCGCCTCGTCCTGGAACTCGCCGATCGTCTGGTCTTCGAGACCGACCGGCCCGATCACGTCCACCAACCGCTTGCCCTTGCCGTGGCGGAACTCGTGCGGGCTTTTGTTTTCCCAGCCCATCGCCGCCTGGATCGCATCGTGGAATTTGTCGAAGGTGAACTCCGCCGGCACCGAGAAACGCCGCCAGATCTGCGGCTGGATGCCGTACAGGAAAACCTTCACCACCACGTGGTTGCCGTCGCTCGCCTTCGCCATGCGCGGAACGTGCGAACTGGAGCCGCCGGAGGCAAACCGGAAACGCCGGCGCGGCACTGGAGCGAGGCCTCCACGCGGGCCGGGGGAGCGCGGAAAAACAACTCCCTGCCGGCGATTTGCAGGTTGTTTAGGAATTCCGATAGATTTGCCGGGCCGCGAGATTCCCCACTTCATGGGAAACAAGCCATATTTTCCTTCGGCCACCCTGTCTTCTTTCGCATGATCACGGGTTATGAAAAGCCCCGCACGATTCTGGCTGGCCATCGTTATTGTCATGACAGCCATCGCGGCCGGTCGCGCCGCGGAGCCGAACCGGACGCCGGTGACATTCACTCTACCGGACGTGGTGAATGTCGGCGAGCAGACGGAGGTGGGCGTCGCCGCGCCGGAGCAGGTCAAGCGCCTCGAGCTGAAGGTGGTGGCGTTCACGGAAGTCCACGAAGACCCCGACCCGGGGGACGTGGTTCTGCCGGCCGCGGTCGAACTGGCCGGCGGCAAGGGAACCATTCCTCTGCAAGTCACCGGTGAAGGCGAATTCCACATAGTCGTCTCGACCGGTGAGGAAGCCTTCCAGCTCGCCGTCATCGCGGAGGACGGGCGGGTGTGGCTCGGCGAGGGAACCGTCGGCGCACTTCTCCAAACCCGGTTGCTCGCCGAGCTGCGGCAACAGAAGGGGGCGAAATCCGCCGAGGCGCTGCAGAACGACTTCGAGACTCGCTACAAGGCCTTGCTCGAGGAACGCGCGGCGCGCGCCGCAAAAAAAAAGATCTCCGCGACGCGAACCTCGAAGGCGATCACGGTCGGTGACATCGCCGCCGGCGACACGCTCTTCTTCAAGGCGCAGTGGCAAGGTCCGAAGCCCGCGGATCCGGCCGATCCGGCGACGCCCGCGGCGCTGACGATGTTCGAGTCGTTCCCGGTCGACGGCATCAAGGTCGAGGTGCGGAATGCGGCCGACGATTCGCTGGTGGCGGAGACCTATCTGGTCGACGGGATGTGCTCGTTCACCGCGCCGGTCGCCTCGTTCAATCCAAAGCTCAGGCTGGTGGCCTCGTTCCCGGGAATCACCGCGGCCGGCGGGATCCAGACGGCAGGCGGCGGGATCGGCACCTTCGACACGGAGAACACCGCGGGAAACACCTACACCTACGACATTCCCAACCCGCTGGACTTCCTGGGCAAAACCGCGGCCGCTGCGGTGGACTTCACCTTCGACCGCAGCGCCGCCCGCGGGGGCGACAACCTCGCCCAGATGATGGCCACCTTCCACTGCATGGCGGACATGGTGCGGGAACTGAAAAAGACGATGGGCCACGACAAGGCCTCCGCCTTCAAGGTGGTCTTCCCCGAACCCGGAAACACCTCGTTCTTCGGCAACGACAAGAAACTGCACATCACCGGCGTGCGCTCGTACGTGTGGGATGTCATCGGCCACGAGTTCGGCCACATGGTCCAGGACGACACCGGCTCGATCAACGCCCAGGGCGGCGGCCACGACGGCTCGAACCAATACGACCTCGCCTCCAACGGCACCACCCACAACAACAAGCTGCTCTCGAATCGGCTCGCGCTCAACGAAGGCTACGGCACGTGGATTGGCGTCGCGTTCACCGAGCGCTCGTCCCGCTACGCCGGCAAGTTCAAGTGGGTCGGCGACAAATTGTACCGCGACTGGGTGAATCTCGAGAGCAACGAGCCGAAGTTCAGTTTCGGCGCCGCGGTCTACCGTGGTGAGGACACCGAACTCGGCCTCCAGGCACTGCTCTGGGACCTGCACGATGCGAACGGCGACGCTTATGCCGCCACGGGCCTGCAGGACATCTCGGCGCTCGGCATGAAGTATCTGTTCGACGCCTTCAAGAACAAGGGCATGGACAGCATCTTCGACGTGTGGCGCCAAGCCTTCGTGCCATCCGGAAACATGGTGGAGTTCACCAAGGCCAGCGGCATCGACGCCACCGCCCTGCGCCGCGGCCTCAACGCCGCGAACACCTTCGCCGAGTTCGGAGTGGCGCCGCACCTGCAGGCCCCCGCCAGCGGCGAAAAGATCGACCTGTCCGCGATGTCCGGGCCCAAGGTGCGCTGGCGCCAGCACGCCACCGGCAACGCCGCGATGGACCTCAACCGGTTCCGCATCATCCTCTACAGCAGCGACTTGACCGAGCGGCTGTGGATTTCCCCGCAGTTCTCCGCCGGCAGCGCGCCGCTCGCCGCGCTCGGCAACCGGACCTACGAATACGAACTCCAGGAGGCCGACCTCGCCGCCATCAAGACCGCCACGGAGAACCGCGACGACGCCTCCGCCGTGATGGCCGTCCTCGGCACCGCCAACCTCGCGCCCGCCACCGGCGAATACCTCAGCAACGGCATCGAGGTGCTGCTGCAGGATTACAACCGCGCCATGGTCGCGGTGGTCGACAGTTCCGGCTCGAACACCTCCACGGACCCGACCAACCAACGGATCGTCGCCTCGAAGGAGTCGCTTCGCCGCCTCGTTTCCCAGGCCGACGCCACCGCCGATCCGAGCAAGGTGCCGGACATCGCGGCGGCGATCGATTTCGACTCGAGCGTGAGGGTACTCTCGCAGTTCGCCGATCCGGACGCCGTGATCCCCACGCTCGATCTCGTCGACTCCTCGGGCGGCACGCGCATCGACCTCGGAATCAATGCCGCCATCAACCTGCTCGACAACATCAGCGCGGGTGGAGGCATCAACGGATTCTTCGAGAATCGCGCCGCCATCCTTGTCTTCACCGATGGCCAGAATTCGGGCGGTCCCGCGCCGGTGATCGCCTCCATTGTCAACGCCATCTCCAAGGGCTACCGCGTCCACTACGGATTCCTCTCGCCGCTCGTCTCGCGCGGAACTCCGCTGGCGGACGGACCGGGCGATCCGGCACCGGACCCGGCGACGTGGGAGGTGCAGCGGCAGACACGGGACGACGGACCGCCCGCCACGATCGAGGAAGCGGTGCTGCGCTCCGGCGGCATCTATGCCCAGATCGGCGACGCGCAGTCCCAGATCGCCTTCATCGAGCAGGTTTACGCGCGCGGTTTGACGAACGTCGATGGAGCGAACGACTCCGGCGGCCTCCTCATCGGACAGGCGAACACCGCGGACCAGCTCACCCCGGAGAACGATCTCAAGAGCTATACCTTTTCCGGCCAACAAGGCGAACAGGTTTCCGTCCGCATCGAGACGGTGAACTTCCAGCCGAACCTCACCGTCTTCGACCGCGACGGCCACATCTTCGATCTCGCGATCGGTGCTCCGTCGTCGAACTCGCTCACGCTCAATCTTCCGCCGCTGCCGTACACCGGCGAGTACTCCGTCCGCGTCTACTCCGAGGACGGCCGGACCGGCCTGTTCAACATCTTTATCGACGTCCAGAACGTCATCGGCAGCGTTCCCGTGATCGAGAGCCAAGGCGAGCTGGTCTTCAACCGGCAGACCGGCCTGTTCGAGCAGACCATCGTGGTCCGCAACAGCACGGGCAGCCTCGTCACCGGATTCCAGATCGACGTTTCAAATCTCCCCACCGGCGCTCTCGTCGTCAGCGGCACGGACGGAGGAACCGCCGTCGCCGTGAAACAACAAATTCCATCCGGCGAGGCGCTCGAGTTGGTGATCGAGTATTTCAATCCCGCACGCACCGGCTTCGATCCCACGCTGGACGTTTCCGCGGACGTCACCACCGGGCCGCCGACCTTCGCCACCGGCGTCACGGCCGGAGGGTTCCGCACCGACGACGACGCGTTCGTCGTCGACTTCATCTCGGTGCCCGGGACGGTTTACTACATGCAATACTCCGACGACGGCATGCAGACATGGCACACCGTCCTGCCGCCGATCGACGCCCGCGGCACGCGGGTCCAGTGGATCGACTCCGGCCCGCCGAAGACCGCCGTCCATCCGCGGGAAGTTCCCAACCGCCTCTACCGCGTCGCCACCCCGTGAGCCCGCTCCCCGTCACCGAATCCCGGATCCAACAAGCCATGAAAACGCGAATTCTGCTCGGCCTCCTCATCGCCGGCCCGTCATTGCACGCGGGCGATGCCAAGGGCGGCGCGCCTGACATCCACATCCCTCTGCGCGACAAATCCGGCTGGGAGATCGGCCTCGGCGTCGCCCCCATCTTCGGTGCCGACGCCCGGTTTTCCGGCCTCGGCCGCTGGCA
This sequence comes from uncultured Verrucomicrobiales bacterium, assembly GCA_965651855.1. GTDB lineage: Bacteria > Verrucomicrobiota > Verrucomicrobiia > Verrucomicrobiales > Akkermansiaceae > Luteolibacter. The sequence goes on from CBFGTW010000001.1 coordinate 102,213, forward strand.
GTCGCCCAACCCGGTGCCACCCGCCACCGGCACCACCGACCGATTCTACGACGACGGCTTCAACCGCGTCGACGACACGGGAAACGCGAACAACCTCACCTCCTACTGGGGCTACCAGAACGCGGCCCAGTACAACCCGGCCGGCGGCGGCAGCATCGCGATGTCGATCTTCAACAGCCGTCGCAGCGGTTCGGATCATGACGACGACACCGGCTGGGGCGGCGAGATTTTCGCCTACCGCGCGATGGGGAAACTCGCGGGTCCCACACCCTCCGGAGCCACGTGGGGAATCCGGCTCGGCTTCCATGTGAACGACTTTTCCTTCGGCAGCCGCGGTGCCTTGACGACATCCGTCAACGTCCTCACCGACACCTACGGCCTCGGCGGTGCGGTGCCACCCGCCGCGCCGTTCTCCGGCAGCCCTACCGGATTCGGCAACGCGTTGCTCGACGACCAACCCCTGCGCTCCACCTCGGTGCAGGCCGCGGGGCTCGTCGGCTCGCGCGATTTCGACGTGACGCTCTTCGGCTTTTCCGCGGGGCCCTACCTCGAGTTTCCACTGACCGAGCGCTTCGCCGTGCGCGCCGAGGGCGGGCTTTCGCTGGCCATCGCGCATGGCAAATACTCCCACACCACCGCCACGACCATCGCCGGCTTGCCGCCGGGCACCGCCACCCAAATATCCAGCGGATCCTCGCGCGAAACCTCGCTCTTGCCCGGCCTCTACCTCGGGGCCTCCGGCGTGTTCCGGATCACCCCGCAGCTCAGCGCGCACGCCGGCCTGCGCTACCAGCTCTATGACTCCTTCGAAGTCCGCGCCGACGGCTCGAAGGCGAAGCTGGATTTCTCGGAAGCCGTCATGCTCACCGTCGGAGCGAGCTTCACGTTTTGATCGCGGAGAGCACGAGCCGGCGGAAACCGGCTTGAGCGGATCCGGCGGCATGGCATCAGGCCAAGGGATTGCGGAAGCGAAGCCCCGGAAAGCGACCGAAATCGAGATCCGCAGTAGGAACGTAAAGCAGCAAATCGATGTCCGGCAGGATCATTGGTCGCGATCCGTCCGCTTGCGCGAGGTTTCGAGAAACGCCTCGGCTTCCAAGTCGTCCGCCAACCGGCTGAAGCCGGCGGGATCATGGCCCGGGCGCGGGCCCTTCCCTCTCGCCATGGCGGAACGGAGCGTGTCGTTGAGAACCTTCTTGAACGGTTTGAGGGTGCGTGCCGCGGTTTCCCGCAGAATCTGCTCCAGATCCCGATCAAGCGTCACGGTCGTCCTCATGCACGCATCATGATGCCAAATCTGGCGCATCCAAGATGCCGTAGGATCGGCATGCCTCTGTCGTTGCGGACGGAAGTCAGCGCTCCATCGCGGAGACACGCCGGCTGAAGCCGGCGCTCCTTCGGGCTCACCCGCGGTTGCTGCGGTCCTCGACATTGGCGCCTTTGGCGGCGCGTTTGCGGGCGTTGGCGTCGAGGATGCGCTTGCGCAGGCGGATGTTCTTCGGCGTGGCTTCGACGAGTTCGTCGGCGTCGATGTATTCGATCGCGCGCTCGAG
>CBFGTW010000002.1:0-85861 GCA_965651855.1 uncultured Verrucomicrobiales bacterium
GACTGGTTGTGGCGTTTGTGGCGAGTGCTTCGGCCCAGCTATCCGATAATTAGATTGAAATCAACAGCCAGGTAACAACTGACATTACCTAGTCGCGCCATTTATACTAGCCGTATTTCACAATCAGCTGTGATTGTGCCTCTCCCAGGAATGGTTAAAATGCTGGCAACAATTTTTCGAACCTCTGCCGGCCGGCCGCAGCAACTTTCGACCGCTGTGCAATACAACTTCGCTAGCCTACGCGCTTTTCAATCTTCGACTCTAAATGCAGCCATTGCGCATCCGGTCACTGCTCATGGACCTCCCCCCAAAGCGCCTTCACCGTCCCCCAGATTCGAAAAGTGTACTACGCAGCAATCGAATACAGAAAGCGAGCCACAACACCGACCACGCAAGAGACCTACAGTGTTGAAGAAGCGGTTCTGGAAGGACGCGCGGGCCACGCAGATGGGCGCGCGCGGCGAGTGGAATGTCGGCCAGCTCATGCGCGAGAAATTCGGCCGGGATGTCTTCAACATCGGCTTCAGCACGTGGAGCGGCACCGTCACCGCCGCCCGCGACTGGGGCGATCGGGCCGAGCGCCGCCACGTCCGCCCCGCCCTGCCGGAGAGCTACGAGGCGCTCTTCCACGAGACGGAGATCGACCGCTTCTGGCTTGACCTGCGCGCGAAAAACCCAGCCACCAACATCCTGCGGAACGAGCGCCTCCAGCGGGCCATCGGCGTGATCTACCGCCCGGAGACGGAACGCTGGAGCCACTACTTCGACTGCCGGCTGCCGGAGCAGTTCGACGCCATGATCCATCTCGACCAAACCCGCGCCCTCGAGCCGCTCGAGCGCGAGAGCGTCTGGGACGAAGGCGAGCTGCCCGAAACCTACCCCGCCGGGCTGTAGCGGACCGGACCGCGCGACTCCCGTCGCGCCCGTCGGCCCAAAAGAATCCACTTGCCCCACCCGCCAGCGCCCGGGACCGTCCGCGGGTGATCTCGCCCGGCACCGTCATCGCGTCGATCCTGCCGGTTTACCTGCTGATCCTCGGCGGCGCGCTGCTGCGGCGCTTCGGCATCCTCAAACGCCAGGGCGACGAAGGCGTGATGCGCCTCGTGTTCCAGGTGATGCTGCCGTGCTTCATCCTCGACAAGATCCTCGGCAGCGAGGTGCTCCGCAGCGGCTCCATCGTCGCTTGGGGCATCGGCCTCGGCTTCGCCCTCGTCGCCGCCGGCATGGCCATCGGCTGGTGCGCCGGCCGGCTCATCGGCCTCGACCGCGGCACCGGCGCACGGACCTTCGCCCTCAGCTCGGGTTGCCAGAATTTCGGCTACACCGCCATTCCCGTGGTCGAGATCCTCTGGGGCGGCGGTGGCGCGCTGGCCCTGCTTTTCGTCCACAACATCGGCGTGGAGATCGCCATCTGGACCATCGGCGTGATGCTCATGAGCGGCGACCGCGGCATTCCTTGGCGGAAAATGATCAACGGCCCGATCGTCGCCGTGGTCATCGGCATGGTCCTCGTCGCGCTGCGGCTCGACACCTACGTCACCGGCCCGCCACGCACCGCCATTTCGATGCTCGGCATCGGCGCCTTCCCCGTCGCCATCGCCCTCACCGGCGCCTCGATGCTCGACATGGTCGGCTCGGAGAAGCCGCTATGGAAAGTGGTCGTCGCTTCTTGCCTTGTCCGCCTTGCGCTCGCACCCGCCGTCATGCTCGCGGCGGCCAAATTCCTCCCGATCGCCACCGAGCTGCGCCAGATCCTCGTCGTCCAGGCCGCGATGCCCGCCGCGATGACCCCCATCCTCCTGGCCAAGCTCTACGGCGGCCGGCCCGGCATCGCCGTCCAGGTCGTCATCGCCACCACGGTTGTCAGCCTGCTCACCCTGCCCTGGATCATCACCTGGGGCATCCAGTGGATCGGCCTCCAGCCGGCGCTGAGATGAGGCCGCCAGGGCCTTCCGAAGTTGCCGAACGTCGCGCGGAACGGTAGTTCCAGTTCCACGATGACAGGAAAACGCGGCCTGACCCAGCAGCACGCGAAGCGGATGCTCGGCGGCAAGAGCCTGGAGGAATGTGCGGCACGGCTTTCACCGGATCCGCAGGATCTCCCGAACGTGCCCGCCGGCAGCGCCAAGGTCTCCCGCGAGCGGGCCGAGCGCCTCTGGCTCGAGGCGGAGCTGGATCCGAAATGCCGCGATGTTCTCCTCGATCCCGATCACGATCCGGCGGCCTATCAGGGAAACATCGAGAACTTCATCGGAATCCTGCGCATGCCGATCGGACTCGCCGGTCCGTTGCGCGTCAACGGGATCGCTGCCAAGGGGGACTACCCGATCCCGCTGGCCACGACCGAGGCGGCGCTCGTCGCCAGCTACCACCGCGGCTGCCGGCTGCTCACGGCCGCGGGCGGATGCTCGGCGCTGGTGCTCTTCGAGTGCCTGAGCCGCGCGCCGGCTTTCGTCTTCCGCACCTCCTCGGACGCGTGCCGGTTCACGGTCTGGGCGGTGGAGCAATTCGACATCTTCCGCAAAATCGTCGCCGGCACCACATCCCACGGCGAGCTGGTGGATGTGGGCGTCACCCTCGAGGGAAACCACGTTTACCTCAACTTCGAGTTCACCACCGGCGACGCGTCCGGACAGAACATGGTGACGATTGCGACCCAAGCGATCTGCGATGACATCATCGCGCGCACACCCCTTCCGCCGGAGAGACATTACGTCGAGTCCAATCTTTCCGGTGACAAGAAAGCCAGCACCCGTGCCTTCACCACCACGCGCGGCAAGAAAGTCACAGCCGAGGCGCATCTTTCCGAAGAACTCGTGAAAAAGCACCTCCACACCACGCCGCGGGCGATGGAGCAATACTGGCAGATGTCCGCGATCGGCGGCGTGCTGAGCGGCACGCTCGGGGTGCACGGTCACTTCGCCAACGGCTTGGCCGCCCTCTACCTCGCCACCGGCCAGGATGTCGCTTGCGTCGCGGAGTCCGCCACCGGTGTCACCCGCTTCGAGGTGGCGGATGACGGCGGGCTGTACGCCTCCGTGACGCTTCCCGGAGTGATGGTCGGCACCGTGGGTGGCGGCACGGGATTGCCGACGCAGAAGGCGTGCCTCGACTTGATGGGGCTCGCCGGCGGCGGAAACGCCCGCGCCTTGGCGGAAGTCTGCGCCGGCCTGCTGCTCGCCGGCGAGCTTTCCATCATCGGCGCGCTCAGCGCGGGACACTTCGCCCGCGCCCACCGCAAGCTCGCCCGCCACCGGACGTCCGCACCCGGAGCATGAGACGCTGGTGGATCTATCAGCGCGAGCGCTTCCCGCTGCTCGCCCACGGCCCGCTGATCGCGGCGTTCAGCGCCTGTGCGGTGTCCTTTTCCGCTCTGCTCCGGAACGCGCCGTTTCCCCGCTGGGAGATGTATGGGGTCGCGTTCGGGGTCTGCCTGCTGATGTTTCTCCAACTCCGCATCGCCGACGAATTCAAGGACGCGGATGAGGACGCGCGCTGGCGCCCGTACCGGCCCGTGCCGCGGGGACTGGTGAAGCTCTCCGAGCTGCGCCTGGCTTTCCTGGCAGCTGCCGCGGTCCAGCTCGCGCTCGTGCTGTGGCTCGACGCCCGGCTGGCGTGGGCGCTCGGCATCGCATGGACTTATCTCGCGCTGATGAGCGTCGAGTTTTTCTGCCGCGACTGGCTCAAGGCGCGGCCGGTCATTTATCTTCTCAGTCACATGGGAATCATGCCGCTGGTCGATTTCTTCGGCACGGCGTGCGAGTGGTTGCCACGCGTGGGATCGCCTCCGGCGGGACTCGGCTGGTTCCTGGCAGCGAGCTTTTTCAACGGCATCGTCATCGAGACCGGCCGCAAGCTCCGCCAACCTGCCGACGAAGAGGAAGGCGTGGAAACCTACAGCCGCCTGTGGGGAAAACGCGGTGGCGCGGCGGCTTGGGCCGGTTCGCTCGCGGCCACCTTTGCCTGCGGCGTGGCGGCCGCCGCGGCAATCAATTTCACCATCCCGGTGGCGCTCTCCCTCGGCATCGTCCTCGCGCTGGCACTGGCGGTTCTTCCCAATTACGTCCGCGGCCAGATGCCGGGCACGCGGATCGAACTGATCTCCGCACTCTGGACCCTCACGCTTTATCTGATGCTCGGATTGGTGCCGCTGCTCGTCATGACATGACTTTTTCATCGACATTTCTCTGGCCAGACACGACCGAAGCTTCCGCACTCGGCGGAAAGGGCGCCGCCCTGGCCCGACTGGGAAAGCTCGGATTCGACGTGCCGCCATGGTTCGCCGTCCCGCCGGGGGTGGCTTGGCGGGATAGCGAGTTGGCAGAGGCATTGGAAGAGATCGGCCCCGGCCCGTTCGCCGTCCGTTCCTCCGGCGCGAGCGAAGACGGCGCCGGCCATTCGTTCGCGGGGCAGTTCGAGAGCCACCTCGAAGTGTCGGCCGAACAAGTGCCCGCCATGATCGATGCCGTGCGCCGTTCGGCAGCCAGCAAGGCCATTCTCAGCTACTGCCGCGAACACGGCCTCGCAGCTCCCGGCCACCCGACGGTGCTGGTGCAGCGGATGATCGAGCCCAAAACCGCGGGCGTCGCTTTCAGCGCGGATCCCGTGTCCGCCCGACGTGGCATTGCCGTCATTTCCGCAGTCGCGGGAACCGGCGAAAAGCTCGTCTCCGGCGAAGTGGACGGCGAAGTCTGGCGGATCGACCGCTTCGGAAACATCTCCGCGCAGCCGGAAGCCCCGCTGCTATCGCTGGACGAAGCACGGTCGCTCGCGGCCCTCGCCCGCCGTTGCGAGACCGCCTGCGGACTGCCGCAGGACATCGAGTGGGCGATCGACCGGAGCGGCAAACTCTGGCTGCTGCAATCGCGGCCGATCACGACGCTCGCTTTGCGCTCCGATCCCGACGACCTGCTGCGGGTCTGGGACAACAGCAACATCGCGGAGAGTTACGGAGGAGTCACCACCCCCCTCACCTTCTCCTTCGCAAGGCGGATCTATGAAGCCGTTTACCGCGAGTTCTGCCGGCTGATGTCGGTTCCGGAAAAGCGGATCGAGCGCGCCGACGAGGTCTTTCCGCAGATGCTCGGCATGATCCGCGGCCGGGTTTACTACAACCTGACAAGCTGGTACCGCGTCCTCGCGCTGCTTCCCGGGTTCCGCCTGAACCGGCGTTTCATGGAACAGATGATGGGCGTGCGGGAAGAGCTTCCGCAAGAGATCGTCGATCGCATCATCGCCGAAAACCGCGGCAGCCGCGCCGGGGATGTTTTTCATCTGCTCGTCACCGGCTTCGGCCTGATCAGGCAGCTTGTCGGCCTCGACAAGCAGATCGCGCGTTTCCAGCGGCGGCTCGACACGGCCCTCACGGCGCCGCCGCTGCCGCTCGAGCGGATGAGCGGCGAAGAACTGGTGGCCCACTACCGGGATCTCGAGCGCCAGTTGCTCAAGCGCTGGGACGCACCTTTGGTGAACGATTTCTTCGCGATGATCTTCTACGGCGTGTTGCGCGGCCTCTGCACCAAGTGGGCCGGCGACACCACCGGCGCGCTCCAGAACGAGCTGTTGCTCGACTGCGGTGACATCATCAGCGCCGAGCCGCCGCGGAGAATCCTGCGGATGGCGGCCTTGGCGCGGAACGTTCCCGGCCTTCCGGCGCTGCTCGTCGAGCCGGACGCGGATACCGCCGTGAAACTCCGCGCGCTCCGGGACTCCACGGAGCTCGAGCGCGAGTTCGAGGCGTATCTCGATAATTTCGGCGACCGTTGCCTGGAAGAACTCAAGCTCGAGAGCCCGACCGTCCGCGACGATCCGGACAGCCTGCTCACCTCCATCGGCGCGATGGCGCTGCGCGAAGTTCCCGCTTCGCGAGCGGATGAACCTCTCCATCGCCCGCAAGCCGCGGCCCGATGCGACGTCCCGCCGCTGAAACGGCCGCTCTTCAACTTCGTCCTCCGCCAAGCGAAGAAGCGCGTCAGGATCCGCGAGAACCTGCGCTTCGAGCGCACGCGCTTGTTCGGGCGGGTGCGGAACATCCTGCGCCAGTTGGGACATCGCCTGCACGCCGACGGCGTCATCAACGATCCGCGGGATGTCTTGCATCTGGAGCTCGGTGATGTGCTGGCCGTTTGGGAAGCCACCGGCACCACCCGCGACCTCGGCCGCCTCGCGCGGCAGCGACGCGAGGAGTTCGAGGAATACGAGAACTCCGAAGCACCACCCGATCGATTCACATCCCGCGGGCCCGTCGGCCGCTGCGAGTTCGATGAATTGGCCGTGGATCCGGGGGAGCCGTCGCTCGTCGGCACCGGCGCGTGTCCCGGCCGCGTTTCCGGGAAGGTCCGCCTCGTGCTCGATCCCCGCGGCGCGCGGCTGGAACCGGGCGAGATCCTCGTCGCCCGGCAGACGGATCCCGGCTGGGTCGTCCTGTTTCCCGCCGCCGCGGGCCTGCTGGTGGAGCGGGGCAGCTTGCTGTCGCATTCGGCGATCGTTTCCCGCGAACTCCGGCTGCCTTGCATCGTCTCGCTGCCGGGCATCACCCGGACCCTGAAAACGGGAGACCACGTCGAAATGGACGGCACCACCGGCGCGGTGCGGATACTCGAAGCCAAACCATGACCCGATCGGAGATCCAGCGACGCGCCGACTTTTCGGCAATCCGTTACGCCCAATGCTGGGAAGATTCCCGGTTGTTGGATGCGGCGCTCCAGCCCGCGGGAAAGCACTGCGTCAGCATCGGCTCGGCGGGCGACAACAGCTTCGCCCTCCTGGCCGGCGGCGCGGTGAAGGTGACGGCGGTCGAGATGAATCCCGCGCAGGTGGCCTGCATCGAACTACGGAAGGCATCGTACTTGTCGCTGGACCACGCCGGCTTTCTCGAGCTGATCGGCTCCCGCGCGTCGCGCCGCCGACGCGAACTCTACCGCACCTGCCGCGAGCGACTGCCGGCCGCTGCGGCCCGCTTCTGGGACTCGCATCCGGATTTGATCGAATGCGGCGCCGGATCGGCCGGGAAGTTCGAGCGCTATTTTACCCTGTTCCGCCGTTTCGTGCTGCCACTGGCCCATCCAAGGCGACGCGTCGAGGCGCTGCTGGAACCTCGCTCCTCGGAGATGCGGCGGGAGTTTTACCGGGAGACCTGGAACAACCGCCGCTGGCGCGCGATTTTCCGAGCCTTCTTCTCGCGGGCTGCGATGGGCGTGCTCGGCCGCGATCCCGAGTTCTTCCGCTATGTCGAGGGATCGGTGGCCGATCGCATTCTCGGCCGCACCGAGCACGCGCTGACGGTTCTTGACCCTGCCGAAAATCCCTACCTCCACTGGATTCTCACCGGCACCCATGGGCTGGCGCTGCCCGAAGCGTTGAAAGAGCACAATTTCGCGCTCATCAGAAATGCGCTCGAAGAGGATCGGCTGGAGATCGTCGAGGGGCCGCTTGAGATGCTGCTCACGGGTTCCGACGGCCGGCGCTTCGATGCCTGGAGCCTCAGCGACATCTTCGAATACATGAGCGAGGAGAACACCGGCGCGCTGCTGGAACAGATCGCGGCGGCCTCGAATCCCGGCGCGTGCCTCGCCTACTGGAACATGCTCGCGCCGCGCTCGCGGCCGGAGCATTTGGCGGATCGCCTGAAGCCGCACGACGAGGAGGCCCGGCGGCTTTTCGAGCAAGACCGCGCGTTCTTCTACAGCCGTTTCGTGATCGAGGAGGTCATCGCATGAACTCCGGCGACTGGCTCGCGATCGCCGCGGTGCTCGTGGGGCTGGGCCTCGGCCTGCCGCTGGTCCGGTGGATCGCCGCCAAGACCGGAGCCAGCGCGGAGGCCGCGCGGAAGATCGTGCACATGGCGATGGGGGCGGCGTGCACCGCATTCCCATGGATTTTTGACAACCCGACGCCGGTGTGGGTGCTCGCCGCGCTCGCGACCGTGCCATTGGCCTTGCTCCGCTGGCTGCCGGGCCTGCGGCAGACCTTCGGCTCCGCCTTGCACGGAGTGGAGCGCCTTTCCTATGGCGAGATCCTGTTCGCTCCCGCGGTGGCGGGCGTGTTCCACCTCTCCGGCGGCGACCCGATTCTCCACGTCATTCCGATCGCCATCCTCACGCTCGCCGACGCCGCGGGCGCGCTCGCCGGCGTCCGCTACGGGCGGCGATTTTACATCTGCGGGAGCGGCAGGAAGAGCGTGGAAGGATCGCTCGCCTTTCTCGCGATCGCGTTCCTGTGCTGCTTCGTTCCGCTGTGGTTGACGGCTCGCGCGGAAACCTCGGCCGCACTCTGGATCAGCCTGACGCTTGCGGTGCTGGCCATGATGGCGGAGGGCATCTCCGGCCGCGGATTCGACAATCTCGTCATCCCGCTGGGCTGCCACCTGTTGCTGGTCCGCATGCTGGAACTCGAAGCCGGGCCGCTCGCGATGCGGTTCGTTGCGGCGACCGCGCTGCTGGCCGTGGTGTGCGTCGGATCGCGCTGGAGCACGCTCAGCGGCAGCGCCCTGCTCGGCGGGGCTCTGCTTGGATACGGCTGCGCGGTGCTGGCGGATCCGCGGTTTGTCCTGCCGCCGCTCGGATTCTTCATCGCCCATCTCGTCACGACGCGACGTCACGACCTTAGCAATCGCTTCGACCACCGGCTGGACGCCGTGATCTCGCTCTCGATTCCCTGCTTGTTCTGGGTGCTGGCGGTGGAACTGGAGTCGATTCCCACGCACGTCGGTCTCATGGGCATTTCCATCGCGATAGCGGCCCAACTCGCGATGGTGAAATGCGCCACGCGTGCCTGGCTCTTCGGCAGCCCGCAGGTAGCCACGCAAGTCGCCAACTCCTGGCTTGCCGCGGGACTGCCGGGTCTGGTCTGGCTCTGGCAGGACGCCGCGCAGCTTGTCGTGCCTCTGGTCGCCGCGGTGACGCTCACCTTTCCCGCCTGTCTGCTCGCCCTGCGGTCGGAAGCGGCTTTCACTGAAACCCCGACTCGCATGTGGATGATCCGCGCGCTGATCTCGCTGGCGGTCTCCACCTGCGCCTTCATCACGCCATGAACCCCCATCGAGAACTCGAAGTGCTGGATGACGGAGCGTGTCCGGATGCTGACTCCGCCGAAGGTCTGCCGAGCCCGGGCCAGCTCGCACCTCAAGAGGAAGCGCCGGATACCCGTGTGCTGGTCCGGGACGTTGACGGCATCATCCTCGGCCACGCCGCCCTCTGGTGGAACAAGACGCCGACGTTGGACGGCAGAACGGTCGGCGCGATCGGCGGGTTCGTCGCCGACTCGGCGACCACGGCCGATTTCCTCCTGAACGCCGCCTGCGAGCGCCTCGCCCGAGCCGGGTGCCAGAGGGCGATCGGGCCGATGAATGGGAACACCTGGCGCCGCCATCGCTTCGTCATCGAGAGCGACGGCCGGAGTCCGTATCTCATGGAGCCCGTGAATCCGCCGACTTATCCCGAGTGGTGGCTGTCCGCTGGCTTCGAGTTCTTGTCGAGTTATTCCTCTTCGGTCGTTCCGCTCGAGGAAAACGCTCCGGTTCACGCCGCGTTGCGGAAACGATTGGCGGCTTCCGGCGTCGTCATCCGGCCACTGGACCCGAAGCGTTTCGATGATGAACTGGGAAACATCCACGCGGTGAGCCTGCGAAGTTTCGCGTCGAATTTCCTCTACACGCCTCTGCCGGAAGAAGAATTCCTCGCCGCTTATCGAAAGGTCCGACCGCATACCGATCCGCGCTTCGTCTTGATCGCGGAGAAGAACGGCAAGCCCTGCGGGTTTGTCTTCGCCATCCCCGATCTCGAAGCGGTCGCGCGCGGTGAGACGCCGGCATTGATCGTGAAAACGCTGGCCGTCGATCCTGAGGCACGCTGCGCCGGGCTCGGCAGCTTGCTCGTGGATGAAGTCCACCAGGCCGGCCACGTCGCCGGATACTCGGAAGCCATCCATGCCCTGCAACACGAGACGAACACCTCGCGGAAGATCACCGGTCGGCACCACGGCCGGATCTTCCGGCGCTATGCCCTGTTTTCGAAAATACTATGAACCTCGTAGCTGTCCTGGCCGAGCGGGCGCGCAAGCATCCGGAGCGGCCCGCCTTGGTCGATCCTTCCGGAAAACGCGAGCGCACCCTCACCTACGGCGAGTTGGTACAGCGGGTCGGGGCTGGGGCGGCCCGGCTTCGGGCCACGGGGTTGCGCCGCGGCGGAACGATCCTGGTTTTCCAGCCCGTCTCGCTCGAGCTCTACGAGATCCTCCTGTCCGCATTCCACAACGGCATCCGGGTGATGCTCGCCGATCCCTCGGCCGGACGGCCCTTCCTCTCGCTCTGCTGTGAAAGGCTTCCGCCCAACGCGTTCTTCGGACCTTGGAAAGCGCAAATCCTGCGTCAGTTCGTTCCGGCGATGCGGCGCATCCCACTCGCCATCCGCAGCGCGGGGTGGTTCCCGGGAACAACGGCGTGGTGTCCGGCCGGTCCAGCCGCGGAAGCCGAAGATCTTCCACCCGACGAGCCGGCCCTGATCACGTTCACCAGCGGCAGCACCGGCGTGCCGAAGGCGGCGGTCCGGACGCACGGCTTCCTGCTCGCGCAGCACGCGGCGCTGGCAAGCTCGCTCGACCACGCGGAAGGCGAAGTGGATCTCATCACGCTGCCGGTCTTCGTCTTGGCCAACCTCGCCTCCGGGCTCACCAGCGTTCTGGCGGACACGGACTTGCGAAGTCCCGGGAAGGCCCGCTCCGCCGCGATCCGAGAGCAATGCGCGCGCCACCAGGTCACCCGCTGCGCAGCCTCGCCGGCCTTCTTCGAAGCTCTGCTCGCGGAGCCCTCCTTGCCGCCGTTCCGGAAACTCCACACGGGCGGCGCGCCCGTTTTTCCCGACCTGCTCGAGCGCCTGCGGAACGGTCTTCCAGATGCGGAGATCGCGGCTGTCTTCGGCTCCACCGAAGCCGAGCCGATGACCCATCTGGCCGCGACCGACTACACGCCGGAACTCGTGGCCCTAACCGCCGCCGGCTATGGCCTGTGCGCGGGGAAGCCGATCCCCGAGATCGACCTGCGCATCCTCCGCGACGATTGGGGCACGCCTCTGCCGGAGCTGAGCGAAGAAGAATTCCTCAGCCGAACGCTGCCCGCCCGACAGGTCGGCGAAGTCGTCGTCACAGGCGAGCATGTCCTCCCGGGCTACCTCGGCGGTATCGGCGACGAAGAAACCAAGATCCGCGTCGGCGGGCGGATCTGGCACCGCACCGGTGACGCCGGCTGGCTCGACGAAGCCGGCCGGCTGTGGCTCTCCGGCCGCTGCTCGGCCAAACTTCCCGCGCCTCCCGAACCGCCGGCGGATCCGCCTCACGGACCCCTCGACTATCCGTTCGCGATCGAAGCCGCCATCCGCGTCCAGTTCCCCGATCTCCGGACCGCCGCCATTGAGTGGCGAGGACAGCGAATTCTTGCAATCGAACGGCGGGCGGGGACGGACAAGCGGCGGATGATCGAATCCCTTGGAAAAACGCTCGGCATTGCCCGGATCATCACCCTCAGAGAGATCCCGCTCGACCGTCGTCACAATGCGAAGATCGACTATCCGGCTTTGAAGCGCCTGTTGGACAACGCCCGCTGACATTTGCCAGCGGGCGCCTCATTTCCACGTCGTGGCCCATGCTTCGAACTCCGTCGGGCGAAGCCGGAAGCGGGCGATGCTGCCGATGTGGAGGCAGCTCAGCTCGGTCTCGACGACTTCGATGAACCGCGCGCGCACGTCGGCATCCACCGCGGTCGCGGCTTCGGCGGCGATCCATTTGGCGGCGCCCTTCTTGTCCATGCCGGCGGTGATCACTTCGCGGACGAAGCGGCCGATCGCCGCGCGATGACGCAGCCGGAACGGGTCCGGTTCGCCCAGCGACTGCCGCACCGCCGAGTAACGGGCGCACGACCGCCGGTAAGCCCAGGCGAACACGTCACGGAGATATTCCACGCGATTCAGCTCGTACACGCCGAGCAAGCCGCCGACATAGTCCTTCTGATCCACGTCGACGAACGACAGCGGGCACAGGTTGTGGCGGATCAGCGGGATGTTCGCCGCCAGCCGCGAGACGCGTTTGTTCACGTCCTCGAAAGGCTGGAGATATGGCAAGTGCACCATCACGAAGAACGCCTGCTCGAGCGGATCCCGCACGGCCGCGGCCTTCGCGAGGATCGCCCCGAAGTTCTCGTCCACCCTCTGCGGCACCTCCAGCGGGTGGAAGACCGTGCCACTGATACCGACCGGCCTCGAGCGGACGCGCCCGCACGCGCCGGGGTCTGGAAGCAGGTTGTCCGCCAGCAGCGCGTGGAGATTGCAGATCGTGTAGCGGTCGAACTCCAGGGAAACCGCCTCGTCCGCGAGCATCTCGATTGCCGCCTTGTGGTTGAGAATCATCTGCGTCTCGTGGAACGCCTTGCCCTCCGCGTTTTCGCCGAGCTGCAGCAGGCGCTGCGTCTCCAGCAGCGAGTAGGTGTTTCCCTCCAAGCGGCTCGAGTTCCACGAAAGGTCGATCAACAGGCGGTCCATCACCTGCCGCAGATAGGTCCCCGCGGGGAGGTCCCGGAGGCCCACTTGTCCGAGGTCCTCCAGCTCGCGCCGCAGCGGCTCCGGCAGGTAGAAGGTCTCGTTCGGGCGGTAGGCGTCGAGGAAAGCGCTGTTGTACCCCACCGGCGTCCGCTGGCCGAGCGGCCGCTCGATCAACCGGCGGATTTCGCCGCCTTCCTCCGACAGCCAGTCGTAGCTGGCCCGAAGTTCCGGCGGGTCTTCCCGCAAACGCAGGCCCTCCAACTCCGGCGAAATCCGGCGCGCCACATACCGTCGCGCCCGCCCGGCGCCCACCGGCTCGAGCCGCCCGTCCGACACGAGCTGGTCCAGCCGGCGCTGGAGCGTCCGCTTCGGAAAATCGACCTCCGGCATCGCCAGCAGGTCCTTCACCGACGCCCCATACGGCCGCCGGGCGACGAGGCGCAGGAGGTTCTCGAACTCAGAAGATGGAATTTGAAGTGGCACGATTCCAGCCAATTCGGCGCGATTCTGGGTAGAAACGCGCCAGATCCGCGACCTTTCTGGCACATTTTACGGAATCGCGCCACCATTTTCACTCCACGCCACAACATTCGTGCCACTTCCCGCGGCTGGACGCTTCCCGAGGCGCGGTTAAAGTCCGCACCATGTTTGCGATTGGCGCACGTCGGCATCTTCCGGTTTCGGACCCGGACTTTTTGGTGGAGTTCGATGCGGAGAAACCCGAGCCCGGCCCTCATGACCTGCTGGTGCGGGTGAAGGCGGTGGCGGTGAACCCGGTGGACACGAAAATCCGCGCGGCGCTTGGCGAAGGACCGGTCGATCCGCCGCGGATTCTCGGCTGGGACGCCGCCGGAGTGGTCGAGGCCGTCGGGGCCGCGGTGGGGGACTTTTCGCCGGGCGACGAAGTCTTCTACGCCGGCGATGTCACCCGTCCCGGCTGCAACGCGGAGTTCCAGTGCGTCGACGCGCGGATCGCGGCGAAGAAGCCGGTCGGCTGGTCGTTCGAGGACGCCGCCGCCCTGCCGCTGGTCTCGTTGACCGCTTGGGAGCTGCTTTTCGAGCGCATGGGTGCAGACGCGATGGGTCGCGACGCCGGCCGCGAGCTGCTCGTCATCAACGGCGCGGGCGGCGTGGGGTCCGCCATGATTCCGCTGGCGAAGGCCGCGGGGCTGAAAGTTTTCGCCACCGCCTCGCGCGAGGAATCCGCCGCTTGGTGCCGCTCCCTCGGCGCGGACGAGATCCTCAACCACCGCGAGCCGCTCCGCCCGCAGGCCGAGGCGCTCGGCGTCTCGCGCTTCCCGCTGATCGCGAACCTCCACAACACCGAGTTCTACTGGGAAGCCACCGCCGACCTCATCGCCCCGCTCGGCGCGCTCGGGCTGATCGTCGAGCCGCGCGAAAAGCTCCACGTCGGCGATCCGCTCAAGATGAAATGCGCGCGCATCGCCTGGGAGTTCATGTTCGCGCGGGCGAAATTCCGCACCCACGACATGCACCGCCAGGGCGAGATCCTCGCGGAGATCGCGCGCCGCTGCGAGGGCGGAAACTTTCCAAAACTCGCCACCCGCACCTTCGGCAGCCTGAGCGTCGAAAACCTCCGCACCGCCCACGAAGCGATGGAAAACGGTGGCGCCCATGGCAAATGGACGCTTACTCTCGGCCGCTGACATGCCCGCTCACGCCGAATCCTTCGAAATCCGCACCCGCGGCAAAGGCACCACCGAGATCACCTCGGAGGTGGACGCCGTGCTGCGACGCTCCGGCATTTCCACCGGCACCGTCACCGTCTTCGTCCGCCACACCAGCGCCAGCCTGGTCATCATGGAAAACGCCGATCCCAGCGCGCGGCGGGACCTTGAGGTGTTTTTCGAGAAACTCGTGCCCGAGGACACGCCGTGGTTCATCCACACCATGGAAGGCCCCGACGACATGCCGAGCCACATCCGCATGGCGCTCACGCGGACCAGCGAGGTGATCCCGGTGATGGATGGCGGGATGACTCTCGGCACCTGGCAGGGCATCTTTTTGTTCGAGCACCGGCGGGCTCCGCATCGCCGCGAGATCGTCGTCAGCGTGACCGGCGAGTGAGCCGCGAAACGCCGTGCTTTCCGCGGGCGCTTCCCCTAGGTTCCGGCCCGTGAACGACCCGACCGCCACGTTGATCTCGCTCGCGCTCGCCGAAGACATCGGCCCGGGCGACGTCACCTCGATGTACTTCGTGCCGGAAGAGCGCGAGGCGCGGGCCTTCGTCACCATCCGCGAGGCGGGCGTCGTTTCCGGCGTGGAAGTCGCCGCGCGCGTCTTCGTTGCGGTCGATCCGACGCTCGACGTCGAGATTCTCATCCCGGACGGCAGCCGAGTATCCGCCGGCGCGATCATCATGCGGATCGTGGGAAAGGCCCGCTCGATCCTCACCGGCGAGCGCGTGGCGCTGAATTTCCTCCAGCGCCTCAGCGGCATCGCCAGCCTCACCGCCCGCTATGTCGAGCGGGTGAAAGACACGCCCGCCCGCGTCCTCGACACTCGCAAGACCATTCCCGGCCACCGGCTGCTGGAAAAACAGGCCGTCGCCCACGGCGGCGGGACGAACCACCGCTTCGGCCTCTACGACCGCGCGATGGTGAAGGACAACCACCTGGTCGTCGAAGGCGGACCGGCGGCCTTGCAGCAGGCCATCGACCGCCTGAAGTCCGAGAAGCCGAAGGTCGAGGTCGAGCTGGAAGCCGACACGCTCGAGCAGGTGCGCGCTTTCCTCGGCCTCTCCGGCGTCGATCACATCCTCCTCGACAACATGAGCCTCGACGAGCTGCGCGAGGCGGTCGAACTCCGTGGCGACCGACTTCGGCCGAAGCTCGAGGCCAGCGGCGGCGTGAACTTGGAAACCGTCCGCGACATCGCGAAAACCGGCGTCGATTTCATCTCCGTCGGCGCTCTCACCCATTCCGCGCCCGCGCTGGACGTGGGCCTCGATTTCAAGCCGCTCGATTCGTGAGCTTCGCCGACATCGCCGCCACGCTGCCGGATCCGCTGCGCCTGCTCGTGCGAGAAGCGGTGGATTCGACCAATGACGAATCCCGCCGGCTCGCGGAGAATGGCGCGGCCGATGGGCTTGTCGTTGTCGCCGAGCGACAGACCGAGGGCCGTGGTCGGCGCGGTGCGGCATGGTTCTCTCCGCCGGGGGAATCGCTCGCGTTTTCCCTGCTTGTCCGGCCGCAGGAGCCGAAGCCGCTTTGGCCGCGACTCGCCCTTGCCGCCGGTCTCGCCGTCGCCGAGGCCGTCGAATCGCGCGGCATCGCCTGCGGCATCAAGTGGCCGAACGACGTGTGGGTCGATGACCGAAAAGTCGCCGGCGTGCTCGTGGAAGCCGGCCGGGATTTCGCGATCGTCGGCATCGGCCTGAACGTAAACGCGCGCGAGTTCCCCGCCGGCGTCTCGGAGATCGCCACCTCGCTCGCCCTCGCCGACGGCCGGGAGCATCCGCGCGATGAAGTGCTCGCCGCGATCCTCCGGCGCTTGGAAAACCGCCGCCGTCAGATCGGCGCGGCATTTCCCGAGCTGCTCGAGGCCGTCCGCGAGCGCTGCGTTCTCACCGGCCGGACCGTCATGCTCACCACCTCCGGCGGTCCGAAATCCGGCCGCGTCGAGGGCATTGGCGATTCCGGCGAGCTGCTGCTACGCACCGCGGCAGCGCTCGAGCGCATCGTCCAGGCGGACGAGATCCGGCCGCTGGATTGAGCGGCTATTTCTTCCACCAATCCGTTTCGCGTTCCCACGGCTCGCGCGGCGGGGTCTCGGGGACTGGCGCCGGCTTTTCCTCCTGCGGCTTTTCCGCTTCCGCCTCCACTTCTTCGAGCAAGGCCTCGAGTTCCGCGTCGCGGCGAGTCGCGTGGCGGCGGATGTTCAGGAAGATCAAGGAAACGACGCCGAAGCCGAGAAACATCACGCCCAGCATCGTGAGCGCCATGGCATCCACGGCGGTGACCTCTCCCCAGCCCATGGCGCGAAGTTACCTCAATCGATGATCCGCCGCATCGGAATCATGTTCGAATATTCGAATCCGTGCTTCTGGAAGAATTTCTGGGACTCCGCGCTGATTTTGTCGGTGAGCAGCGTGATGCGCTTGAAGCTTTTCTGGCGCGCGAAATCGACGACGTGCTCGACGAGCATCGACCCGTAGCCGAGGCCGCGGTGGTCCGGGTGGACGACGACGTCCTCCATGAGAATGACGAAGCCGCCGCGCGCCGTGGAGATCGTGAACAGCAGGTTCACCATGCCGATGATCCGGTGGTCGTTCCGAAGCACGAAAATCCGGCCGCGGCTCGGCTGCTCGAGGATGAGCTGCAAGCCCCGCTCCTGCACGGCCTTGTCCGGTGCGAAATCTCCGGAAAACGAGAAAAGCTCCATCACCAGCTCCGTCAGCTCCGGCAGGTCCTCGATGGTCGCCGGCTCGACTCGGGGGCGGTCTTCGGCGGGCGGGATGAGCGGATTCTCGGCCACGGTCTCCATGGCGCGGAGCATGACACGCCCGGCCGGGAGGGGCACGCGTTTTTCCCCCGGGAGGGGAAATGCGGGGTCTTCCGGAGGTGCGGCGGGCCGGGATTTTTCGCGCATTGGTGGATTGACAAGGGGCGGCCCGTTCCTAAAGTGCGCGCCCGTCCCGCGACCGGACGGCCCACGAACCCCTTTACCGAAAGGCTTCCGCCATGAGCAAACGCACTTACCAGCCGTCCAAGCGCACCCGCAAGAACCAGCACGGATTCCGCGCCCGCATGGCCACGAAATCCGGTCGCGACATCCTGCGCCGTCGCCGCCAGAAGGGCCGCAAGCGCCTCCTGCCGAAGGGCGCGGAGCTGCAATACAAGCGCCACACCATCCAGCACGGCGTCTGAGGCCACGGCCGCGCCGCCCGGGTGCCCGCACGTCATGCGCCTCCCGCGGAAATGCAGCATGACCCGCCGCGACGAGTTCGCGCGGGTCCGGACCACCGGTCAGGCGAAAGCCGGCCGGTTTGTCATTTTGAGCACCTTGGCCGATCCGGAGCTGGACGGCATCCGCACCGGCTTCATCACCAGCCGCCGCTGCGCGAAAAAGGCGCACGATCGCGTGCTGGTCCGTCGTCGGCTCCGTGCCCTCGTCCAGGCCCACGCGCCGGCGTTCTCCGACATCCGGCGCTACTTGGTGACCATCGCCCGCCCGGGCGCCGCGCAAGCGACCTTCGCCGAGCTGGAGGCCGATTGGCTCCGCCAGGCCCGCCGGCTCGGGCTTTTCCCGACAAACCACGCCGCGCCGTGATCGACCGCCTGCTCCGCCGCTCGATCCGGATCGTGATCCGCTTTTACCAGCGGTTCCTCAATCCGATGCTGAAATTCGCCGCCGGGCCGGGCGCCGGCTGCCGCTTCGATCCCACGTGCTCGCACTACTTTCTCCAGGCCGTGGAATCGCACGGCCCGTGGCGCGGCTCGTGGCTCGGCGTCCGCCGGATTTTCCGCTGTCATCCGTGGGGGCGCTGCGGTTATGACCCCGTCCCGCCGCCCCGGGGGGCGGAAAACCATGCGGCCGCAAGCGCTCCCGACGCGCCCGACCGCCCCTGATCCCTTTCCCACCGCCATTCCATGTACGACCGCAAAACCTGGATCGTTCTCGCCATCTGCGGCGTCCTGCTCGCCGTCAATCTCCACTTCTCCGGCAAGCAGCAGCGCGAGCGCGCGGAGTATCTCGCCCGCCAGCAGGCGGCGGAGAAAGCGGCGGCTCCCGCCGAAGCCGCCCCGTCCGGAGGCGAGCTGGTCGTGGAACCGCCGGAACCGCGCGCCGAGGAGGAGCTCGTCACGCTCGAGACCGACAAGGTCGTCTTCACCTTCACCACCCGCGGCGGCGGCATCAAACACGCCGAGTTCAAGGACCAGTACAAGGTCGGCTCCAAGACCGAGCGAGTGCGGGTGAACCGCTTCGGCCCCGGCCCGATCGGCGGCTTCACGACACAGAACGGCGGGCAGCTTGAGAACGTCGATTACGCATACAACGAGAAGGAATCCGTGCCCGGCAAGCAGGTCGTCCTCATCGGCCGACTGCCGTCCGGCCTGATCGCCAAGAAGACGTTCAGCTTGGTGGCTCCTGACGAAGCCGGAGCGCCCTACCTGCTCGACTTCAATCTGAAGCTCGAAAACACCGCGCCGGTCTCCCTCAACCTCAACCAGTGGAGCGTTTTTCTCGGTGAAACATCGCCGTTGCACCAGAAGGAGCAGATCACCGATACCGGCTTCTTTTGGCGTGAAGACGGCGAGATGCACCTTGAGAAGGCGACGGAGTTCAAGGGCGGCATGTTCTCGAGCGTCAAGAATCTCGTGACCAGCCCGACCGAGCACGCCGTCCAGTTCGCCGGCGTGACCAACCAGTTTTTCGTCTCCGCCCTGCGACCGGCGGATCCGGCTCCGACCAGCGTCTGGGCGCGGCCGGACCAGGTCCAGCTCGAGCAAGACACGGCCGCGGTCCAAGCCGTGCGCGCCGGTCTCCACCTGCCGTCCACCACGGTCGAATCTGGTGCCCAGCACGAGCTGAACTACCGCGTTTTCATCGGCCCGAAGCACAACCCGATGCTCCGTCAGATGGGCGAAGGCTGGGGCGACTTGATGCAGTACGGCTGGTTCTGGTGGGTCTCCCGCCCGCTGAATTGGCTGCTCAACACGCTGCACCACCTATTAGACGGCATCGCGAAGAACTGGTCGTGGGGCCTCGCGATCATCTTCCTCACGCTGATCATCCGCACCCTCATCTGGCCGCTGCACGCCAAGTCCACTCGCACGATGAAGCGGATGAGCAAGCTCCAGCCGGAGATGGCGAAGCTGAAGGAGAAATACCCGGACGACCCCAACAAGCTCAACCAGGAGATGATGGGGCTTTACCGGAAGTACCAGATCAACCCGCTCGGCGGCTGCCTGCCGATGCTGCTCCAGATTCCGATTTTCTTCGGCTTCTTCAAGATGCTGCAATCCGCCGTGGAGCTGCGGGGCCAGGGCTTCCTCTGGGTTTCCGATCTTTCCCAGCCGGACACGCTCACGCACATCGCCGGCATCCCCCTCAATCTCCTGCCGATCGTGATGGGCATCACCAGCTTCCTGCAGATCGCGATCACGCCGAAGACCGGCGACAAGATGCAGCAGCGGATCATCATGTTCATGCCGCTGATCTTTTTCGTCTTCTGCTACAACTTCGCCTCGGCGCTGGCGCTTTACTGGACGACGCAGAACTTGTTCTCGATCGGCCAGACCTGGCTGATGAACAAGATGCCGGAGCCCGAACTGAAGCCTCTCCCGCCCGGCAAGGCGAAGAAGAGCTGGGTGGAGCGCATGGCCGAAAAGCAGGCGGAACTCCAGCGCATGCAACAGCAGCGCGCCGGCCAACAAGGCGGCCCGATGCGCGACGTCACTCCGGGCAAGAAGCGCCCGCCGCGCACCGGAGGTTGAGTGGCTTGATCGGTCGGACCAGTCGGACCAGTCGGACGGGTCGGACCGGTGGGATCAGACCGGTGCTCCGACGCTCTCGAAAACCCCGCCGCCGAGCAACCGCCCGCCGTCATAGAGCGCGCAGATCTGCCCCGGCGCGATGGCGCGCTGCGGGCGCTGGAAGACGAGGCGGACCTTTCCTTCCCCCGTCGGCTCCATCACCGCCGGCTCCGCCTTCGCGCGGTAGCGCGGTTGGGCATCGACGTGGCGGCGCGTGTCGAACGGCTCGTTGATCGCCGAGAGCGTGCCGACGACGCATTCCTTCGCGTAGAGGCCGGAGGTTTCCGGCAGGTCCCAGCCGACGATGAGGCGGTTGTTGGCGACGTCTTTTCCCACGACGACGTAGGCCATGCCCTCGCGCGGCGACGCCACGCCGTGGCCCTTGCGCTGGCCGAGCGTGTAAAGGTGCAGACCGCGGTGCTCGCCCATCACCTTGCCGCTCGTGTCCACGATCTCGCCCGGCACGTCCGGAACGTAGTGGCGGAGGAAATCGCTCATCTTCACCTGGCCCAGGAAGCAGATCCCCTGGCTGTCCTTCTTCTCCGCCACCGGCAGATCGAAGCGCCGTGCCACCGCGCGCACCTCGGGCTTCAACATTTCGCCGGTCGGGAAAAGCGCGTGCGCGACTTGGCGCTGCGTCATCAGCGAGAGAAAATAGCTCTGGTCCTTGTTCGGGTCCGCGCCGCGGAGGATGGCGGCGCTGCCGTCGGAGAGATCCCGGCGGCGAGCGTAGTGGCCGGTGGCGACGCGCTCGAATCCCTGCGAAAGCGCGTAGTCGAGGAACACGCCGAATTTCATCTCGCGGTTACACCACACGTCCGGGTTCGGCGTGATGCCGCTGCGATAGCCCTCGACGAGGTAGTCGACGATGCGCTCGCGGTAGGAGTCGATCAGGTCGATCACGCGGAACTCGATGCCGAGCGACTTCGCCACCGCGCGCGCGTCCTCGATGTCCTGCTCCCACGGGCAGTCGCCGGGAATGCCTTCGTCGTTGATCCAGTTCTTCATGTAACCGCCGGCCACCTCGTGCCCCTGCTCCACGAGCAAGGCCGCGGCCACGGAGCTGTCCACCCCGCCGGAAAGTCCCACCAGCACCTTCGACATGGGGGAACGGTAGGAGTCGAAGGTCGAATGTCGAAGGTGGAAAAGTCTGCCGACGTCTTCGACTTTTGGCCTTTCCGACCTTCGACCTTCGACTCTTGATCCCGCCATGCACTCGATGACCGGATTCGGCCGCGGCTCGGCGGCGACGGATGCTTGGCTGGCCAACGTGGAACTCGCGTCGGTGAACCGCAAGCAGGCCGAGGTGGTCGTCCAACTGCCGCGCGAATTGGCCGAACTGGAAAATTCGATCCGCAAGGAAGTGCTGGGAATCGTCGCACGCGGACGCGTCCAGGTTTCCGTCTCGCTCGAGCGGCCGGAAGGCGTTCCCGCGGCGGCACGCGTCGACCGCGGGCTGGCGCAGGCGTTCGAGAACGCCTTCCGCGAGCTGGGCTCGCTCCTCGGCCGCGATCTCCTTCCGGCCGCGGCGGATTTCCTGCGGCAGCCCGGCATCATCTCCATCGGCGGAGCCGACGTGGACGCGGAAACCGCTTGGGCGGCGATCGAGCCGGCCCTGCGGCAGGCGCTTTCGCAGCTCGCCGCGATGCGCGAGCGCGAGGGCTCCGACCTCAAGAACGACATGCTCGCCCGCCTCGGCGTGCTGGAAAACTGCGCGGGTCGGATCGCGGAAGAGGCCCCGGGCCGTCCGGTCCGCCAGCGCGAACTGCTCATGAAGCGACTGCGCGAGGCGAACCTCGAGATCGACCTCGAAGACGAACGCGTCCTGCGCGAGCTCGCGCTCTATGCCGACCGTTGCGACATCAGCGAAGAGCTGACGCGGCTTGACTCGCACTTCGCCAAGTTCCGGGAGTACCTCGATGCGCCCGACCCCGCGGGCCGGGCGCTCGATTTCCTCTGTCAGGAGCTATTCCGCGAGTTCAACACCATCGGCTCGAAGGCCAACGACGCCGGCATCGCCCAAACCGTGGTCGAGGCGAAAACCGAACTCGAGAAGATCCGCGAGCAGGTGCAGAACGTCGAGTGACTCAGTTCTGCTCCGCGCGGAGCGAGACGAGATACTCGATCATCGAGGCGAACTCCTCGAGCGTGAGATTCGCGGCGAGTCCCGGCGGCATCATCGAGTTCGGAAGATCGGTGCGCTCCTTGACGTTCTCGCGGCGGATCTTGGTGACGTTGCCCGCGATGTCGCGCAGCTCGATCACGCCGTCCGCCTCGCCGGTGACGAAGCCCATCGCACTGCCGCCGTCGTTCAACTGGAACATCGCGGTGCGGAAGCCTTGGGCGACGACCTTGTCCGGCTCGAGCACCGAATCGATCAGGTAATCGCGGGTGAAGGCCGAGCCGGCGGTGCCCAAATACGGGCCCTTTTGCTCCGCGGCCGGATCGACCGCGTGGCAGGCGATGCAGCCCTGGGAAACGTAGAGCCGCTCGCCGGTCGCGGGATCGCCCTTGTTCTCCATCGCGAAGGCGCGCGCCTCCTCGACGGAAACCTCGGCGACTTTCCTGCCCGTCGAAGCCGATGCCGCTTCGGCCGCGGCGTCGCGCGCCGCTTCCGCCGCGCGGATGAGGCGCTGGTTGTCGCTGTTCAAGCCGACCTCGATCTGCGGCTCGAAGCCGCCGAGCTTCAGGTCCGCGATCGCGCGGAAGAAACCGACCTCGCGCGGGTTATCATCGATCGCTTGGCGGACGGCTTGTTTCGCCTCGTCCTTGGCCAGCGGGCTGTTGAGCACGGTGAGCATCGC
Source organism: uncultured Verrucomicrobiales bacterium (assembly GCA_965651855.1). Taxonomy (GTDB): domain Bacteria; phylum Verrucomicrobiota; class Verrucomicrobiia; order Verrucomicrobiales; family Akkermansiaceae; genus Luteolibacter. Next base: position 22,831 of record CBFGTW010000002.1, read on the forward strand.
CTTCCAGGCGATGCGGCTGGTCGCGTCGCTCTGCTTCGTCGCCAGCTCGCGGAGTTGCGCGACTTCTTCGCCGCGGGCGGTTTCGTTGACAAAGTCGGTGATCGCCTGGGTCACGGCTTCCGGCGTGCCGCGGCGGCCTTCCGACCACTGCGAGAGCACGGCCAGCCGCGAGGGCATCACCATCTTTTCCTCCGCCTTCGAGAGCGCGCGGTAGATTTCGAGCCGCTGCGTCCACGAACGGTTCGGATCGCGCGCGGCATCGAGCAGCGTGCGGAGCTGGCCGCCCCCGAGCGGCGCATCCGCACCCATGGCGGCCACCACCGGGTCGAGATCACCGAGTTCGAGCGAGGAGAGATTCACGCGATTTTTCCCGAGCACCTCCATCACCGCCTCGTGCCGCGCTTGCGGGATTTTCGAGAACGCGCGCTCGATCGCCTGCTTCACCTGCGGCGTGCCCTTCCACTCGATGGGCTCGAAATACGGACCGCGGTCGTCGGGGCGGGTTTCCCACCACGACTTGCGGTCCCACTCCTTTTCCACGTGGTAGAGGCGGGCCAGCGCGCCGACGGTCCCCTCGAGCAGGTCCGGATCGGTCGCGGAATCCGCGGCGCGGACCAGCCCTTCGACGACGGCCTCGCCATGGATTTCCTGGAGCGCGCGGAGCGCGTACCAGCTCTGCCGCGGATCGCCGAGCGCGCGCAGGCAGGCATCGACGTTGCCGATCTCGACGAGCGCCTTGACCGCGGTGTGCGGCAGGCGGTGGTGGGCGCCCTGCGGCGCCTCCGAGTCATCGCGCGGCCACTCCGCCGCGGCGGCGAGGATCGCGGGAGCGGCCTGCTTCGCCTCGAGCCGCGCCAGACCGACCAAGGCCTGGAGCCGCACGCGCGGATCTTCGTCCTTCAGGCCGGCGAGGTACGGTTCCAGCGGCACGCCTTCGAGTTCGCCGCGGCGGTCGGTCATCGCCCGCAGCGCGAACTCGCGCACCAGCGGATCGGCCGTGAGCTTCGCGAGGTAGGGCGTGCCGGATTTTCCGTAAAGCTGCTTGAAGGTGAAAATCGCGGCGACACGGGCGTAGAGCGGCTGTTTCGGATCGAGCGCGAGCGCGTTGATCTTTTCCGCGAAGAGCACCTTCTGGCCGCGGGCGAGAATTTCCCGCTGGGCCTCGAGCCGTTGGACGGCGCTCGGTGAGGCCAGGAGCTCCGGCAGCGGGGCGTCCGCCGCCTTCGTGACATCCTCGTATTCCGCCGGCTCGCCGGCCGGGTAGACGACCTGCTGGATCATGCCGACGTCCTTGCCCTCCTCGAAGGTGTAGCCGCCGTTCCTCCAGTCGGCGAGGTAGAGGCGGGAATGGCCGTCCACGTCGATGTCAATGGCGCGGGGCAGTTCGTGGAAGACCTCCTGCTTCGCGATGAAGCTCGCCTCGAAGGGCTCGAGCGGATGCGAGTAGATGTGGCCGGTGGTCCAGTCGCAGGTGAAAAGCGTGTTCGAGTAATCTTCCCGGAATCCCGGCTCGTGGAGGAAAAGTCCGCCGGTGCCGGAGCCGCCGCCGTAGTCCGCGAGCGGCTGGATCGCCTCGTCGTTGAAGTTCTGGTAGAGCCGCGGGTAGCCGTGGTCGCCAAGCGCGGTGAAGTGGTGGAGGCGCGTGTTCCAACCCTTGCCGTCGTTCGTGTTGTCGCGCACGAACATGTCGAGATACGGCGTGATGGCCGGCGCGTAGTGGTTCCGCGTCATTAGCGCGTAGGGCTCGATTTCCGAGCCGTCCGGCCGCACCCGCACCACGCCGCCCCCGTGGAGCGCGAGTTTCCTGCCGTCGGTGCCTTCGGCATCCGGCATGCCGAAATCGCCGACGCCGACGTAAAGCCAGCCGTCGATCCCCATCCGCACGCCGTTGGTCGTGTGGTCCGCGCCGCGCGGGTGCTCGATGCCCCAGCCGAAGCCTTTGACGAGCTGCTTCTTCTCGTCCGCCACGCCGTCGCCATTGGTGTCGCGGAAGCTGCTCAGATACGGCGGATGGATGAGAAACAAGGTCCCGCCGACGAAGTGGCTGCCGCGCGGGCTGTCCACGTTCTTGACGAAATCGACGAACTTGTCCGCCTTGCCGTCACCGTCGGTGTCGGTGGCGCGAACGATTTTCCCGAAGTTCTTCTCGTGCCCGAGCGAGGCGTTCTTGTCGGAGGAAACGTAAACGTCGCCGGCCGGCGAGACGCTGATGGCGGTCGGGTATTCCACTTCCGGTGGCTTGGCGAATTCGCGGATCTCGAAGCCTTCGGGCAGCGCGAATGCCGCGCCCGGAGCGAGCAGGGCGGGCAGGAGGAGCGTCTTTGGGTGCATGGTCGCGGGCGTCTACGGTCAGGTAAGAAACGATCCGTCGGAAAATTTTCGGAGGGAGACTTGAACGCCTCGCCGGGTCAAGGCAAACACCGCCAGTGACGCGCGCGTTTGTCTTGGGAGCTGGATTGGGGACTCGGCTCCGCCCGCTCACGGACCGCCTGCCGAAGCCGCTCGTCCCGCTGTTCCACCGGCCGCTCGCCGCTTGGGCGATGGATGCTTGCCAGCGCGCCGGCATCCGGCATTTCGCGGTGAACACCCACCATTTGCCAGCGGCGTGGGCGAAATTCGGCGGAGAAATCGCGGCCCTCGGCTCCGATCCGGCCGCGAACGGCGTGATCCCGTTCTGGCGCGGCCACGATGGCTGCGACGTGGCGGTTTTCCACGAGCCCGTCCTCCTCGACACCGGCGGCGGCTTGAAGAACATCGAGCGCTGGATCGGCGACGAACCGCTGCTGGTCCACAACGGCGACATCTATTCTTCCATGCCGCTCGAGCGGCTGATCGCCGCGCACGAAGCCTCCGGGCTACCCGTCACCCTGGCCCTGCGCTCCGACGGCCCGGCCCGGCACATCGCGGTCGATCCCTCCGGCACACGCGTCACCGATATCCGGAAGATGCTTGGAAAAGCGGACGGCACGCACCTCTTCAGCGGCGTTTACTGCGTGAACCCGGAGTTCCTCGGCCTGCTGCCGGAGGGAGAAAAGGTCTCGGTGATCCCGGCCTTCCTCGAACTCGCCGGCCGGGGTGCGCTTGGCGCGGTGGTGCTCGATGAAGGCGAGTGGCTGGATCTCGGCGAGCGCGAATCCTATCTGGAAGCCCACCGCCGGCTTGATCTCGCGCAACGAGTCCACCCACAGGCGGAGGTTTCGCCGGACGCGGACACCGCCGGCTCGGTCATTGGTCCTGGCGCTCGCATCGGCGCGGGAGCCGTGCTGCTCGACTGCGTGGTTTGGCCGGGCGCCGTCGTGGAACCCGGCGCACGGCTGGAGCGCTGCATCGTCTTCTCAGGCGGTCCGGTCGCGGGCAGTCACGAAGTGGCGGATCTTTGAGCCGGGTCGCAAACTTGATTCCGAATTTGCCGCCGGTAGCTTTTCTGGATGACGAGGAAGGAACTGGCGATCGAGACGATCCGTGAGCTGCCCGAGTCGGCCTCATGGGCGGACATCGAGGAGCGGATACGATTTCTATCCGCCATCGACAAAGGCCGCGAGGAAGTTCGGCGCGGAGAGGTCATCCCACACGAGGAGGTTCGTGACCTGCTCCGAGAGATCTCGTAATTCACTCCCCCGCGAGGACGGCATACTCGGCGGGCTGGGTGACGCCGCGGGTGAGGTATTTGGCGGAGAATCGGAGCAGGTGGCGGCCATAGCGGCTGCGGGTGCTGGCTCCGGAGACCATGCCGGTGATCCGGCGGGTGAGGTGGCGTTCCATGAGCACCGGCAGGGCGAAGCGACCGTACTTTTCAGATAGCCCGGCGCCGGCCTCGAAGAGCGAGTGCATCCGGCCGTCGTAGAAGTAGTCGATCACCTCCTGCCAGCTGCGGTGCCAACTCCCGAGCTCACGGAAGGCGCGGCCGAATCCGCGGCTCATCGCATTCGGATCGTCGAGGATTTCGCGCCCTCCGGCGAAGACATGCCGGTCCAGCAAGTCCGCCGACAGCATCGCCATGAGCAATCCCGGCGACAGCATCGGATCGACGAAGCCGAACGCATCTCCCGCGGCAACCCATCCTGGACCGTGGCCGCGGTGCGAGATGAGTTGGTAATTGGTGTAAGTCATCACCTCGCTGATCCGGCGGCGGTGTTTCCCGTCTTCGGCTAGCAGCGGTTCGCTGGCGATGATCGACTCGAGGCGTTCTTCGGGAGTGGCGCCGTGTTTTTTCGCCGCGGCGGTGTCGAGCACCACGCCGACGGACATCCGGCCCGGCAAGGGAATCCGCCAGCTCCAGCCGCGGCCGAGCGTGGTGATGACGACTTGGCCGTCGCGCAGCATCGGCGCGCCGAAGTTCTCGAAATGCGCGAAGTAGGCGACGTCGTTGCGCCTCCCGCGGGTGGACCCGATGCCGAGCGCCTTGGCGAAGGTGCGGGCGCGGCCGGTGGCGTCGACGAGCAGCTTCGGGTGCGTGCCGGCGAGTTCGGGTGTGGCCGCGAGCGTCTCGCGGGTGAGCTGGAGTTCGCGAGCGCCGCCGGCTTTTTCCACGGTGGCGCGGCGTTTGACGAAGACGGCCCCGAGTTCCTCCGCGCGGTCGCGGAGGAGATTGTCGAACTGCGGCCGCGGGACGTTGAAGGCGTAGTTCGGGAAGTGCCGGCATTCCTTCTGCGGGAAGAAGAAATCCATGCGCTTCCCCTGCCGCGGGATGAAGGCGACGCCGGGCTTGAACTGGGAAAACCCGCGCGCCCGCTCCTCGATGCCGAGCCGGCGCAGCAGGGTGACGACCGTCGGCAAGAGCGACTCGCCGACAAGCAGTGGCGGACGTTTCTCGTCGTCGAACACCAGCGTCCGGATGCCGCGCATCGCGAGCATGGCCGCCAAGGTGCAGCCGGCCGGGCCGGCGCCCACGATGGCCACGTCGATCGGGTCGTTCACGGCGGCTGCCATAGCGGGATGGGTTTTCGCCGGCAAGCGCCGGTCAGCCGCGGCGGATCTTGCCGCTGGCGGTGAGGGGCACCGAGTCCACGACGCGGATCCGCGCGGGAACCTTGAAGGCGGAGAGCGACTCGCGGCACCAGGCGATCAGCTCGCGCGGGTTCGCGGTTGTTCGCAAGACGACATCCGCCACCGGCACGGTGCCGAGCGTGCGGTGCTCGTGACCGGTGACGCAGCTGCGTTTCACGGCCGGATGGCGGTCGAGCACGGCCTCGATTTCCTCGGGAAAAACCTTCATGCCGCCGATGTTGAGCACGCTTTTCTTCCTCCCACGGAGATAGACGCGCCCCGCGGCATCGGTCTCCGCGAGGTCGCCGGTGGCGAACCAGCCGTCGACACAGATCTCCTCGAGCGTCTGCCATGGCGAGAGATAGGCGTCGAACATGCCCGGCCCCTTGATCCACAACTCGCCGATGTTTCCCGGAGGAACGGCGCGGCCTTCCTCGTCGCGCAGCTCCACGTCGAAAGCCGGCAGCGGACGACCCACGGCGGACGGAGCCTCGCTGGCGCAGCCGACATTGAGCAAGGGCAGCCCGATCTCGATGATGCCGAGGCCTTGGACGAGCGGCTTGTCGAAGCGCGCGCGGAATGCCTCGGCCGTGGCCGGGGGGAGCGGCGCCGCGGTGCTCACGGCGAGCCGAAGTTCCGGCCAGCGGAAATTTCCGCCATCGGCGGCGAGCAGCGCGTGATGGAAGGGCGAGCCGTAGATCACCGTGGCGCGGCTGCTCTCCGCGAGCCGCAGGACATCCTCGGCCAAATGCGAGCAACCGAGCACCGTGCATGCGCCGTGGTAAAGATAGAGGACGATGGAAACCGCGAAGTGGTGCGCCATCGGAAGCATCCACAGGACGCGGTCCGACGGGCCGATGCCTAGCCCGGCGTTCGCCGCGACGATCCGCTCGCGGAGCCCGCGGTGGCTGAGGATCACGCCCTTGCTGCGACCGGTCGTGCCGGACGAAAAGCGGATGAACGCCGGATCGAGCGCGGCAAAGGCGGCTTCGTCCTCGATCGCGGGCGAGCTCACCGGCGCCCACACCGGCATCTCGCCGCCGGCGGCAAGGATGCCGTGCAAACCGGTGCGCTCCACGATCTCCGCCCGCTCGTGCTCCGTCAGTTCCTCTGCGAGCGGCACGAGGCAGCCGCCGGCTTTCAGAATCGCCAGCGCCAGGACGATGTAGTCCGGCCCGCTCGGGCACGACAGGCCGACGCGCGGGATGCTCGCGCGGTGGAAATCCGGGCAGCGCTCGAGCCAACCCGCCGCTTCCGAGACGCGCTCCAGCAGTTCGCCATACGACCAGGTGCCGCCATCAAAAACGATCGCCGGACGCTCGGCGGAGGCGCGCAGGGCGATCTGATCGACGATGTTCACTCGCCGTCTTCCTAAGCAAACGCCGCGCCGCCGGCAAGCGGCGCGACGCCGCGAAACTCAGCGGACCTCGCGCACGCTCAGATCGGAAAACCGGGCGTGCGTATCCACCACGCGCAGGCCGACCGAGCCGGAGGCGTAGGTGGCGTCGCTGGCGGTGATGACTTCCTCGCCGTCGAGCAGCACGACGATCTCGCCGCCCTTCGCGCGGATGCCGAGGGTGTGTTCCTTGCCGCTGTCGAGCGGCACTTCGGCGCGGGCGATCTCATGCCAGTTCTTGCCGTCCGTCCGGCCGAGCAGCACCCGGTCCGCGCCGGGAAGAATGCCGGCGAAGTAACCGCGCTGGGCGTCGAAGCCCACGCCGGGATGCGTCGTGCGGAACAGGACGCCGGCGTCTCGGTCGCCGTTCACGACCTCGATTTTGACGCTCATTTCGAGGTCGGAGAAATCGCCGCCGTCGAGCACGAGCTTTTCGCCGCTGCGGTAGTCGTTCACCGGATGCTCCGGCACCACGCCGAGATGCACGCCGTCCTCACGCGTCTCCAGGAACTGCTGGTGGCCGAAGTACGAGAATCCCCGTAGATCCCCCGGCGCGGCGAAGTCCACATCGAGCGGCAGCCGTACCTCCGCGGCCTTTTGCCCCGACGGCACCGTCAGCGGCGTGCCCGCGGCCACCGGCCGGCCGAGCGCCGGGAAGCCGCCGTCATCGAAGCCCGCCGGCTGGAGGAAAACCGCGCGCCGCCAACCGTCGCGCGGGTCCATCTTCGCATGATAGACATGCCAAAGCTCCGAGCCGTCCGGCGACTCGACGTAAGTGCTGTGCCCCACGCCGATGGTGCTCTCCGACGAGCGGAAGATGGGCGCCGGATGCTTCTCCCACGATCCCGGGTCGAGCGGATCCTCGCCCGTCAGCTCGAGCACGCCGAGTTTGTAGGTGCCCTTCCACGACGCGCCACACGAGTAGGTGACGAATGTCCGGCCGTCGTGTTTCAAGATCTGCGGCGCCTCGTTCAGGCCGCGCGAATCCTCGCGCTCCTCGGTGCGCTCCCAGACATAGGTCGCGTTGTCCGCCATCAGCACGCGCGGCGCGGCGAGTTCCACCGGGCTGGCCATCGGCGCGATGTAGAGAAACTGCCGGTCCGTCCCCGGCTGGTCCCAGCCCGACCAAATCGCGTAGCGCTTCGAGTCGTGCTCGAGCACGGTCATGTCGATCGCCCAGACGTTCGGCGACTTCCCGTCCTCGCCGTCGCCCGTCGCGAACGGGCCGTGGAGTTCGTACGGCCCGAGCGGATCCTCGCCACGGGACTCGAGCGCATAGGCGAGGTGGTTCTCGTTCCGGCCGTCGGAGGCCGCGAAGTAGATGTACCACTTCCCGTCGAGGTGGTGCATTTCCGGCGCCCAGACCTCGCGGGAATACGGCCCGCTTTCCGGCGCTTCCCACACCACGTTGCGGGTGCCGATCGAGGTCAGCTTGTCCGAGAGCCAGACGGAAATGCCGCGGTTTCCCTCGGAAAAGCACCAGACGTATTGATCGCCGTGTTTCACCACCCAAGGGTCCGCGCCCTCGGCGATCGGATTGACGAAGGTGGCCTGCTGCGAAAACGCGGGAGCCGCGGCGAAAAACGCGCAGGCCGCGAGAATCAAGGTGGGTTTCATGCGCGGCGACGATAGCTGCGGGTCGGCCCGGCGAAAGAATGATCTGGCACGAAATCCCGACGGGTTCCAGATTCCGAACATGAAGGAGTTGACCCTCAGAATCCCGATGGAGGTGCTCGCCTCTGCCAAGATTCCCAGAAATCAGCTCGAACCAGAGCTACGGCGTCGTTTGGCTGCGGCTTTGTTTTCAGACGGCGTGATCGGCGGGGCAGCCGCCTGCGGCCTAGCGGGAATGGGCAAGGTGGAGTTCCAGTTCTGGCTGGGAGAGCATGGAGTAACCCAGCCCCTTGATTTTTCCGACATCGAGCAGGAACTGGAAGAACTCGACCGATGGCTGGAGAACGCCTGATCATTTTCAACACGTCGCCGCTGGTCAATCTGGCCGAGATCGAGCAGCTGGAGCTGGTGGACTTGCTCTCGGGAAGACCGGTGCTTCCTTCTGCCGTGCAGTCGGAAATTCGGGCCAAGGAGCCCTTGTTTCCAAAAGCCTCCTTGGCAGTCGATAGTTCCAGATTCGAATGCCTGGCGCCTCGCGATGCGCTGCTTGTGCGAAGTTTTCGTACGTCGCTTCACGCCGGAGAATCCGAATGCCTCGCCTTGGGCATGGAGAATCCCGGCTCACTTCTTGTGCTGGATGACTTGGCCGCGCGCTCGGCCGCAGCAGCGAGTGGACTGGCCCTCATCGGGACGATCGGCATACTGTTGCACGGCAAGCGCTGTGGGAAAATCGCGCGGCTGAGGCCGCTCATCAACCGGCTCCGCGAGGACGCGCGTTTTTGGCTGACGCAGCAGCTTGAGCGGCAAGTCCTACAGCTGGCGGGCGAAGTTTGATTTTCACCTCATTTCCGGTTCTTCGCCAGCGCCCGCCCCGTCGGGGACTGGGAATATCGCGCCACTTGGGCGGGCGGGCCTTCGGCGACGAGCGCGCCGCCGTTCACGCCGCCGCCGGGGCCGAGCTCGATGAGCCAATCCGCGGCGGCGATGACATCGAGGTGGTGCTCGATGACGAGAATGCTGTGGCCGGCGTCGCGGAGGCGGATGAAGGCGGCGAGCAGGCGCTCGACGTCGCCGAAATGCAGGCCGGTGGTCGGCTCGTCGAAGAGATACAGCGTGTGCGGCGCCTGCGGTTTGGAAAGCTCCACCGCCAGCTTGAGGCGCTGGGCTTCGCCGCCGGACAGCGTGTTGGCCGGCTGGCCGAGCTTGAGGTAGCCGAGGCCGAGGTCGTCGAGGGTTTCGAGGATGCGGTGGAGTTTCGGGATCGGCCGGAACAAGTCGCGCGCCTCGCTCACGGAAAGCTCGAGCGTCTCCGAGATCGAGCGGCCCTTGTAGGTCACTTCGAGCGTCTCGCGGTTGAACCGCCGTCCGCCGCACGCGGGGCAAGGCACCCAAGCGTCCGGGAGAAAGTGCATCTCGATCTTCAGCCGGCCCGCGCCCTCGCAGCGTTCGCAGCGGCCGCCGGCGGTGTTGAAACTGAAGCGGCCGGCCGTGTAGCCGCGCTGTTTCGCCAGCGGGAGGTTCGAGAACAACTCGCGGATCAGATCGAACGCGCCGGTGGACGTCGCGGGATTCGAGCGCGGACTGCGGCCGATCGGCGACTGATCGGCAACGACGAATTTCCCGACCAGCTCCAGCCCCTCGATGCGGCCGTGCGCGCCGGGCGATTCGCCGCTGCCGTGGAAATGCCGGGCCAGCGCGCGGCGCAGGATGTCGTCGGCGAGGGTCGATTTCCCGCTGCCGCTCGGCCCGCTGAGGCAGACGAGCCGGCCGAGCGGGATGGCCACGTCGATATTCCGCAAGTTGTGCTCGCGCGCGCCGCGGATGACGAGCTGGCCGAGCGGCAAGCCCTCGGGCGGCTGCGGTCGCAGCGGTTCGATCTCGCCACGAAGCCACCGGCCGGTCGGAGATTCGAGCGCGTCCGGCGGACCGGCGGCGAGCAGCAGCCCACCCTCGGCTCCCGCGCCGGGACCGATGTCGATGACGTGGTCCGCCGCGCGGATGATCTCCTCGTCGTGTTCTACGACGACCACCGTATTTCCAATATCGCGCAGCCGCGTGAGCGCGCCGATGAGCCGTTCGGTGTCGGCGGCGTGGAGGCCGATGCTCGGTTCATCGAGCACGTAGATCACGCCGGCGAGTCCCGCGCCGAGCTGGGTGGCGAGCCGGATGCGCTGCGCCTCGCCGCCGGAGAGCGTGCCGCTGGCGCGGTCGAGCGTGAGGTAGTCGAGCCCGACCTCGTCGAGAAACGCGAGCCGCGTGCGGACGTCGCCGGCGAGCCGACGGCAGATTTCCGCGGTGGCGGGATCGAGACGGAGCCCGTCGATCCACTCCATGGCCGCGGAAATGCTGAGCCCACAGAAATCCTGGATGCCGAGCCAGCGACCGGACGCGCCCTCGATTTTCACCGCGAGCCATTCCGGTTTGAGGCGCTTGCCGTGGCACACGTGACACGGCCGGTGCGCCAGGAAGCGGGAAAGCCGCCGCCGCGTCAGCTCGGAGTTCGCCTCGCGGAAACGCCGCAGGCCCTCGTTCGCGAAGCCCTCGAAGTCCTTCGTCTGCGGCTTCTTCTCGCGGCCGACGCGCCAACCGGTGTCAATCGTGCCGCCGTGGAAGAGCAACTCGCGCGCGGGCTCCGGCAGCTCGTTGGCGCTGGCGTTTTCGGGCAGACCGAACATCTGGAGGACGGCCGCGGTCTCGCGCTTCGCCTGCCCGGCGCGCGACGACTTCTCCGGCCACCAACCGCGCAAGCCGCCGTCGAGCAGCGGCGCGTTTTCATCCGCGATGAGCAGACCCGGATCGCAGATCATTTCAGTGCCGAGACCTTCGCAGGTCGAGCACGCTCCGAGATGCGAGTTGAAGGAGAAATGCTTCGGGGAAAGCTCGCCGACCACGAAACCGGTGCGCGGATTCCGGTAGGACGTCTGGAAGGAAACGTCGCGCCAGGCGTCCGCGTCCGGCTCCTGCACCGACGCGCGGGCCTCCGTGCCGCAGATCCGCAGGGCCGTTTCCACGGAATCCGCGAGCCGCGACTCCACACCGGGCCGGATGACAAAGCGGTCCACCACGATCTCCACCGCCGCCGGCCGCTCGGGCCAGGCTTTCGCCGCCTCCTCGATCTCGAGCACCTCGCCGTCCACCCGCACGCGGATGAAACCCTGCCGCTGGAGATCGCCCAGCAGGCGCGTCGGCTCCGCGAATTCCTCGCGCGGCACCGGCGCGAGCAGGACGACCTTCGTTCCTTCTGTTCGAGCGGCGAGCGCGGCGACGATGTCCGCGGACGTCATCCGCTGGAGTCGCTCGCCGGTTTCCGGGTCGTGCGGCACGCCGGCGGCCGCCCACAGAACGCGCAGGTAATCGTAGATTTCGGTCGCGGTGGCGACGGTCGAGCGCGGATTCAGCCCGCCGCCGCGCTGCTCGATGGCGATCGCCGGGCTGAGGCCCTCGATGGCATCGACGTCGGGTTTTTCGAGCTGGTCGAGGAACTGCCGCGCGTAGACGGAGAGCGATTCCACATAGCGCCGCTGGCCCTCGGCGTAGAGTGTGTGGAAGGCGAGCGAGGATTTCCCCGATCCGCTGGGCCCGGTGATCACGACGAGTTTTCCCCGCGGAATCTCGACGTCGATGTTCCGGAGGTTGTGCTGCCTGGCGCCGCGGATTCGGATCGCGTCCACGGCGGAAGGAAACGGCCGGGCGGCGCGTGTTCCAAGTGCCAACTCGGCGTGGTTGCAAAGCTCCGGTTCGCGTCCAGAATGCGCCGACCATGTTCGGCGGCCTCAAAGACAGCCTCACCTCCTCCGCGGCGAAGTCCCTGCTCGCCTCGCGCATCACCCGCTACGCGAAGCTCGACGAGCTGCGCATCCGCTCGCGCGAGCGCACGATCTACGCGGAACTCGTGCTCGAAGGCGAATCGGAAGCGGTGAAGATCGAGGTGGGCCGCTACCGGATCGTCGCGAAAGGCGGCGAGAACGTCATGATCGTCGAGACGGTCCGCGCCAGCCGGCCGTGGATGCACAACCTGCTCCAGGACCTGCTGGTCGGGCGCGAGCTGCCGGTCCCGGGAGTCGCGCTGGTCGCGCTCGGCGGAGCGGAGGGCTGAGCCGCGCCTTCGGGGTTTGCATCCGCGATTTTCACGCTAGTTTCGCCGCGTGGACCTGCTCGAGCGCTTTCTTTCCTCCGCCGATGTTTCGCTGAAGATCTGCGGCGTGACGCGGCCGGAAGATGCCGAGCGGCTCGCGGCCCTGCACATCGACGCGCTCGGCGTGAACTTCTGGCCGCACTCGAGGCGCCACGTGCCCGCGCCGGAAGCGCTGTGGCTGCGGAACCTCGCCGGCGAAATCCTGCGCGTCGGTGTGTTCGTCAACGAAAGCAGCGAGCTGCCCGTGCGGCTCTTCGAGTCCGGCTTGATCGACCTCGTCCAGCTCCACGGCGACGAAACGCCGGAAGACGCGGAAGCGCTGCGCGACGCCGGCATTCCCTTCATCAAGGCGATCGGTGTGAAAACGCGCGACGATCTGGAGCGCGCGGTGGATTTCGGCGCGACTGGCATCCTGCTGGACGCGCACGCACCTGGCGTCTACGGCGGGACCGGCGAGACCTTCGATTGGAACGTCGCGGTGGATTTCCGCGAGCGGCATCCGGATCTGCCGATCATCCTCGCCGGCGGCATCGTCGCGGAAAACGCCGGCCTCGCCGCCACGACGGTGAAACCCGCGGCGCTCGACGTGGCCTCCGGCGCGGAATCGCAGCCCGGCGTGAAGGACTTCGCCAAAGTCAACGCCATCGCCGCCGCCATCCGCCGCTGAGGTTTTCCCATCGATGTTGACCGACTCGCACTGCCATCTCGCCTCGTCGCGATTCGCCGCGGACGACGTTCCGGAACTGATCCGTCGCGCGGAAGTCGCCGGCGTTTCCCGCATCGTCACGCTCGCGACCTGCCTCGAGGATCTTCATGCGAATCTCCGGATCGCGGAACATCCCACCGTCCACGCCTGCATCGGCATCCATCCGTGCGACGTGCATGAAGCTCCGGACGATGCGGTGGACCAGCTCGCGGCGCACGTCGACGACCCGCGGGTGTGCGCCATCGGCGAAACGGGCCTGGATTATTTCCACCCGGCTCCGGAGGGCTGGAACGAAGACGATTTCCGCAAACGCCAACGCGATTTCCTGCGGCGGCATTTCGAGCTGGCTGCGAAGGCGAAACTGAATGTCGTCATCCACACCCGCGACCGCGCCGGACACGACTCCTTCGAGGACGCGCTGGCGATCTACGAGGACTTCCGTAGCTCCGTGCGCGCCGTGTTCCACTGCTTCATCGGCCCGGCGGCGAATGCCATGAGGGTGATCGATGCCGGCGGGCTCGTTTCCTTTGGCGGCGTGGCCACCTTCAAAAGCGCCCGGGAAGTCCGGGAAACCGTCACCGCCTGCGCGCCTGGCACGTTCATGCTGGAAACCGACGCACCCTTCCTCGCGCCGGAACCGCACCGCGGCCAGCGCAACGAACCCGCCTACGTGGCCGACACCGCCCGTCGCATCGCCGAATCCCGCGGCGAAACGCTCGACGAGCTGGCGCGCCACACGAACGAGGCCGCCACCGGGTTCTTCCGCTTCCGCGCCGCGCAAGACTGACGGGCTTTCCGGCGTTGCAGAATGGCGACCCGGACCCGATGTTCCGTCCTTTCCATCCGAACGCCAACCCGTTACACGAAGACCCATGACTCCCCTGCGCCTACTCCTCGCGTCGTCGCTCGCCCTCGCCCTCGCCTCCTGCGGCAACCAGCAGACCGCGGAGAATTACGACACCACGGCGAATCCCTACGGCCCCGCTGACTACGGCTATGCCGACGCCTCCACCGCCCCCTACGACACCAACCCGGTCTACGACACGCCCGCCGCCTACGAGGAAACCGGCGCCACCGCAGCAGACCCCACCGGCGCGGCCGGCTACGCGGGCAGCCCGAACCCGGATCCCGCGCAATCGGTCGCCGGCCCGTCCACCGTCCACACCGTGGTGAAAGGCGACACGCTCTGGGGCCTCAGCCGCCAGTACAACGTCACGATCGACGCCATCAAACGCGCCAACGGCATGACCAACGATACGGTCGTGCTCGGCCAGCGCCTGCAGATCCCGAGCCGCTGATTTCTCTCTCATCCGACGCCGCCGGAAGACGATCGGTTTTCCGGCGGCGCTTTTATTTCGCCGTCATGCGTCCGCCCTTCCTCATCTGCTGCCTCGCGGCCCTGATGCTCCCGCTCGCGGCGGACGAAGCGGAGAAACTCGACCGCCACCCGCGCGAGGCCGCGCTCGAGACGCTGCTCTCGGAACGCGATTCCGCCGAAGCGCTCGCCAAGGCCATCGAGTCAGCCCGCCAGTATGGCATCAGCGACCAGGCAATCCTCGAAGCGCGCTTTCTTTTCCACGTGGACCGCGGCGAGGACGAGGCGATCGCCGCGATGCTGCCGGAGTTCATGGAACGCCGCGACCGCTTCCGCATCGAGGAGTCCGAGATCTTCGCCGTGCGGGAGGACTGGCTTGCCGTGGTCGAATATGTCCGCGCCCTCGCGGCACTCCAGGCGGGCGACCAGGAAGCCTTCAAGAAGCATATCACCGAGGCCTTCTGGCTCAGCCCCCGCCAAGGTGCCGCCTTCGCCCCCCATATCGAAAAGCTCCGGCTGGGCGAAGCGATGCGCGACGTGAACCTCGACTTCGCCTCCATCCGCCTCGTCCCGATCCCCGGGGGCGATCCCGCGCCACTCTCCGCGGCACTTGCCGGGCGCAAAGCCATCCTGCTCCACTTCTGGTCGCCCTGGAGTCCGGAATCCGCCGCCACCATCGAAGACTTCCAGACCACCACACGTGCCCTCGCCAAGCATGGGATCCTCACCGCGACCATTCTCCCCGGCCCGTCCCCCGATGCCGTCCAGGAAGCCCGGGAGATACTTCAAACCCTGAAGCCGCAGCCCGAGGGCCTGTGGCTGGAAGATCGCACCGAATCGCCACTCGCCGCCGAACTCCGCGTCCAGGACATCCCGCTCATGGTGCTCGTCTCGGCCGATGGCAAGGTGCTCTTCCACGGCCATCCGGCCGAAGCCGGCTTGTGGAAAGCCCTCTCGGCGCTCGACCCGGAGATCGAGCGCCCCGCGCAACCCGCGGGGGACGACGCACGATGAACGTCGTACTACGACGGGCATAGTGCCACCCGCCCCCGTCCTAACGGAAAAATCATTAACTTTTCCTGGATTTCGCTGTCTTTGAACTTGACGGAAATCCAAAATAAGGGTTTTTCTTCGACGCACGCAGCGAGGAATCACTCGGCATGGCACGGCCTTCCCATCCATCCAATCTCGAATTGCAAGCCCTCACGGTGCTTTGGAACGAAGGACCGTCCACCGTGGCGGAAGTCCATGAATCGCTGCCGGACGGGCGGGAGCGGGCCTACACCACGGTCTTGTCCGTGATGCAGAGTCTGGAGCGGAAGAATCTGGTGAAGCGTTCGCGCCAAGGGCGGGCGCACATTTACCAAGCGGCATATTCCCAGGAGTTGATCGTCCAGCGGGCGACCCATGACTTCCTGACCAACGCTTTCGGAGGGCGGTCCGGTGCGGCCATCCTCGCAATCCTCTCCGCCGGCACTTTGACGCCGGAAGAGAAAACCAGCATCGAACGCGAACTCCAAAAACACAAAGCCATGGCTGCAAAAAAGACAGCGAAGAAGGCCGCGGCCAAGACCGCGAAAAAAGCCGTGAAGAAGGTCGCCAAGAAGGCGCCGGCCAAAAAGGCCGCTGCCAAGAAGGTGGCCAAGAAAGCGGCGAAAAAAGCTCCCGCCAAGAAGGCCGTGACGGCCAAGAAAGCGGCGAAGAAGGTGGCGAAGAGCGCCAAGAAAACGGCCAAGAAAGCCGCCAAGAAGACGGTCGCGAAAAAGGCCGCTCCCGCCAAGAAAGCCACGGCCAGCAAGGCGGCCAAGAAAACCGCCAAGAAGGCCGCCAAGAAGCCCGTAGCGAAAAAGGCCGCGAAGAAAGCCGCCAAAAAGGCCGTCGCCAAAAGCGCTCCGGCTCCGAAGGGCGCCAAGAAGGCTGCCAAGAAAGCCGCGAAGAAGTCCGCCAAAAAGGCCTGAGCCACCACCGCAAACAGCATCGTCACGCCCCGAGGCCACCGACTGTTCGCGTTGCTCGAGATGACTCCAAGAAAGGCGGGGGATCTCCGGATCTCCCGCCCTTTCCTTTTCCCCCGGGAGCGCGAAAAAAAGGGGTTGCATGCCGGGCCGCGGCGGTCCTAGTTTCGCCCGCCCTGCCACGGCAGGTCCGGTTCCCATGCGCGGTTAGCTCAGTGGTAGAGCACTACCTTGACACGGTAGGGGTCACTGGTTCGAACCCAGTATCGCGCACCATCCCGCCGGGGGGCCATTCGTCCATCCCTCTGTTTTTCCCCGATTTCTCTCCGCCCGTTGATGCCTGCGGCCCCCGCTCCCGGCGAACTCGACGCGCTCGTGCGTCTGCTCGATGATGAAACGCCCGCGGTGCGGGCACAGGTCGCGGAGCGACTCGCACTCTGCGGCGGAGATCTCAGCGAATGGCTCGCGACGCGGCCCAAGCCCCTGAGCGAAAAGGAAAAGACCATTCTCGCCGGGATGCTCCGCCCGGCCCGACGCGCGGCGCTCGAGCGCGACTGGATCGTCCCGACCGGCGGCGCCAAGGCGCTCGCGGAGGACTGGGACACCTTCGAAGCACTGCTGCGCGCGCTCTCCGATTTTCTCCACGACGGGGTGACCCTGCGCCAGCCGCTCTCCGATGCCCTCGACCTGCTCGCCGAGGAAGCCGGCGATGCCGGCGTGTCGACCGAGGCGGAACTCCGCGGCTTTCTCTTCGACGGCGACCGCCTGGAAGGCAACCGCGCGGACTACTACGATCCGCGCAATTCGGACCTCGCCTGGTGCGTCGCGGAAGGCCGCTCGAACCCGCTCGGCCTCTGCCTGATATTCATCCTCGTCGCGCGGCGGATGGAACTCGACGTCGAGGGCGTGAACTTTCCGGGCCATTTCCTCTGCCGCTACCACGAGGACGGCTACCCGGTCATCGTGGACTGCTTCGATCACGGCCGCCGGCACCTGCAGTCCACCCTGCTCGAGAGCGGGAGCGACCTGGATTCCGCCCAGCGGAAGATCCTGCGCCAGAGCGCCGATCCCGGGACGATCCTGATGCGGATCCTCAACAACCTCATGCCTGCCTTGGAGCACGCCGGCCGGCAGGAAGACGCCGCCTTGATCGACCGCCTGCGGGCCACCCTCGCCGATTGAGACCGGCCACTCAGCGCGCCCAGACGCCGAGTTCCACCAGTTGGCCGGCAGCCGCCTCGGCCCAGCCGCGGTTTGCCGCCGGCGACGCGGGCGAGGGATGGAGAACGCGCCCCACCGTCCCGCGATCGCCCGCCACCCGACGGAGCCGTTCTTCCGCGAAACCACCGACTCCCACGAGAAACTCCGGGTCGAGCCGATCGACCAGCGCCGCCAGATGCGCGTCGCAGGCCTCCTCCACCGGTGCCATCTCCACCGCACGAAGCTTGTCCGGCGTGAGGTTCGCGCCACTCTCCCCCATCCACACCAGTGGGCAGTAGTTCGCGACGAAGTGCTCCGCGAAAAACGCCTCGGGCGTCCCGAAGCGCTCGGCGAACAAGCCCCACAACCGCCTGCCGCTCACTTCCGAACGCTTGCAGGCGAGCCCCTCGACCGGCCGCTTCGGATGCTCCGGACAGGGTCGCTCCACGGGAGCATCGATTCCCATCCAGTCCCGCACGGCCGCCACTTCACCGAACGGCACGCCGGTCTGCGCCATGCCAAAAGGCCCCGGGTTCATCCCGAGGAACAGCACCCGCTTCCGGCCATTGCCGTAGCGCCTGAGGTACTCCTCGTGAGGCTGCCAGGCGTAATCGAGCGTGCGGTAGACACAGGCCACCGGCGGGGAAAACTCCAAGCGTCGCAGGGCATTCGCCAGCCGGCGGGCCGGTTCGATCAAGTCACTCACGCGTCGATGCAAGCGGCCGACGGCTGGCGATGCAAGAGCCGGCGGCTTTCTCAGAGCCCCTTGAAGCCGCCGTATTCCTTGTAGGTGCCCGTCGGCACCGGCACGGGACGGAACTCGCGGTTCAAGCGGCGGTGCTTGTTGATGAACTGGGCGGGATCCGCCCAGTGATCGAGCGTGGCCGGGACGCTGCTGCGATGCATGCCAATGCGGATGTTGTGGCGGATCTCGAAATGCAAGTGCGCGGAGTACATCCCGCGGTTGTTGCCGATGGTTCCGAGCTGCTCGCCGCGTTTCACCGTCTGGCCGACGCGCACCGACATGCGCTGGAGGTGGCCGTAGAGGGCGTCGATGTATTTCACCTGCCCGGTTCCGGGATCGCGATACGCGTGGCGGACGATCGCGACGTTCCCCCACCCGGCGCGCACGTCGTGGGCGAAGGTGACGATGCCGTCGGCGATGCTGTAGACGGGATCGCCGAGGTCGCTGTCGCCGCCACCGCGGCCGTTCCAGTCCTCGCCGAAGTGCTGCGGCGAGCGGAGGCGCAAGCCGCGCGCCTTGTAGTAGCCAGCAGCATTGGGCTTTCCGACGGGGAAGTCGAAGCCGTCCGCCAAATTGACCCGCACGGATCCTTGGGCGGAGGCGACCACGGGCAGGAGACAGAAGAAGGCGGCGACCACCGCCACCATCCAGCGCCCGAAAAAGCCACCACCCGTCATCGGCCCCCAATCCAGCCCCGGGAAGCGGACATCGCAAGAGAAAAGGCGGCACGCCCGGAGACGCGCCGCCTTTGGGAGCAGTCGAACCGTCAGTGCCCGACGGTTTTGACAGGCTCTTCTTGTTCCACCGTCAGCGGCTTGTAGCCGCCGATCGAGCGGAAATAGATGATCAGAATCAAGTAGAGAATCGCCATCGTTGCGGGAATGATGGAGTCGACTTTCAGCGTGCGCCGGTTTCCGCGGATGTCAGCCTCCACGACCGCCGTCTGTTCTGGCGTCAGTGTCGCCGCCAACTCCTTTTCGGAAGCGGTGCCCTTGCCTTCGTCCACCAGCTTTTTGGCCGAGTACGACGCCTTCGCCTCTTCGAGTCGCACCGGATCGATAGGCTGCACCGATTCGAAAACGAGGAATCTGCTGGCTTCTCCCCCGCTCTTCCACTCCTCGAAAAGGGCCGGATTTTCCTCGCGGAGTTCTTCGGCAGCCAGACGATCCTTGAAGTAGCCGAGGCCGGGGGTGCCGATGAGACCGGCGGACATCATGCCTACGCCACCCATCAAGCTCATGGCGACAGCACCCGTGCTGGGGAAACGGTCGCCGACCACGGCCAGCATCGTCGGCCAGAAAAAGGTCTTGGCAACGGCGTAGACCGCCAATGCACCCAGCGCGGCACCAAAGGTGTTCACGGCGCTGACCAGATTCAGGCCGAGAACGCCCAGCAGCGCGCAGACAAAGAGCAGCCCGACGGGACTGAGACCGATGCGCTTCTCGATGAAGTGAGCACAGAAACGCAGCCCGAACATGATAAGCGACGTGAAGACAAAGAGAATCTTGCCTTGGGTCGGGTTAAGGATCGCTCCCGTGATGTTCTGGATCCAGCCGTCGGTACCAAGTTCAACCGCACCGACCAAGGCATGCGCGATGAAGAGCACGAAGAGCAGCCAGTGGCCGATCGAGAACGAGGTGATCGATGCCACGACTGCAAGAAGGCCGATGCCGACAATGGCGGCAATTACAGTCGGAGCAGTCTGGGTTTCAAAGAAGGGCTCGAGCGTGCCTTTGGTGAAAAGATACAGCATGAAGCAAACGACCGCACCGCTGAGGATACCGACGTCCTTGAACATCTCGCCGATCTTGAGACCCTTGGCCGAAGCTTCAGACTTCGGATACTTCTGGCCCAAGAACATCAGGCCGTAGATCACGGTCGGCACGAGGTAGAGGAGAAGCTGATACTGCCAACGCCAGGCGTTGTCCCCGCTGCCAAGCGTCCAGCCGATCAAGCCACCGAAAACCATGCCGAGCGGCCAGCTCGCGTGGAGGATATTGAGGTAATGCGTGCGATCCTTGGGAAACAATGTCGCCACCAACGGGTTCGCCACCGCCTCAAGGGTGCCATTGGCGAGAGCGAAGATGAAGGTTCCCCACAGGAGGAACTGGTACGCGGCCGGCGTGGCCATTCCGGGCGTGGCTCCGATGGTAACAAACGCCGAGATGATGTGAAACAGGAACGCGGCCAACACGAGCTTGCCGTAGCCGATCTTGTCCACGATCACGCCCCCGATGATGATGCCAAAGCAGAAGCCGGTGAATCCTGCGCCGCCGATCGCGCCAAGTTGCGAACCGGAGAAACCGAACTCTTGGGCCCAGTTGGCGAAAATTCCGCCGCGAACTCCGAATCCAACCCCGGCGGCGAGGATGGCGGTGAAGCCGGCCCATAGGAGCCGCTTGGCGTTGGGTGCGATTGCGTCTGAGTGTGTCATGGGGCTTTCGGAATGTCGGCCGGGATTACCGGCTCTAACGGGCTATTGCAAGCATTCGCGCCGGGAAATTGCGCTGAGTCGCAGCGGCCTGGCCGGGATTCCATGGTTCGGGAAAACAAAAAGCGCCCGCTCCAAATGGAGCGGGCGCTGGCTCGTCCGGCGCGAACCGGAGGTTACTTCGAGGAAGAAACGTAGCTGGCCTGGGCCGCGCCTTTCTTGAGTTTCTTCTGCTTGATCCAGCTCATGGTGGAGCGGAGGCGCTCGCCGGTCTTTTCGATCGGGTGGGCGGCCTCGGCCTTGCGGATCTCGTTGAATTTCTTGCCGCCACTGGTGGCTTCCTTGATCCACTCCTTGGCGAACTTGCCGTTCTCGATGTCCTTGAGCTGCTTCTGCATCCGCTTCTTGACGGAGGCGTCGATGATCTTCGGGCCGACGGTGACGTCGCCCCACTCGGCGGTTTCGGAAATCGAGAAGCGCATGCCGGCGATGCCGGCTTCGTTCATGAGGTCGACGATGAGCTTCAGCTCGTGGAGGCACTCGAAGTAGGCCATTTCCGGCTGGTAGCCCGCCTCGACGAGCGTCTCGAAGCCGGCTTTCACGAGCGCGGAGGCGCCGCCGCAGAGGACGCACTGTTCGCCGAAGAGGTCAGTGACGGTTTCCTCGCGGAAGTTCGTTTCGAAAACGCCGGCACGCGTGCAACCGACGCCGCGCGCCCAGGCGAGGGCGATCTGCTTGGCCTTGCCGGTCGCGTCGTTGTGCACGGCGATCAGGCCGGGCACGCCCTTGCCGTCGACGAACTGGCTGCGGACGGTGTGGCCCGGGCCTTTGGGCGCGACCATGATGACGTTGACGTCCTTGGGCGCTTCGATGGTCTTGAAGTGGACGGCGAAGCCGTGGGAGAAGAGCAGCGTTTTGCCCTTGGTGAGGTGGGGCGCGATGTCCTTCTCGTAAACCTCGGCGATCTTGGTGTCCGGCACCGCGACGAAGATGACGTCCGCCGCTTTCACCGCGTCGGCGGTGTCCATCACCTCGAAGCCGAGTTTCTTGGCGACTTCGCGGGACTTCGACTTCTTGTAGAGCCCGATGACGACGTTCAGGCCGCTGTCCTTGAGGTTGAGCGCGTGGGCGTGGCCCTGCGAGCCGAAGCCGATCACGGCGAGGGTTTTCTTCTTCAGCGGAGCGAGCGAGGCGTCCTTGTTGGTGTAGATCTTCGCGGCCATGGCGGAGCGTCTTTTGGTGGTTCGATGGGAAGGCGCGCCGCACCATCGGGGCGCGGCGGGGCGGCAACTTGCCGAGGCGCGCGAGGCCGGTCAATCATCGATTGACATCCGGAAATGACCACCCACAGCGGAAGCGAAGCCTGCCCGTTTCAGCGGCCGCCGACGCCGCGGAACTCCGGCAGCCAGCCGCGAGCGCCAAGGCTCCGCGGGGCGGCAGGGCGGAAGAATCCGTCGAGACCCCGCCGTCGCTCGAGGTCCGCCACCGCCAGCTCCAGCTCCGGAAACCGCCAGGCGAAGCCGGCGTCGCGCAGCCGCAGCGGATCGGCCCAGCGGCTTTTCAGGACCAGCTCCGTCTCGGTCCGCATCAGGCGCGCGCCGATTTCCAGCATCCACTTCGCCGCGGGCAGTCCGAACGGCGCGCCGACCGTCCCGCGGAACACTTCCATCAGCTCCTTGTTCGTCGGAAAAGCGGGCGCGGTCACGTTCACCGGGCCGTCGAGAAATGGCTCGGCGACGGCGAGTTCCACCGCGCGCAGGAAGTCCTCCATGTGGATCCAACTCACGCGCTGCGACCCCCGGCCCATCTTGCCGCCGAGACCGCGGGCCGCGAGCTTCCACAAAACGTCGAAAACGGTGCCAGGCTCGTTCGCGAGCACCATGCCCGTGCGCAGCGCCACCTTCCGCGTCGCCGCCGGCACGGGCGCGCCATGGAAGGCATCCTCCCACGCTTGCGCCACGTCACAGGAAAATCCCGCCACGCGTTCGCCGAGCCATTCGTCCTGCGGCCGATCCTCGGCATGCCGATAATAGGTCGCCGTGCTCGCGTTGAGCCAGACCTTCGGCGGGACCCGGCAAGCGGCGACCGCCTCGCCCACCGCTCGCGTCGACTCGACGCGCGATTCCAGGATTTGGCGGCGGTTCTCCGCATGGTAGCGGCAGTTCACGCTGCGCCCGGCGAGATTGACCACCGCCTCCGCGCCCTCCAGCGCCAGTGACCAAGGCCCCTGCGTGCGGCCGTCCCACCCGAGGAACATGCCGTCGCCGCTCCAGCCCTCGCGGCTGCGGGCGACGGCCACCACTTCCCGGCCTTGGCGGGCGAGGTGGCGCGTCAGATAGCGACCTAGAAATCCATTGGCTCCGATGACAACGACAGGAGGATGCATGTTCCGCGTTGAGTTGGCGGCCCGTGAAGATTCACCCGCATGGAGACAAAAAGCTCCGAAGATGTGAAATTCTTGGTTAGAGCGGCCGCGGATTGCTATTCTGTGTTTTCGATAAATTCCGAAATACGAGACGAAAAATGATTCACCCCAAAACCTTCGCCGCAAGCTGGATGGCGAACCCGTGCTTCATCGAAGCGACGCGATCCGCGGTTTTCGAGGCGAATCCGACGAACTCCTCGAGCTGTCGCATTTGGTCGTGGAAAGCTCGGCCATCCGGCGTGTCGATCTCCTGCGTCTCTTCGGCGCAGCGGTGCAGCACCGCCAGCGCGGGCTCGATCTCGCGCCGCTTCCGCTCCCGGGCGACGATCGTGAAAATCTGCCAAACGTCCTTCTCCGCCTCGAAAAAATCGCGTCTCTCCCCCTTGCGGACCACCACGCGAACGAGCCCCCATGCCACCAATTCTTTCAAGTTCGTGTGGGCATTGCCGCGGCTGATCGCGAGCGCCTCCATCACCTCGTCGGTGGAAAGCGGCTGCGGCGAGGTCATCAACAACGCGTGGATCTGGGCCATGGTGCGATTAATCCCCCACTGGGTGCCCAGCGCACCCCACTGGGAGACGAACTCCTCGCGTGCGCGACGCAATTTCTCCGCTTGGCTGCTCATGCGTTTCACTTTCTTCCGAAACTTCAGGATTTCAAGGAAAACTTTTTGGAGCCGCTTTTTACTTTGGTGACGGCTGTCGAATGGGACACAAGAACCCGGCTGCGGCGATCGAGTCATGTTTCCTAAACTGCGAGGCCTCCCGTTCGAGCGTCCGCCAGGCCCGCTGAATCATCTCGATCGCGCAGTTCGTGCCCACACTCCCGACAAACTCCCATGAATGCAATGACACGTCTCTTCTCCCCCGCGCGTCGGACTCTGGCGAGCCTGTGCCTGTTGTGGGCGACCGCCGGAGCGTTGCCGGCGGCCGAATTCGCGAAATGGGATTTCGCGGGCGCGGCCGGAAGCCAGGCCGCTCACCCGGTGGCCACGACGGCGGAGGGCTTGTCCGCCTCGGCGATCACGCGTGGCGGCGGAATCGGCGCGACTTCGGGCGCCGATTCCATCAGCTCGAACGGATGGACGAGCGAAATGGAGCCCGACGCCGGAGATTACTTTGAGTTCAGCATCACGGCGGACGAAGCGACCGAGGCGACCGTCCAGACGATCTCCTTCGCGGAGCGAAGGTCGGGAACGGGCGTCCGGTTTTTCACGATCCGGAGCAGCCTGGATGGATTCACCGAAGACCTCACGCCCCCGGTCGGCGTCCCGGACGATACGACGACCCGGGAGCAGGTCCTCGGCCTCACTGGATTTCCGACGATCCGGAACGAGTCGGTGACCTTCCGCATTTACGGCTATGGTGCGGAGAGCGCCAGCGGCACCTGGCGGCTCGCCAACCACAGCGGGCTCGGCGGAATGGTGGTGGCAGGAATCTTCGGCCCGGCCGATCCTGAAACGCCGGGCCCGACGGTGGTCTCGATGAACCCGGCCCACGGCGCGGCCGAGATCCCGCTCGACCAGGAGATCATCCTTACCTTTTCCGAAAACATCGTTCCGGGCGGAGACGGGATGATCCATCTCCGCGACGCCGCGTCGAACGGGATCGTCCGGAGTTTCGATGTCACCGCGAACTTCGTCGATGTCCTTCTGTTTGCGGACTCGAATTCCATCATGCTCCTGAGCGGCGGCACGCTCGAGCGCGGCAAGACCTATTACATCGAGGTGCCGGCGGGGACTTTCGAGGATGAGGAAGGTCATCCGTCGGACGCCTTTGGAAGTCCGGAGACATCCGCCTTCACCACCGACTCCACGCCGCCGGCCGTCGTCTCGCTGATGCCGGGAGACGGCGCCTCGCACGCGCCGGTTTCCGGCTGGCTGCGGATCGTTTTCACCGAAGCCGTCGCGCCCGGGGACGGAAGCATCATCGTCCGTGACAGCGCCGGCGAAGCGGTGGAAACGATCGCGGCGGGTTCCGAAGCGGTGGCGGTGGACGGAGCCGCCGTGACCATCGCCCTGAGCGGCGTCCTGGACATCGGCGGCAGTTATCATGTCGAGATCGATGCCGGCGCATTCGTGGATCCGGCCGGGTTTCCTTTCGCCGGGATCAGCGGGAGCGGGACCTGGGCGTTTTCGACAAGCGTGCCCCCGGTGGTGATCAACAAGTTTTACAATGCCGCGACCGATCTCGTCGAACTGCTGGTCACGGGCGACGGGATTCCCGGTACCACCGTGGACATGCGCGGCATGATCTTGAAGGACTTCAGCAGCAATATGGGCGGCGACAACGGCGGGAAGTTCGAGTTCACGCAGCATGAACTCTGGGCCGCGGTGCCCGTCGGCACCCTCGTGGTGGTTTCCACCGCGGCGGAAAGTCCGGACACCAGCTTGGACGACGATTCGCCTTATCAGCTCGCGGTGGGGCTGGCCGACGAGGCCCGCTTCACGGATCTGGCCGGCCAGGCCTTCAACATCGCCGGAACCGAACTGGTGATGATCAAAGCGGCGGGAAGTCCGGCCGCCGGCGTGGAAGGCGGGATCCACGCGCTGGGCGCGGGATCCCCCGGCGCATATTTCCATGACTTCGGAGGAACCAAGCTCATCGGCTCCGGGACCACGGGGTCGAACCGCGGCGTTTACGCGAGCAACCCGACGGCGACGATCGCCGACTTCGGAGGCGCGAACGCCATCGCCGGAGAAGATATCCTCGGCCTCTTCGGCCAGCCGAACAACGGCACCAACGGCGCGTTCATCGCAATCCTCCGCGGGCTCGACGCGACCCGAGGGAACGGTGTGGCGACCTTGACGAACGCGACCGCCGGCAGCCCGTTCGGCGGGACCGACATCTTCGGCCCGGGCGAGTCCGGGCAGTCCCTGACCCTCACGCTCGCGGCCAACGCTCCGGGAGTGACGCTGACTTCGGCGACCTTCGATGTTCCTTCCGCGCTCGGCACACCGGGGACCGGAAACATCACGCTCGCGGGAGTCGGGGCGGCCGGGGCATCCGTGGCGGTGGACGGGCAGACGATCACCGTCTCGGCGATGGCGGTGACGGAGAGTGAAAGCCTGGACATCACGATCGCCGGCCTGTCGACGCCCGACCCGGCAGGACCCGAGGCGGACGGCATTTTCCCGGTCGGGGTCGCCACGAGCGGCTCGGACCAACCGCCGGCTCCGATCGCGGCACCACCGGCCCTGCGGGTGATCGTGCCCATCGGGAGCTTGCGCGACGTGCAGTCGAACGGCGTCGCTCCCGATGCCGGCAAGCGGGTGGCTGTCCGAGGCGTCGTCACCATGGGAAACTTCAACGTCGGCCAAACCAGCGCCTTCATCCAGGACGGGACCGGCGGCATCAACGGGTTTTCCTTCGATCAGCAACCGGATCTCCAGCGCGGCCAGGTCGTGGCGATCGCCGGCACGGTGACGACCTTCCGCGGCCTCACCGAGATCGTCTTCGAGCGGCCCGAGGATGTGGTTCCGCTCGGCGTGGCGGAGGAACCGGAGGCGCTGACCGTTCCGCTGGCCGCGCTGTTGGCGGATCCGGAGAATTATGAAGGGCTCTTGGTCCGCGTGGAAAACCTTTCGCGGGATCCGGAATCCACCGCCGCATGGATCCCGAACTCGACGATCCCGATGCTCGGTGCTGGCGGGCGGGAGCTGGCGGTCCGCCTGCAAGCGGCTTCCACGGCTTACCCGCAGCCGCCCATGCCCGCCACCCTCACCGGGATATTCTCCCAGTTCGCCCCGCAGAGCGCGGCGCCGTTCAGCGGCGGCTACCAGCTCATGCCGAGGGATGCGGACGACTTCGAACCCGGAGAGTTTCCCGCCGGCGGATTTGGCGGGTGGGCCGCGGCACATGGCATCGGCGGCGAGTCGCCGGAGGACGATTTCGAAGGCGACGGGCTCACGAACTTTCTCGAATACGCGCTGGGGCTCGATCCGACGGCGGTCGATGTCTCGCCCGGCATCCTGGCCAACGGAACCGTCAGCTTTCCGAAAGGAGCGGACGCCGCGGCCGACGGCGGCGTCCGCTGGACGATCGAAGTTTCAGAGACGCTCGAGCCGGGCGCGTGGACGGCGATCGCCGCGACAACCGAAGACGCCACCTCCATCACCGGCACGCTGCCGCCGGGACTGGACAGGATTTTCGTCCGGTTGATGGTCACACAGGTCGAGTGACCCGGTTTCCGCACATGGCGACAGGGCCAGCGCAAGCCCGCTTTTCCTCTTCGCGGATGAAAAGCCGCGAGTCTCGGGCGGGCTTGATATGCTTCGCGTAGATGAAATACCGCGAAACCTGAGAGACTCCTGGCATGCGAACGGCTGCGGAAAACCCGTGCGCGAACGGCCCGGCCGGAGCGGAAGCCCGACGGGCCGCGCATCGGATTCCCGTGGTTAGCGGATGGTCCGCGGCGGGCTGCGGCACTCCTCCGGGAGCGCCCGGTCCGCCGCGGCAAACCGCCGCCGTTCAGGGCTCGGTGAAGGCCCGGAGCCGCATGAACTTCCTCGGCTCTTGCGCCTCGAGGGCGAGAAACGCGCGCCGGATCTCGTGATCCGGAGCATCCTCGATCCGCTCATCGACGATTCCTTCCGTCCGCCACACCGCCACGCCCGGTGCCGGCGACCACTCGGCGGACAGGCCGGTGCCGGCGGCCGTCTTCGACCGCCGGTACACGATCGCGATGCCGCTTTCCGACCTCTCCCACGCCAGCAGGTCCGCCGCATCGCGATGCCCGGGATGGCCGCCGAGCGCGTGCTCCAGCAAGTTCGCCAACCCGTCGCGATCCGGATCCGCCGTCGCGGAGGTTTCGGAAATGCCTGAGAACCCGCCGATCCACGTGTCGAATCCACCGGGACTCACGGCGAGAACGAAGGACAGGGAAACCGATTCGCCAAGGCCGTTGTAGCGCTCGATCTCGATGGGGACGGCGTCGGCCGGAGTCAGCGGAACGCCCGCAATGCGGCCGCTCATCTCGTCGAGCTCCAGGCCATCGGGCAAGACGCTTCCATTGCCGAGGCGGAACAAGGCGGGTCCCGCATACGTTCCGTCGCGGAGATGGCCGACCATGGCCGCGTTGGCGGGACCATTCGCCTTCCCGGGGCTCACCCCTTCGTCCGGGTGTTCGTCGTCGACGACGGTGACTTCGAATACCGCCGCGCCATACCCGGCCGCGGCGGCTTCGATCACCGCGATCGCATCCCCGTCGACGAACGTGTTGTCGAAAGTATCGACCGCGAAGTTCGCGACCAGTTCCCCCGCCGGGATCTCGACCTGCACCGGCACGCCGACTCGCTCCGGCAGCGAGGAGGCGAGAGTCACGGCGATCGGCACCCCCGCGGCGGACGGTAGGGACACCGTGCCGGTGGCGGCTCCACCGCCCGCGTTTTCCATGACCGCCGGCGGGTCGACCACCAGCGTCAGCTCCGCCGCCGGTCCGGTGCCATGGCTGCCAAGTCCGCTGAAGTCGTCCTGCGGAAAGGCGTTCCACTCGAGCGAGGGATCGAACGGCGCGGACAGGTTCGGATCTCCCGTGACGACGGATGGCTTGCGGCGCAGCGTCTGGTTCAGCGTGCTCACCCCGTTCGCGGTCCAAGCCGCTCCGGGGTTCTGGCCGACGCGGCCGATGCGGTCGAGCAAGGTGCTTCCGCTCCGCAGGACGATGGCATCATTGCCGTCGAAGCTGAGCGAGGAACTCGCTTGCTGGGCGGTGATCCCGGCGCTCGCGTTCGGGTGTTTGACCACGTGCGTTCCCCCGGGGGCGAGGACGCCCGACAGACTGACAATCCATTGCGCGGAGGTCGCGCCGTTGACATGGATATCGATGCGATAACCGAGCGCGCCGAGATCCACCGGCACCGCCCCGGGGTTGAAAATCTCCAGTGCCTTGTTGTCGCCGGAGCCTTCGACGTATTCCGAGATGAAAGGATCGCCCGCGGCCTTCGTGCCGCGCCGCGAGACGTGCGACGAGTGGACCCGCCAGGACGCGGCGGCATCCGCCGACTCGTCCGAATCGCCGGTGAAGGCGGCGGACATCCCGTCGCCGAGAGCGCCGAGGGCGGGCCGGCCCGTCGCATTCCCTCCATAACTCAGCCGGTGCACTTCCTCGGCCGTGGAATCGAGAAGCGCCAGCGCGCCTCCCGCATACGGTAGATCCAGCCACGTCCCGGCCCCGGAAAAAAGCGCCGCGTCCGCGGACGAGACGACGATCCGGCCGTCGGACGGGTCGCCGTCATCCGCGGGCAGGAGCGGATCTTTCGGCGAATCTCCGCGGTAAACCACAATCAGCGTGCCGGCGGAAATCTCCTGCCACAGCGGCGCGTCCGCGAAAGTCAGCATGTTGCCCGCCGCGTCCGCGACCGACCACCCCCCGAGGTTTCCGGTCTTCAAGGCGAGGATCTCCAGCCATTGCGAGGTTCCGCCGGCCGGGCCGTGGCTGAACTCGTGGAGGATCACCTGCCGCCGGGGTCCCGTGCCGGCGCGGCGCAGGACCAAGCCGCTCTCGTACGCAAATGGCGCGCCCGCCGGGACGCTCTCCGGTGGACGCCGCACGACGTTCACGGCAGCCGTGAAAAACGCTTCGCCGGTCCCGCTCGCGTCCGCGGGCGTGATCCGGCAGCGCCACAGCTTCCCGGCGCTGCCCGGGACAGGTGGCAGCGTCGCCGATGTCTGCGAAGGCTCGTCGACCCACGATTGGCCGTCCGCGCTGAACTGCCAGAGATAGGCCAATTCGATTTCATCCTCTTCAGGATCTTCCGCCACGACCTCCGACACCTCGAGCGGCAGGTCATCGAAAACCGGCGACTCCGGCGACAAGGCGGCCGAAACCACCTGCGGCGCTTGGTTTCCGACGAAGAAATCCACCGCCATTGAGGTCCCGACCGCTCCCTCCGAGTCCGTGGCCCGTGCCACCAGCGTGTGGCTGCCGGCGCCCGGCGAGACCGAAAACAAAAAAGGCGGCGCGTCACCCACGGCGACGATCGCACCGTTCAGCAACAACTCGACTTGCTCGATCTGGCCTTCGGTTCCGGAAATATCGAGATCGTCCGCCACCACCTCCACCGTGACCGGCGCCGCGGGCGTGTGGCTTTTCCCGGCAAGCGGGTGGACGATGGAGACGACCGGCCGGGGGTTCACCGGCGAAGACGTGGCGCCGGACAATTCGATCTCCGCGGAGCCGAGCGTCCCGACGGAGATCGAGCCGCTGCCGAGGTCCGCGATGTGGAGCGTCCAGATCCCGGACGAATGTTCGCCCCAGTGGCGGACCGAGCCGAAGGTCCAGCCGACGTATCCGCCGCTGCTGCCAGTGTGCGTCTCCGCGAGCCGGCTCGTCATTCCGGACGGCGATGTGAGCGTGATCGCGAGGTTCCCGCGATTCGGATGCGGCAGGTCCACCGTCACCGCCACATGCTCCACGCGCAGATCCGTGCCGGAGAAATCGAACGAGCGGGTGATGCCCGTGGCGCTGTTGCGCGGGATGGCGAGGTGGAGGTCCTCGTGGGCGCGGACGGCGGATTGCCGGGGCCCGAGGTTCGTCCACGAGCCGGCCAGATTGACGGCGGCCGTGGCGTTGGCGAGCCCGCCCCCGAAGTCGTGGTGAAAGAAAAGCCCGCCGCTGTTTTCAGCCCAGCCCGCGCTGGCCGGTTGGAAGCGGGAGGCGCTGCGGATCAGGATTTCCTGCACGTCCCGCCAGCCGAGCTGCGGGTTCTTCTCGAGCATCATGGCCACGACGCCGGCCACTGCCGGAGCGGCCGCGGACGTGCCGGTGAAGGTGCTGGTGTAGTCGCCGCCGTTCGCCGAGGTCGTGGCGTTGTAGCCATCGCCGCTGGTGCGGTCGGTGGTGGTGATTTTCAAGGCCGGGGAGTCGCCGCTCGACGGGGCGCAGACCACGAGGTTCGCTCCCGGCTCGCTGTAGGCGGCGCGGCGGCCGAGGCTGTCGATCGCACCCACGGCGATGGTTTCCGGAAGATTGGCGAAGCCGTCGTAGTTCGAGTTGTCGCCCTCGCCGGCGCCGTTGCCCGCGGCCCAGACGAAAATCGTGCCGCGTCCAGAACGCCCGGTGTCCACGGCGTTCCGGAATGCCGCGCGGGTCAGCGGGCCGGCCGCCTCGAGGACGCCGCCGTTGTCGGACGGTCCCCAGCTGTTGCTCTTGATGTGGATGGCGTCGTTGCGGTGGGCCATCGCCTCGGCCTCCTGAGCGTCGGTGGTGGAGGCGGCGATCAACCGCAGGCCCACGAGCGTGGCCATGGGCGCCGTGCCGCTCACGCCGACGAAGTTGTTTCCGCGCGCCGCGGCGATCCCCGCGGTGGCCGTGCCGTGATTGTCGCCGACCCCAGGGGAGGGATCGGCATCGTTGCCGTTCCAGTCCCAGTCGAGCGTGGTGTCGACGTTCGGCGATAGGTCCGGATGATTGAGCTGCAGGCCGTCGTCCACGACGCCGATGCGCACGCCCGAGCCGCGGGTGCCGGCGTTCGGAAAATTCCAGGCGGTCTCGACGTTCAGGTCGGTTCCGGCGGCGGCGGTCCCGGAGCGCTTGAGATGCCACTGCTGGCCGACCAGCGGGTCGTTTGGCATCGCGCGCGGAAACCGCTGCGCCGCGAGCAGCACGTCGGCGGATTCCACTCCGTCGGCGTTTCGCACCGCTGGCACCGCCTCGAGCGCGGCCAAGGCATCCACCGCGGAAAGAATCGCCCATTCCGGCGCATGCGCGGGCCGGTCTTTCACGCGCAGGCCGTTCGCCGCGGCAATCCGATCCGCGCGCCCGGCGGGCAGCTTCACCCGCAGGTCGGGCGTGACGACCCGGCGCGAGACGACCGAGCGCTCCATGCCCTCGACATACGCCACCGGAAATACGGCTCCGTGTTTCTCCAAGCGCGCGAGGCGGAACCGCAGAGTCTTCGGCGTGGCGGGTGGATCGAGCGCCACGAGCGATTCCTTGCCGTCGGCGTCGCGCACGGCGGCTTGGTCCATCGCGAGGCGCAGCGTTTCGCCGGAAGCGGAATCCCGGATAATCCAAGGCTCCGCGGAACCCGCGGAAACCGCAGCGCGCGTCTCCTCCGCACCGGCCACCCGCGCCGGCGCGACCTGCCGCGGCAGCGCAAGCCACACCAGCCATCCGAGCGCGAGGAGCGGGATGGCGAGCCAAGCCAGCTTCGGCCGCTTGCGTCGCATCGTGGAAAATTCGCGGCGGGACCCGACCGGCCGCTGCTTCAGTCATAGCGCGGACTTCCCGCGGGGCGAATGCGAAAACCCGGCGGAAATCCGCCCGGAGTTCACACCAGCCCGTCCTTCCGCGCCTGTTTCCAGTAAGCGTACTCGGAGCGGTTGAAATCGATGTATTCCGGCGAGAGGTCGCTCGAATACATCGTGTAGTCCGCGCTGCCTTGGTTGAGGGAAATGACGATCTCGAACTCCGGCTTCGCCACCATCGCCCGCAATTCGTCCATCGGCGTGTCCGCCTGCAGGCCGCCGAGGCAGGCCGCTTTTCCGCCAATGTGGATGTCGATCAACTCCTCGCGGATCCGGGCTCGCGAGTAGCCGACGGCGTGGATGATGCGGCCCCAATTCGGATCGCCGCCGTTCCAGGAGGACTTCACGAGCGCGGACTTGCAGACGGCCTCGGCGACCTTCTTCGCGTCGAGATAGGTCTTCGCGCCCTCGACGCGGACAGTGACGAATTTCGTCACGCGCTCGCCGTCGCGGACGATTGCCTTCGCCAGCTCGAGCATCACCCATTTCAGCGCCTGGCGGAACTGCCGGCACGCCGGGCTGTTCCGCCGGATCGCCGGCATGCCGGACGCGCCGTTCGCCAGCACCAGCACCGTGTCGTTGGTGCTCATGTCGCCATCGATGGTGATGCGGTTGAAGCTTTCCTCGACGCATTCGAGGACACCCTTGCGCAGCGAATCGCTGGAAAGGTTGGCGTCGGTGGTGATGAAGCACAGCATGGTCGCCATGCTGGGAGATATCATGCCGGCGCCTTTCACACATCCGCCGATGCGGACGCGGTGCTCGCCGAGGTCGAACGAGATCGCAATTTCCTTGGGATGCGTGTCGCTGGTGATGATCGCCGCGGCGACGTCCGCGCCGTTCTTCGGGCCGAGTTTTTCGACCAGCTCGGGAAACTTCGGCGAGATTCGCATCATCGGCAGCGGCAGCCCGATCACGCCGGTCGAGCAGACGCCGATTTCGGTGCGCTTCAGGCCGAGCGGCTTGGCCACGGCCGCGCACATCGCGTTGGCGTCGTGGATGCCCTGGACGCCGGTGCAGGCATTCGCGTTGCCGGAATTCGCCACGATCGCGCGGAGGTCGCCCTTGCGCAGGTTCGCTTGGGACACACGCACGGGCGCGGCTTTCACCCGGTTGGTGGTGAAGGTGCCCGCGGACGCACAGGGACGCTCCGAGTGGATCAACGCCAGGTCCAGGCGCGCGGCCTCCGGATTCTTGATGCCACAACTCACCGCACTGGTGAGAAAGCCCTGGGGAGCGCCGACGCCGCCCTTGATGCGTGTGATGGGAAAGTCCATGGGGAATCGCTCCGCAAAAAACCGGGCCAGCGTGAGGAAGCCTCAGCCGTTTTGCAACCCGGCAATCTCCGGAAGACCGAACATCAGGTTGAAACTCTGCACCGCCTGGCCGCCCGCGCCCTTGCCGAGGTTGTCCTCGGCGCTCATCAACAGCACCCGGCCGGTCCGCGAGTCGTGCTGCCAGCCGATGTCGATGAAGTTGGTGCGCGTCACATGTTTCGTATCCGCGCAGCCGCCGCGGCCGAGCAGTCGGACGAAGGGCGCATTGGCGTAGGCTTCCTCGAGCGCCGCGCCCACCGCATCCGGATCGATGCCGTCACGCAGCTTCGCCGTGGTGGTCGTCACGATGCCGGCATTCACCGGAATCAGGTGCGGGATGAAGGTGATGGTCACCCTTTCCCCCGCGGCGATCGCCAGTTCCTGCTCGATCTCGGAAAGGTGCCGGTGTTTCGGCACGCCGTACGCGCGGGCGCTCTCGTTGCACTCGCAGAACAACAGGGAGACGTCCGCCTTTTTTCCCGCGCCGCTCACGCCGCTCATGGAGTTCGCGACGATGGTGTCTGGCACGACGAGATTTTTCCGCAGCAGCGGCAGCAGCGGCAGGATGATGCTGGTGGGATAACAACCGGGCGAGGCCACCAAGCGCGCCCCGCGGATCGTCTCGCTCCGCACTTCCGGCAGCCCGTAAACCGCCTCCGCCAGCAAGTCCGGCGCCGGATGCTCATGGCCGTAGAACTCGCGGTAGACCTCCGCGTCCCGCAGCCGGAAATCCGCGCTCAGGTCGATGACCCGCAGACCCTTGGCCAGCAGCGCCGTCGCGATCTCCGCCGCCACGCCGTGTGGCAGCGCGAGAAACGCCGCCTCAGCCCCGGTGGCCGCGATTTTTTCCGGCTCCGGCTCGATGAACGCCAGCTCCGCCCCGGGCAGGCCGCGAAAGCGCGGGAAAACCTCGCCGATCTGTCGGCCCGCTTCCTGACGGGACGTCGCCGCCACCAGCTCCACCTGCGGATGCGCGAGCAACAACCGCAGCAATTCCATGCCGGTGTAGCCGCTCGCACCCACGATCGCCGTCCTGACGCGCTTCATGCGCCGCCCATCTCATGATTTTCCGGGCTTGCCAACCCGCATTTGCGCTGGTTCAGTCGCGCCCCGCCGAAAACGACGGGCTGTAGCGCAGTCTGGTAGCGCACTACACTGGGGGTGTAGGGGTCGTGGGTTCGAATCCCGCCAGCCCGACCATTTTCGATTGGCGATTGCGGATTGCCGATTGCGGTTTCCAAGATGCTCCGCCGGAACGGAGAGCCGATGGCGGGATGAGAACCCAGCCGCGAGGCCCCAGGGGTTCGAACGCCCGGGAGCTGTAGCGACCTTCACCATCTCCGCGAAGCGCTCGCCACCTCGGGCCACGACGCGGATCTGCGGGCGGAGGTGCAGTCGCTGGTTGAAGAAGACCTGGCGGAGGTCGTGGAAACCTTGTTGTGCACCGGCCGTAGCAACCAAGTGATCCAAGCCCGCACCGGATTGGAACTCGTCTACCCGACGGAGTACGCGCGGCCGGGAGAACCGACAAGCGCTGCCGACGAGGAGAGCGCTGAGGCAACCCGCACCGGCCGCCCCCACCCGATGGATTTCGACATGCGGGAACTCGGCTCGACGATGCGGCTGGAGCCGGTTGTCGATCCCACCGGTCAAGTCGTCGACCTACGGATCGAGTGTGAATCCGTTCACCACGTGAAGAACGAAACTTGGGCGGAATGGAAGGATTCCTTGGGAGATGCGTCCGTCCGGATGCCCGCGCTTTACTCGGTGAATGTCGAGACCTCCGTCACGCTTCTCGCGGGAAAGCCCCTGATGATCGCAGCGATCTCGCCGAAGGCTGAAGACGGACAGCCGGATACGAACCGCAAGCTGATGATCTTCGTGCGGTGCGACGTCCTGAAAGTGTTGGACTGATGCGGAAGTGCGGGTGGTCCTCCGTTCGTGTGATCATTTTTTGGTCATCCGCCGGCGGGTGGTTCCGTAGGATGGCGACCATGAGAATTCTGCTGGCACTTCTTTTCCTTGTCCCGATCGCGCGCGCCGCGCCGCCGAATGTGATCTTCATCTTGGCCGACGATCTGGGTTACGGCGACCTCTCCTGCTACGGGCAGAAGCATTTCAAGACGCCGAACCTCGACCGGCTGGCGGCGGAGGGCGTGCGCTTCACCTCCCACTACGCGGGCTCGACGGTTTGCGCGCCGTCGCGATCCGCGCTGATGACGGGGCGACACACCGGGCACGGCGGGATCCGCGCGAACGGGGAGTTCAAGCTGCGGCCGGACCCGGAGGATCTGACGGTGGCGACCTTGTTGAAGAACGCCGGCTACGACACCGCGCTGATCGGGAAATCCTGCGTCACCGGCAACACGCAGACGCCGGAGACGCTGAAGCAAAAGGGATTCGACTACTTTTACGGCACGACCCAGCACAAGGACGGGCACTTCCGGCATCCGAAGTTCGTCTATGAAAACTTGGAGCGCGTCGAACTGGAGGGCAACACGCTCTACGGCGGACCGCATTACGACGTGGACCTCTACACAAAGAAGGCGCTGGAATTCGTCGGGAACCGAGGAGAAGAGCCGTTCTTCCTGGTGCTTTCATATCCCGTGCCGCACGCGTCGCTGGACGTGCCGGAGGACTCGCTGGAAAAGGTCCGGGGCGGCATCGAAGATGAAGTTTCCTGGCTCCCGGAGACATATCACTACAAGCCGGTGAAGGAGGTGAAGGCCACCTATGCGGGTATGGTCTCGCGGATTGACGACGCGGTGGGCGCGCTGATCGCGAAGCTGAAGGAGAAGGGACTCGACGAAAACACCCTCATCCTTTTCAGCAGCGACAACGGCTCGCACATCGAGGGCGGCTACCACTACGAAATGCTCGGCTCGAACGACCCGCTCCGCGGTGGGAAGCGCGACTTGTATGAGGGCGGCATCCGCGTGCCGCTCGTCGCGCGCTGGCCGGGCGGAGCGCCCGCGGGTCGTGTTACAGATCATCCGAGCGCGTTCTGGGATTTCCTGCCGACGATCTGCGAACTGGCGGGGATCGAAGCGCCGAGAGACATCGACGGCATCTCCTACGCGCCGACGCTCACGGGCAAAGGCGAGCAGGAGACGCACGATTTCCTGTATTGGGAATTCCACGAACGCGGAGGCCGACGCGCGCTTCGAGAGGGAAACTGGAAACTCGTGCAATACGGGCTCGAACCCGGGAACTTCGGCGAGCCGGAGTTATACGATCTATCGCAGGACATCGCGGAAAAAAACAATCTCGCCGCCGAGCACCCGGAGCGTGTCGAGCGGATGGTCGAAACGATGAACGGCGCGCGGACGCCCGACCCGAGATTCCCGATGCCGGGCTTGGACGCGCTGGCGGATCAACCCTGACGGAGATTGAACCCGGGTTCTCCCCGCTTCTTCAAATCCGCGTCAATCTGCGGTTCAAGAAGCAGCGCTCTCGATCGTCCTCCGCACCAGCTCCGCGGACTTCCGGAATTGCGCAACCTCCGAGTCGTCCAAGCATGGCTGCAGCACGCGCAACACGCCGGCGCGGCCAATCACGACCGGCACGCTGAGGCAAACATAGCGCACGGCGCAAAACCCATCGATCCGCACGCTGAGCGGCATCGTCCGCTTCTCGTCGAGCGCGATGCTTTCCACGATCGCCGTCGTGGCGGCGGCGATGCCATAACTCGTGTGGCCTTTCATGTGAAAGATGTCGATCCCGGCATGGATGACATCCTGGAACATTTCCCGCACCGCCGGGGTGTCGTCGATCTTCTCCGCGCCGGCCGCGGCCATCGACATCGCGGGAAACTGGCTCTCGCCGTGCTCACCGAGAACGTAGGCGCGCAGGTCGTCCGGATGAATGCCGGTGGCGTGGGACAGCGCGAGCCGGAAGCGGATGGAATCGAGCAGTGTGCCGGTGCCGAAAACCCGCGACGGCGGCAGCCCGGTGATGCGCAGCGCGTGCCAGGTGAGCACATCCACCGGGTTGCTGACGAGCAGGACGAGCGCCTCCGGCGAAACCTCGAGCAGCGGCGGCAGCAGTTCCTCGAGCAGGCGGACGTTTCCCGGCCCGAGTAGCAGTCGCGAGGACTCGGCCGGATCGAGCGGAACCGAGGCGCAGAAGATGAGTAGATCCGACCCGCGGGTTTCCCCGATACCGCCGGCGCGGATTACCGCTTGGGTCGGCAGCAGGGCTTGGGCGTGATCGAGATCGAGCGCCTCGCCGCGGGCCCGCTCCACGTCCCGGGAACAGAGCACCAGTTCGCGCGCCAGTCCTCGGAGGACGAGATTGAAGGCGACGGCCATGCCGACTTTTCCCGCCCCGACGATCGAGATCTTCATCCGCGGCAGCATCGGCGGGCGGCGCGGCGCAATCAAGTCGTGCGCATCGGAAGATCCGCGCCATCCTTGGCGGCGTGACCGAGATGCGGGATGTGGCCGAGCGGGTGTTGTTCGCGGACAACCTCGCGGAAAAGCTGCGCCTCGGTCCGGCGGAGGTTTCGGACCTTGCCCGCGGACCCGCGATCGCGCTGCCCGACGCCCCGGGCCGGCCGGATGAACTGCGGATCCGCGTCGATGGCGTGCGCGTCGATTTTCCCGGCATCCACCGGCTGGACGATGACCGCGAACGCGGCGTGTTGCTGCACTTTCTCGCGAACCACGAGCTGCTCGCCGCCGAGCTGATGGCGCTGGTGCTGCTGCGGTTCCCGGACGCACCCGCGGAATATCGGGCGGGCGTTTACGAGGCGATGCGCGAGGAGCAGGCGCACGCGCTGATGTATGTGCGGCGGATCCGCGAGTGCGGGATCGCGTTCGGCGAACTGCCGGTGAACGACCACTTCTGGCGGCTGGTCGCGCCGATGGAAACACCGCTGGATTTCGTCACGCGGCTGAACCTGACCTTCGAGCAGGCGAACCTCGATTTCTCGAAACACTACGCCGCGCTCTTCCGGCAGGCGGGCGACGCGGCGACGGCCGCCGTGCTCGAAAAGATCCACCTCGACGAGATCGGCCACGTCGGCCACGGGCTCAAGTGGTTCCGCCGCTGGAAAGATCCGAGCGAGGACGATTGGCAGGCATTCCGTCGGCACCTGTCTTTTCCGCTCAGCCCGGCGCGGGCGAAGGGGCTCGCGCCGTTCAATGCGGAAAGCCGCCGGCTCGCGGGGCTGGACGAGAATTTCATTCGTCACCTCGAGGTGTGCGAGCACTCGCGCGGCCGCACGCCGGTGGTGCATTGGTTCAATCCGAACGCGGAATCGCACGCCCGCTCCGCCGCGCGCGGCCGGCCGTGGCAGCCGGACAAAACCGAGCTGGCGCTGGAACTCGATCTCGAGCCGCTGATCCTCGGTTGCTGCCGCCGCGACGACGCGGCCCTGCTTCGCCGCGAGCCGTCGGTGGAGCATCTCTCGCGATTGAAGCGCGCCGGCTTCGAGCTGCCCGAGATTTTCGTCGGCGCGCCGCCTGCCGGCAGGAAGCTGGGCGGCCTGCGGCCGTGGGCGTGGTCGCCGGACGCGGTGGAGGTTTTCCGGCCATGTGCGCCCGATGTCTATCAGAACAGCGCGCAGCCATGGCGCGAGCCACTGCCGCATCACTGGCTCTCGAAATCGATCGGCTTGGAACTCGAGAAGATGCTCGGCCGCTCACCGGAGACGGGAGCGCTCCATCTCGACGCCGAAGCGGCGCTGACGGACATCGCGCGGCACCTGGCGACGGGCGAGGCCCTGCTGAAGGCGCCGTTTTCCTGCGCCGGAAAAGGCCACCTGCGCGTGAACGCCGCGAACGATCCGCGCAAGACCCGCGGCTGGATCGACAACACGCTCGCGGCCCACGGCGGCGTGGTCGTCGAGCCGTGGCTCGACCGCGTGCTCGACTTCTCGGCGCTCTACGAAATGAAGCCCGGCGCCGCCGTCGAGTTGTTAGGCCTGACTCATCTCGAGAACGACGCCGCCGGCCGATTCCTCGGCATCCGGGTCGGCCCGAAGTGGGGCAGCCGGCTTTCGCCGGAACTCGCGGAGTTTCTCTTTCGCCGCGAGCGGGTGATGGAGTGGTACGGCGAGAAAATCCCATCCGCCCTCCCCGCCCTGCTTCCCGGCTATGTCGGGCCGCTCTGTGTCGATGCGATGGTCCACCGCAGGCCGGATGGCTTGCTCGCACTCAAGCCGGTGGTCGAGTTGAACGTCCGCCTCAGCATGGGGCGCATCGCCTGGGAGTGGATGCGGCGTTGCCCTCGCTCGAAACACGGCGGGCGGTTCCGCATCCTGCGGCGAGCGGCGGTGGACGCGGAAACCGAGCGGAGCCTCGAAGCCGGCGGCGTGTTTCTCAACGATCCGGGCCGCGCGGCGAGATTCCTCGCCCATTGGGAGCCGGGCGCGAACCCGTAGTGGCGGATTTCAT
Organism: uncultured Verrucomicrobiales bacterium; assembly: GCA_965651855.1. Lineage (GTDB taxonomy): Bacteria > Verrucomicrobiota > Verrucomicrobiia > Verrucomicrobiales > Akkermansiaceae > Luteolibacter. The sequence goes on from CBFGTW010000002.1 coordinate 62,701, forward strand.
TCCTGACAGAAGCGCGCGGAGATCCTAAACGCGGCGTCGTCCTGCAACCGCCTCCATGGATTCATCCACAACTTCCCAGCCGGCCCCGGTCCACGGCGAACTTTCGCATCGCCTTGTCACGCCGGAAGTGGACCTCGCCGTCACCGCGCGCGGCGGACATCTCGCTCCGGCGACCTTTCATCTCCCGGGCCGCGAGGTTTCGCCGTATTCGCTCTCGCCGTGGGAGCCTGGCGAGTTTTCGGACCAGCCGGCGCTGCTCTCGGTCCTGCGCGGCGATTTCTTCTGTCTGCCATTCGGGCCACAGGCCGACGGACCTCCGCACGGCGCGCCCGCGAACCACGAGTGGGCGGTTGTTTCAAAAAGCGAGCGAACGCTCCATCTCGCGCTGGATGCGGCTGATTCCGGCGCGCGGCTGGAGAAGATCGTCTCGGTGAAGGCGGGACAGCACGCGATCTACTACGAGCATCGTATCTCGCGGCTCCAGGGCGACTTCAGCTACGGGAACCACCCGATCCTCGATCTTTCCGGCCTGCCGGAAAATGCCGGCCGCGTCAGCACCAGCGCGATCCGCTGGGCTTCCGTCTACCCGGGTGTCTTCTCGGATCCGGCGCGTGGGGAAACGCAGGCGCTTCTGGGCTCGGCGGAGTATTCCGATCTGCGCGAAGTCCCGCTCGCCGCCGGCGGGACGACGGACCTCACGCGCTACCCGGCGCGCGCGGGCTGCGAGGACTTGGTCATGCTGGTGAACGAGGCCGCCACCGCGGAGCAGCCGTTCGCGTGGTCGGCGGTGGTGATGGACGGCTTCGTCTGGTTCGGGTTGAAGAACCCGGCGGATTTTCCCGCGACCTTGTTCTGGCTCTCGAACGGCGGCCGCTCGGGTCCGCCGTGGAACTCGCGCCACCGCGGGCGGATCGGCATCGAGGAGGTGTGTTCCTACTTTTGCGACAGCGTCGACGTTTCCCGCGAAGACCGGCTGGCGCACCTGGGCGTGCCGACGACGCGGCAGTTCCGGCCTGAGGAAACGACGAGCCTCCGCATCGTGCAAGCCGTGGCGCCCGTCCCGCCAGGTTTCGGCCGGGTCGCCGCGATCACTCCCGCGGGCGAATCCACGGTGGCCGTCGAGGACGAGTCCGGCGCGCGGATTCACGTGCCCGTGGACTGGCGGCACGTCGCTTGAGAGGCCTTCCGGATGATCCCGCGACTCCCACAAACCGGGGACAAGAAAGGTTTCGTTTGAAATTCCGTACGCAACTTCCCGTAATGCCGGCCCGACGATGACCGCGCCACGAACGACCGCCGATCTTTCCACCACCTCGCAGAACGTGTCCGCGCTCGTGGACGGCCACCTCGAGGACACCGGCGGCCTGCTGCGGCTCTCGCCGACGTGGGTGCCGCGCTCGTTCCTCCAGCCGGGCCTGCGGATCAAGCTGCACCCGGACGACACCTACGCCTACGGCCTGAGCCGCGGCGGGATCGACGAGCGCTGGTTCGGCTCGACCACCGAGACCGCGAACGAAGGCCGCGACGCCGACGAGGGGCTGTCCTACGTCGTGGTCGGCCGCGAGCGTTTCACGCTGCGCGATGCGATCGACGCCTGCGGCGCGCGGATCATCGGCAGCGCGCTGTGGGACAAATACGGCAAGTGGCCGGTTTACTCGAAGTTCTTCGACAACATGGGGCCGATCCCCCACCACATGCACCAGAACGCGGAGCAGGCGGCGCTGGTGGGGCAGGAGGGAAAACCGGAGAGTTATTACTTTCCACCGCAGCACAACAACGTCGGCAACAATTTCCCCTACACCTTCATGGGCTTCGAGCCGGGGACGACGCGCGAGCAGGTCCGCCGCTGCATCGAAAACTGGCACAAGGGCGACAACAAGATCCTCGCCCTCTCGAAGGCCTACAAACTGGAACCCGGCACCGGCTGGCTGATCGACCCCTGCATCCTCCATGCGCCCGGTTCGCTCTGCACCTACGAACCGCAGTGGGGATCCGATGTTTTTGGCATGTATCAGAACCTCGTGGAGGGCCGGGAGGTTCCTCGGTCGCTGCTGGTGAAAGACATGCCGAAGGACAAGCACGACGACATCGATTTCATCATCGACCAGCTTGATTGGGAGAAAAACACGGACCCGAACTTCAAGGACAACCACTATCTCGAACCGGTCACCGCGGAGAAGGGCGACGGCTTCCACGACAAATGGATCGTTTACGGCAAAGTCGACGGCTTCCAGTATTTCACCGCGAAGGAACTGACCGTCGAGCCCGGCCAGAGCTGCACGATCCAGGACAACGGCGCGTATTCCGCGATCGTCGTGCAGGGCGAGGGCCACGCGAACAAGCTCCGGCTCAACTGCCCGAAGCTGCTGCGCTTCCACGAGCTTTCCCAGGACGAGTTCTTCTGCACCGAAGCCGCCGCGAAAGCCGGCGTCACCTACCGCAACACCTCCGAAACCGAGCCGCTGGTCCTGCTCCGCTACTTCGGCCCCGAAGTGAATCCGGACGCGCCGGAGATGGGAGCCTATAAAAAGCGCTGATCTCCTCATCCTGAAAACTGAAAAATCAAACCTAGCAAACTTCGCGAATGAAACTCCACAACGCCATGTGGCCCGGGCTCGTCGGCAAAGAGCCGGGCACCGACCACCCGCCGATCTCGCTCGAGCGCATGCTCGAACTGACCGCCGCCGCCGAAGTCAACGGTCGCAAGTATGATGGCGTCGATTACTTCCTCTTCCACCCGCACACGGACCCGGACGCCTCGGACGACGAGCTGAGGCGCATCGCCGATTTGATCGCCGGCCATGGTTTAAAGGTCGGCTCGCTGGTCGCTCCGATCTGGCCCGGCACCGTGGGCGACGCCGCGATGGGCGACGCCGAGGCGCGGCGGAAGTTCGTGCTCGCCGTGGAGAAGGCCTGCCGGATCGCGAAGGTTTTCAACGAACACGGCGTCCGCGAATACGGCGTGATCCGGATCGATTCGGCCAGCTCGGTGACGGACTGGGCGAAGGACCCGGTCGGCAACACCAAGAAGATCGCGGAGACATTTCGCGAAGCGGGCAAAGTCGCCGAACAACACGGCGAGCGTCTCGCCGCCGAGGGCGAGATCTGCTGGGGCGGCTTGCATTCGTGGAAGGCCGCCATTGACACGCTCGAGGCCACCAGCATGCCCGGAACCGTTGGTTTCCAGGCCGACCTCGCGCACACCTATCTTTATCTCATGGGCTACAATGCGCCCGAAGCGGCCCTGCTGAAGGAAGGCTACAGCGACGAGGAATTTTGGTCCGCCTACCGGACGATGACCGACGCGCTGCGCCCGTGGACGATCGATTTCCACGTCGCGCAGAACGACGGCACCGTCCACGGCACCGGCAGCCACGACAAGACCGGCCGCCATTGCCCGGCCGACGATCCGAACGGCAAACTCGACATCGCCAAGTGCTCGACCTTCTGGCTCGAAGGGGCCGCCGATCGCGGCATCCGGCATATTTGCTGGGACGGCTGCATGTTCCCCAACGCGGTGCTCGAGGACCAAGCTACCTGGAACACCATCCTCGCCACGATGATCGAAGTGGAACGGACCGCCCCGGCCTAACCTCGCCACGAGACGCCGAGTTCGGACGCGCAGGCGTCGAGTCGCAGATCACCCGTCCAGAGCAGGCATTCACCGATCACCACCGATGCCAGGATTCTCGCGTCGCTCCAGCCGATGCCGCGGCCCCAGAGGCGGTGCGCCTCCACCATGTGGAGCGTCTCCGCGTCGGTCGCGAGCTGCGGCCGGCCGAGCCGGGTCAGGTGCCAGAGCGTCCGGTGGCGGTCGCGCAGGTTCCCCATCGCCAGCTCGCCGACGACGATCGGGTGGGTCCACACTTCGCCATCCTCCATCATCGAGAGCAGCAGCGGATTCGACTTCCGCCAGTGGTGCACCCAGATGTTCGTGTCCACCACGACCGGCTTCATGGCTCGTCGCGTGGCGGCGCATCGAGATCCGGCATGCTGCCGCCCATCGCCGCCAAGGCACGCGCGGCTTCCTTGGACGGCGAATCATCGGCCGCCAGGGCATTTCGTGCCGGCACCACCAGGTCCGGCATCGTGCCGCCGAGGGCGGCCAAGCGCTTGGCGGCCATGCGTTTTACGTAGTGGTCCAGAGCCAGGTTGATCAGCTTCGACTTGTCCGGAATGCCGCTGTAGGCGGCGGCGTCCGCGACCAGATCGTCATCGAGGGTGACGGTCGTTCTCATGCATCATTTGATGCACTTTTTGATACCATCTCGCAAGCCCCCATTCCCCGATCTAATCCAACCCTTTGATCCTCATGAAAAAAGAACTCCGCATCGGTCTCATCGGCTACGGCTTCATGGGCCGCACCCACTCGAACGCCTATTCGCAGGTTGGCCACTTCTTCGACTCCGGCCACACCGTCGTCCGCCAAGCGGTTTGCGGTCGCGATGAGGCGAAAGTGAAGGCCTTCGCCGAAAAGTGGGGCTACGCCTCTTACGAAACCGACTGGCGGAAGCTCGTCGCCCGCGAGGACATCGACGCCATCGACATCTGCACGCCGAACGACTCGCACGCCGAGATCGCCCTCGAGTGCATCAAGCACGGCAAGATGATCCTCTGCGAGAAGCCGCTCGCCCTCAACGGCGCGCAAGGCGAGGAGATGGTCAAAGCCGTCGAAGCCTCCGGACTGCCGAACCTCGTCTGGTACAACTACCGCTTCCTTCCCGCCGTCACGCACGCGAAGAACATCGTCGCCGCCGGCGAGCTCGGCCGGATCTTCCACTACCGGGCGAATTTCCTACAGGACTGGACGATTTCCCAAGACCTCCCGCAGGGCGGCGCGGCGCTCTGGCGACTCGACGCCGCGGCCGCGGGCTCCGGCGTGACCGGCGACCTGCTCGCCCACTGCATCGACACCGCGCGCTGGATCAACGGCGAGATCGTCTCCGTTTCCGCCATGACGGAAACCTTCATCAAGGAGCGCGTCCACACCGCCACCGGAGAGAAGCAGGCCGTCACCATCGACGATGCCTGCGCCTTCCTCGCCCGCTTCGAGAATGGCTCGCTGGCGATCTTCGAAAGCACCCGCTATGCCCGCGGCCACAAGGCGCTCTACACCTTCGAGATCAATGGCGAGCACAAATCCCTGTTCTGGGACCTCCACGACCTCAACCGCCTCTCGTACTTCGACCACGGCGTCCCCGGCGACCGCCGCGGCTGGAGCAGCATCCACTGCTCGGACGGCGATCATCCCTACGCCGGCAACTGGTGGGTTCCCGGCCTTTGCCTCGGCTACGAGCACTCGTTCATCCACGAGCTCGCCGAGTTCCTCAAGTCGCTCGACGATCCGTCCGCGGAAAAGCGCTACCCGGATTTCCGCCACGCGCTGGGCACGCAGTACGTTTGCGACGCCGTGCTTGAATCGGCGAAGACCGGCCGCTGGGTGGACGTGAAGCGGGCCTGAGCTTCCAAACCGACAGCGAATGCGCCTGGGTTTCCTCGCATCTCATCGTGGATCGGGCATGCAAGCGGTGCTCGATGCTTGCGCCGCTGGCCGCCTTCAGATCGTTCCGGCGGTCCTGATCAGCAACAATCGGGGAGCCGAAGCCATCGCTCGTGCTCAAGCCAGCGGTCTGAACGTGCATATCCTGAACGGGAGGACTCATCCCGATCCGGACGATCTTGATCGGGCGATGCTCGACGCGTTGCGTGCCGGCAGGTGTGACTGGATCGTTTTGTCAGGCTACATGAAGAAGATCGGGCCGAGGGTGCTGGATGCTTTCGAGGGAAGGATGTTGAACATCCATCCGTCGCTGCTTCCGCGGCATGGAGGAAAGGGAATGTATGGCATGCACGTCCATCGTGCCGTGATCGCGTCCGGCGATCGCATTACCGGCGCAACCGTTCATCTGGTGGACGGCGAGTATGACGAGGGCCCAGTGCTCGCGCAGGCCGAGCTGGAGGTTTTGGTTGGAGAGACGCCCGAATCCCTCTCGGATCGCTTGCTTGAGGTGGAGCACCGGCTGCTGGTCGCGACGCTGCGCGAGATCGCGGCAAACCCTTTGCCAACCGATAGCCCATCGACCTGAGTCGGCGGCCCCGCTCACCCCCGCATATCCACGAACAACCGTCGGGACGAGAGCAGGTGCCGACGCATGGCTTCGGCGGCGCGATCGGAATGGGCCGCTTCGACGGCGTCGAGGATCGCGCGGTGTTCGTCGATGACGCGCGGGTACCAGTCGTCAGTGCCGCGGTTGGTCTGGGCGAACTCGATGCAGCGCTTCTCGAGGCCGCCGAGGACGATGGCATAGATGCCGTTTCCCGAAGCTTTGGCGATGGCTTGGTGGAAAGCGATGTCGGTCTTGCTGAACATCTCGCGTTGGCCTTCGGCTGCCTCCATTTCGGCGATGATGCGATGCAGATCCTCGATCACGTGCCGCCCGGCCCGGCTGGCGGCGAGCCGCGCGCACTCGGACTCGATGAGGATGCGGAAATCGATCAGCTCGAGGAAATCCGCTTCCATCGTCAGCGCGGAGTAGGCCTTCACCGCCGTCCCGAGGGATTCGAGGCTCGGGTCCGCGATGTAGGTGCCGGAGCCCTTCAAGGTCCGCAGCAACCCGCGTCCCCGGAGTTGCTGGATCGCCTCGCGGATCACCGTGCGGCTCGCTTGGAAGCGCTCGCAGAGCTTTCCCTCCGAAGGCAGGCGCTCGCCCGGGGGCAAGCGGCCCGCGAGGATTTCCTTCTCCAGCTCGCCGGCGATCTGGGCGCTGCGTCGTTCCATGGGGCTGAAAATGAGGCAGCCCCCGAGGTACCGGCGAGCGGAAAGTTCCGCCCACACCTGCCGGACGCCGCTTGATTTCCCCGGCACCCGCGCGAGGCTCCGCCATGGCCGAGGTTCCCCCTCCACTGCCGCGGCGACGCCGGATCTGGGCGTACGTGCTCGTGGCACTCATCGCGCTGACGGTCGCCGCCGCCGGGCTTTGGTGGTGGCAGAACCGTCCGATCGAACCCGTCAACCTGACCGCCGCCGAACGTGAAGTGGTCGAGGAAAAGGTCGCCGCCATTCAGGAGCCGGAGCCGAGGTATGAGCCCGGCTCGAAGGAGATCATCCTCACCGAGCGAGAGCTGAACGGCCTGCTCCATCAGAACACGAGCCTGGGAGAAACGCTGCGGTTCGAGCTCGCCCGCGGCGCCGTCCACGCGCGACTCGAGACGGATCTCGATCCCGAGCTTCCCGTCGTCGGGGGCAAGCGCCTCAAGGCCCGCGCACGATTCCTCGTCGATGCCGCCGCCGGGCAGCCTGCCCTCGTGCTCGACGACCTCACGGTCTGGGGCATTTCGCTGCCGAACGACTGGCTCGGCGGCATCAAGGGCCAGAATCTTCTCGCCGACGCCTTCGGGACGTCCGGCGGCCTGGCCGGCGTCGAGAGCCTCGTCGTCGAGCGCGGCCGTCTCGTGATCCGGCTCGCGGAATGACCCGCGGTCAAACCGCGTGCGCCATCGCCTTGAGCGGGCTGAAAAGCACCTCCGGCTCGGAGAATTCCCACCCTTCCCGTTCGAGGAGCTGCGCCATCGCCTCGTCTTGCAGCACCCGGATCCGGTCCGCGAGGATCTCGGCCGGCAGGTGGAGGTTTCCAACCTTCCACGCCACCAAGGCCGCGTGATCCGGTGACTCGAAGAGCACCTCGTAAACCACCTCGGGCAGCTGGCGGACGATGTAGTCGCGGCCGTTTTCCTGATAAATCACGCAGCCGTCGTTCAGCCGCGATTCCAGATCAAAACCGAACTCCGTGCCGTCCTCGGCCACTCCCCGCCAACGGCGTTTCAGGAAAAGCCGGCGCTCGGCGGCGAGCACCACCTGCCGCTCCCCGGGCAGATCCGACCGCTCGGCGAGCTTGCGCTGGATGAGATGCATGCGCGATGGAAACAAGCCCCGGCGCCGCTGGGAAGTCCCGGAGCGCTCCGCCTACTCCAACCTCGGTTCAGCAAGAACCTCCACCGATCCATTCACAGCGATCGCCACCACCGCACCGGTGCACTCAGCGTACAGCCGGGCATCTAGAAGGATGGAATCCACTTCACACGGCCTTTGAAAATCTTTGGTCTGGAGTGGCTCATGAATTCTCCGAACTACCGCGCTGGAGGCAAGCGCCAGCTACACCGTAGTGGTTTTTGCTTGCGCGGCGCAAGCAGTAGGGCTTTCTTTCCGGCAGCACAGCCCCCGCGCCTCTGCTTGCACGCGTAATTCGGGGGCTTTTTCTTGCCCTGAATCCTGGACTTCCGGTGGAAAGGAGGGCTCGTGAAGTATCTGAAAGAGCACCTGCCATTGGAGGAACAGGCCCAGCGTCTTCTTGACCGCGGGTTGATCGCCAACAAGGACGAATTGATCCGCCGGCTTTGCGCGGTGAGCTACTACCGCCTCTCGGGCTACCTGTTTCCCTTCCGGGAGCCCGAGTCGGACAGCTTCCGACCGGGAACCGAACTCAGAGTCGTCTGGGATCGCTACTGCTTCGACCGTCGTTTGCGGGTGCTTCTGCTGGACGCCATCGAGCGGGTGGAGGTGGCCGTCCGCACGCAGCTCGTCTACCACTTTTCTCGAATTCATGGGGCGTTCGGGCATACACGCGAGACGAATCTACCGAATCTAAAAGTGGTGGAATACATCGGCTGGCGTGAGGCACTGATCGAGGAGACCCAGCGCAGCAAGGAGGCATTCAAAGAACACTTTTTCAGGAAATACGGAGACGCCCATCAGAACCTGCCGATCTGGATGGTATCCGAGCTGATGAGCATGGGCAGCATGCTCACGTTCTACAAGGGAGTCGAAAAGACAATCCAAGGCCAGGTGGCCGGTCATTTCGGGATGCCCGACGAGCTGTTGCTCACCTGGCTGCGGAGCCTCTACGCGGCACGCAACATCTGCGCACACCATTCGCGGATTTGGAACCGAATCCTTGGTTATGCCCCCGGTCTTCCCCACAAGAACAAGCACCCGGAATGGCATCTTCAGGACGAGGCCGGCAGGAAGCTGATTACCAACAACCGCGCCGGCATGCTACTGGTCATTTGCCGCCAGTTCCTCAAACTCATCTCGCCGACCAGCCAATGGCAGCAGCGGGTGAACGAGCTGTTGGACGAATATCCGGAGATTCCGGTGGCCGAAATGGGACTGCCGGAGGATTGGCGAAACCACCCTCTTTGGAAATGATGGACCAGCACGTCTACCAGGTCCAACTGCTGCAGGCCTTTCGGCAGGAGCCTCAGAACAGAAAATACCGCTGCGCCATCGGCACTTCGGCCAAGGGCTCGCAGCGGAGTTCGCGGCCGTCGGCGGTGACAGTGTAGGTCTCGGGATCGACCGAGATCTTCGGCAGCGCGTCGTTGAACGGGAGGTCCCGCTTGCTCACGGAGCGGCAGTTTTTCACGGCGACGAGGCGCTTGCGCAGGCCGAGCTTATCCAACGATCCGGACGCGAGCGACGCGGCGCTGACGAAGGTGACCGAGGTCGCGGCGATGGCGTTGCCGAAGGCCCCGAACTGCGGGCGGTACATCATCGGCTGCGGCGTCGGGATCGAGGCGTTCGGATCGCCCATGTTCGCCCAGGCGATGAAGCCGCCCTTGAGCACGGTCTCCGGCTTTACGCCGAAGAAGGCGGGTTTCCAGACCACGAGATCCGCGAGCTTTCCCGGCTCGATGCTGCCGACCTCGCCGTCGATGCCGTGGGTGACGGCGGGACAAATCGTGTATTTCGCCACATATCTCAGCGCGCGGAAGTTGTCCGCCGCCGGATGGCAATCGCTCTCCAGTTGGCCGAACTGCACCTTCATCTTGTGCGCCGTCTGCCAAGTCCGCGCGATAACTTCGCCGACCCGGCCCATCGCCTGGGAGTCCGATGACATCATGGAGATCGCGCCGATGTCGTGGAGCAGGTCTTCGGCGGCGATGGTTTCCGGGCGGATCCGGCTTTCGGCGAATGCCACGTCCTCGGGGATCCGCGAGTCGAGGTGGTGGCAGACCATCAGCATGTCGAGATGCTCGTCGATGGTGTTGACCGTGAAGGGTCTCGTGGGATTGGTGGACGAAGGAAGGACGTTCGCCTCGCCGCAGACGCGGATGATGTCGGGGGCGTGGCCGCCGCCGGCGCCCTCGGAGTGATAGGTGTGGATCGTGCGTCCCTTGAAGGCGGCGAGCGTGCTTTCGACGAAGCCGCCTTCGTTCAGCGTGTCGGTGTGGATCGCCACCTGGACATCGAATTCATCGGCCACCGTGAGGCAGGTGTCGATCGCCGCGGGCGTGGTGCCCCAGTCTTCGTGGAGCTTGAGGCCCAGCGCGCCGGCGAGGATCTGTTCGCGCAGCGGCTCGGGTGTGGAACAATTCCCCTTGCCCAGGAATCCCAGGTTCATCGGAAAAGCCTCGGCCGCCTCGAGCATGCGGTGGATGTTCCACCTTCCCGGGGTGCAGGTCGTCGCGTACGTCCCGTGCGCGGGCCCGGTGCCGCCGCCGATCATGGTGGTGATCCCGCTGGCGATCGCGTGCTCGATCTGCTGCGGGCAGATGAAATGGATGTGGGTGTCGATCCCGCCGGCGGTGACGATGCAGCCTTCCGCGGCGATCACTTCGGTACCGGCGCCGATCACCATGTCCACGCCGTCTTGCAGCAGTGGATTCCCGGCGTGGCCGATGCCGACGATGCGCCCGCCCTTCACGCCGATATCCGCCTTCACCACGCCTTGCGCGGCGTCGAGGATCAACGCGTTCGTGAGCACGAGATCGAGGCAGTCGTCATCGCAGGCAAGCGGTGATTGCGCCATGCCGTCGCGGATCACCTTGCCGCCGCCGAACTTCACCTCGTTGCCGTAGCCGCCGCGCTCGGCGATGAGGTCGCGCTCGACCTCGATGAACAACTCCGTGTCCGCCAGCCGCACGCGGTCGCCGGTGGTGGGGCCGAAGGTGCCGGCGTAGTTCTTGCGGGACTGTTTCATGTGCTATCAGCTACAACTTGCCATTCACCCGGTTGTTCAGGCCGTAAACCTCCCGCTTTCCGGCCAACGCCACCAGCGGAACCTCGCGCGTGTCTCCCGGCTCGAAGCGAACCGCCGTGCCGGCCGGGATGTCGAGGCGGAAGCCGCGTGCAGCCTCGCGATCAAAAGCCAGCGAGTCGTTCACTTCGTAAAAGTGAAAATGGCTGCCGACCTGGATCGGCCGGTCGCCGGTATTCGCGACGGCGACCGACTTCTTCTCGAGGCCGACATTCAGCTCGATATCGCCTTCGGGAGTGATGACTTCGCCAGGGATCATGAGTCGATGGTAGATGGCAGATGATTGATATAGAGAAGCGAAAGGATCAAAAAGGAGCGATATCCACCATCTTCCATCCACCATCCCTCATCTCACCGGGTTGTGGACCGTCACCAGCTTCGTTCCGTCGGGAAAGGTCGCCTCGACCTGGATGTCGTGGATCATCTCGGCGACGCCCTCCATCACTTGGTCGCGCGTCAGCAGCGTCGTGCCGAAGCTCATCAGATCGGCCACCGACCGACCGTCGCGCGCACCTTCCCAGATCTCTGCTGTGATCAGGGCGACGACCTCCGGGTAGTTCAACTTCACGCCACGGTCGCGACGGCGGCGCGCGAGGTCCGCGGCGACCACGACCAGCAATTTCTCCTGTTCGCGGGGCGAAAGATGCATGTCCCGCGGCGGATCAGATGGCTTGGAACAGGCCGAGCGCACCGGCCGCGACCAGCACGGCGGCTGCCGTGCGCGCGGCGGGCGTGGCGAAGCCCGAGCTGAGTTTGGCAAGGCCGCAGCCGAGGCCGCAGAGGGCAACGGTCCCCAGCAGGAAGCCTCCGGCATAGGCAGCGAAGGGCAGGCCGGCCGGCGCTTCCGCACCGTGTGCGAAACCATGGATCGCTCCGGCCAATCCCGCAGCCCCGGCGAGCCACGCGAGCCCGCCTTTCTGGAAAACAAACGCCGCGCCGGCCGCCAGGAGCGTGAGCGCGATGAGAACCTCGAGGGTCGCACCCCCGGAGGAGCCGCGACCTAACAGCGCACCACCGCCAAGCGCCACCATGAAGGCAGCCAATGGAGCCACGGCAGCACGACGAAAAAGCGTCAGAGCGAGCCAACCGAGGGCAACCGCCAGCAGCAAATGATCCAAACCGGTGGCCGGATGAAGCGCGCCGGCGACGAAGGCGTCGAATTCGTCCTCCTCGCCGGGATGGTAGTGCCCGGGATGGGCTTGGGCCAAGGCGGGAAAAAGCGATAGCGGAAGCAGCAACCACCGCGGCGGGCGCGGCGATGGCGGACGAGGATCAAGTCGACTCATGGGTGGGCGCGGCGAAGCAGCTGACGTGCCAGGAGAAAAACCCCCGCCCGGACAAGCCGGGCAGGGGCCGCTCAAACACCGAGAAATCAATTCGCCTTACTTGAAGGTGCCCTTCAGGAAGGGCTCGCCGAAGACGTTCTTGTATTCCTTGAGGATCTTGAACTGGCCGTCGGCGCGCGTCTCGCCGATGAAGACGTTCTTGGTGAGGTGGTGGTTTTCCTGGGTCTTCACCAAGCCGCCGGGGCCGTTGAACTCGATGCCGCTGCGGAGCGCTTCGGTCACCTTGTCCACGTCGAAGCTGCCGGCCTTCTCGACGGCGGCTTTCCAGAGGTAGACGCCATTGTAGGATAGCACCATCGGCGAGCAGGTCACGCGGCCTTCCTTGACGATGCCGGGAACCTCGGACTTGGCGAGCCAGTCCTGGAAGTTCTTCACGAACGCGGCGTTCTGCGGGCTCTTGATCGACTGGAAGTAGGTCCAGCAACCAAGCTGGCCGACGAGCTGCTTGGCCGGCAGACCGCGGAACTCGTCCTCGGAGATCGAGAAGCTCACCACCGGGCAGGTCTCGGCATCGAGACCGGCGGCGGCGTATTCCTTGAAGAACGGCACGTTGGTGTCTCCGTTCAGCGTGTTGATGACGCAGGCGTCACCGCTGGCGGCGAACTGCTTGATCTCGGAAATGATCTGCTGGTAGTCCGTGTGGCCGAACGGCGTGTATTTGCCGGCCGAGATGATGTTTCCGGAAGCATCCTTCGTGAAGCCGCCGCCGATGTTCTCGATCGGCACGCCCTTCGACAGGAGATATTCAAGGAGGATCAAGTTCGTGGTCTGCGGATAGACATAGTCCGTGCCAATCAGATAGAACTTCTTCTTTCCTTCCTCGAGCATGTAGTCGACGGCCGGAGTGGCCTGTTGGTTCACGGCCTCGGCGGTGTAGAAGATGTTCGGCGACTGCTCCTCGCCCTCGTACTGGACGGGGTAGAACAGCAGGCCGTTCTTCTCCTCGAACACCGGCAGGACCGACTTGCGGCTGACGGACGTCCAGCAGCCGAAGGTCACGGCCACCTTGTCCTGGTCGAGGAGTTGCTTGGCCTTCTCGGCGAAAAGCGGCCAGTTCGAGGCGCCGTCCACGACGACGGGTTCGATCTGCTTGCCCATCACGCCGCCGTTGGCGTTGATCTCGTCAAAGGTGAAGAGGAGCACGTCGCGCAGCGAGGTTTCGCTGATGGCCATGGTGCCGCTCAACGAGTGGAGCACGCCGACCTTGACGGTGTCCTGGGCATGCACACTCGCGCCGGCGAGGCCGATGGCGGCCAAAGCCGCAGGGAGTGATTTCGATATCATGGGATTGGTCGATTCGTATTTGGTTTGCGGATGGCGCGTCCTCCGGCTGGGCGGGAAGATCGGGGCACGGAGCGCAACGGCCGGGCCACGATCCTCCCGCCGGCAACCGATGGATGCAGCAGGGAAAAAGATGCGGGAGGATCAGAAGTCGACGGAAACACCAATGCTGGCGGTCAGGAAGTCGTCCTGGCGGGCATTGGCGACGACATCGTCATCCGTCATGTAGTAGGTCAGGCCGCCGTTGAGCGTCCAACCACCGAGGGGTTCGGTGAATGCAAGCGGAACCGAAGCGGCAAGGCCGATCGAGACATAACCGAACCCATCGTCGGTGCTGGCCGGATGGAAATCATCGTCCAGGAAGTAAGCGACGTTGAGCGGGATCGCCAGCGACACCGGACCGAGCTCGAAGCCGTGCTCGAGACCGAGAACGAGGATCGTGCCCGTCGTTCCGCCGGAGGCGCCTTCGTCGAGGCGGTTGTGAATGGTGAGCGACGGCGAGAGGAACGTGTCGTAGGCGAAGCTCACGTCGAGAATGTCCTCGGTGTCGCTGCCGTACATCCACGCTTGGTAGGTGACGCCCATGGTCAGCTTGTCCCAGGTGTAGGAAAGACCGGTCCATACATCGATCTCCTGAATGCGGCCGCCCAGCGGGGAGCTGTTTCCGCCGCCCTTGCTGTTCACGTCCCACCAGGTGCCGAGCGTGAGCGTGAGATCGGCGGGCAAGGCGAAGCTCAGCTCGAGCGAGGGGTTGAAGGTCGGCTCGCTCATGCTGCTGCCGTCACCCCAGACGTCGAAGCCGTAGGAGACGAAGTGCGAGTTGAAGTCCAGGCTGAGGGTTCCGGAGATGATGTCGTCCGCGGGAGCAGCGATCGGAGCGGGCGCCATGGTCATCTCCTCGACGCCGGCCGTTGCGGTGCCGGAGGCGAGCGCGGCTGCCAAGAGGGGAGCGCCGAGAAGATTGCGGAAGTGCTTGCTTTTCATTCGTTGGTTTTCGGTTGATGGTGGTTGCTTGCGGATGTACCCGCGCGGACCGAAAAGCTTTTCGCATGCCAATCATTTGCACAAAGAATGCATGAATGAATCTCATGGAAGGCATGACCTTCATGAATTCCGCGCATCCTTCGAAAGACCTTCCCAAGACACAAACTTTCGCTCCCGGGTCAGGGGCACCGGAGATCACCAACGGCGTGAGCCCTCCGCTCCCCGCCGGACGGCCCGGGGGTCGGCTCCTTCCTCTCGGTCTCGCCACCGACCTGCCAGAGGTCGCGGGCCGCTATCAAACCGTTAGATACTCGCTCACCGTCTCTTCGGTGAGTTCGCTCATCGCACCGGCGGCGGCGACGGAGCCGCGCTCGAGGATGGCGAAGTCGTCGCCGAGTTCCTTGCAGAAATCGAGGTATTGCTCGACGAGGAGGATGCTCATGTTGCCTTCCTCCCGCAGCATCCGGATCGCATCGCCGATCTGGTCGATGATGTTCGGCTGGATGCCTTCGGTGGGCTCGTCGAGGATCAGGAGCCGCGGTTCGGCGAGCAGGGCCCGGCCGATGGCGAGCTGTTGCTGCTGGCCGCCGGAGAGCATCCCGCCCTTCCGCTTGAGGAACTCGCGGATGATTGGAAAGAGCGTGTAGATCCGATCGAGCTGGTCCTTCGGGATCTTCCGCCCCTGCGCGCGGGGGGCGATGAAGAGGTTTTCCTCGACGGTGAGGTGCGGGAAAATCTCGCGCCCTTGCGGGACGTAGCCGATCCCCATCCGCGAGCGCGCGGAAGCGGAGGAACGGCCGAGCGGCCGACCCTCGAAGGTGATCACGCCGGCGTCGGCCGGATGCAGCCCCATGAGCGCCTTGAGGGTGGTGCTTTTCCCCACGCCGTTGCGGCCCATCAGGCAAAACACGGTGCGCGGGCGGATCTCGAGCGTGACGCCCCGGAGAATGGCGCTGCCGCCGATGGAGACTCGGAGCCCGTCGATGGAAAGGCAGGTTTCGGTGGAACAAACGGCGCTCATGCGGCTTTCGATTTTCTTCCGAGATAAACTTCCACCACGCGGGGGTCGCTTTGGACTTGGTCGACCGGGCCTTCGCAAAGGACGTGCCCCTGGTGGAGCACGGTGACTTTCCGGCCTTGGGATATCTGGCGGACGAAGGTCATGTCGTGCTCGATCACGACGATCGTGTGCTTGCCGGCGAGCGAGAGCAGCAGCTCTCCGGTGCGGTAGGTTTCCTCGTCCGTCATGCCGGCGGCCGGCTCGTCGACGAGCAGCAGCCGGGCGTCCTGGGCGAGAAGCATGCCGATCTCGAGCCACTGCTTCTGGCCATGGGCGAGGATGCCAGCTTTTTGATAAGCCTGCGCCTCGAGATTGATGGTTTTCAAAATCTCGAAGATGCGGTCCTTCTCCGCCGACGTCATCTTTCCGAAAAGGCTGTGCCAGATGCTCCGCGGCCCGGCGAGCGAGAGGATCAGGTTCTCCGCCACGGTGTGGTCGGTGTAAACCGTGGGCGTCTGGAACTTCCGGCCGATGCCGAGACGATAAATCTCGTACTCGCTTTTCTTGAGCAGGTTCTCGCGGCCGTTCCACTCGAGCGTCCCCTCGTCCGGGCGGGTGCGGCCGGTGATCAGGTCGAGAAACGTCGTCTTGCCGGCGCCGTTCGGGCCGATGACGGTGCGCAGCTCGCCTTCGTCGAGATAGAAGTTCAGGTCGTTGATCGCCTTGAAACCGTCGAATGATTTCGTCAGGCCTTCGGCGGCAAGGAGGAACGGTTTCTGACTCATGAGTCCACGGTGGGTTCGGCCGCCGGGGTGGGCTCGGCGGCGATGGCTTCACGCAATGCCCGTCGGCGTTTGATGCCTTGAAACCAGCTGCGCAGTTGCCCCGGCAATCCGACGATGCCCTTCGGCATGAAGAGAACCACCAGGACGAACGCGCCGCCTAGGATCAGCAGCCAGAGGTCCGGGTATTCGCGGGTGGCCCAGCTTTTCAGGGCATTCACGCTGACCGCGCCGACGACCGGACCGTAGAGCGTGCCGCGGCCGCCGAGGGCGACCCAAACGACGGCTTCGAGCGACTTGTCGGGCGTCATCTCGCTCGGGTTAATGATGCCGACCTGCGGGACGTAGAGCGCCCCGGCGAACGACGCGATCACGGCCGAGAGGACGAAGACGAAGAGCTTGAAATTCGCGGCCGCATAGCCGGAGAAGAGCACGCGGTTCTCCGAATCGCGGATCGCCCGCTGGATCAGGCCGAAGCGCGTGTGGGTGAGCCACTTGCAGCCGACGATCACGCCGACGAGCAGGAGCGCGGTGGCGATGTAGAGCGTCCGCTGGACTTCCGGCGTGCGGAGGTTCGCGCCGAGCAGCGTGCGGAAGTCGGTGAAGCCGTTATTGCCTCCCATCAGCAGGTCGTTGCGGAAGAACAACAACGCCGCCGCATAGGTCAGCGCCTGTGTGAGGATCGAGAAATACACGCCCTTGATCCGCGAGCGGAAGGCGAGGAATCCGAAGATATAGGCGAGGATGCCCGGCACGAGCACCACCATCGCGGCGGCAAACGCGAACGATCGGAAGGGTTCCCACCAAGCGGGCAGCTCCGTGTGCCCGAGGAAAACCATGAAGTCCGGCAAGTCGCTCTTGTACTGCCCGAGCTTTCCAATCATGAGCATCAGGTGCATGCCCATCATGTAGCCACCGAGGGTAAAAAACAGCGCTTGGCCGAGCGACAGCAGGCCCGTGTAACCCCACAGCAGGTCGATCGAGATCGCCATGATGGCATAACAAAGATATTTCCCCCACAGATTGAGGTGGAAGTCTTCGATGAAACCGGCGGCGTTCAGCGCCGGAATGACGACCACCAGCAGGACGGCGATGACCGCCAGGGCTGTCGTGTGGATGCGGGAGGCGAAGGGCTTTCCGGTCATGGCTCAGTCGAGGCTGCGGGAACGCGTGGCGAACAGCCCGGACGGCCGCCACTGGAGGAAAAGGATGATGGCGACGAGCACCAGGATCTTTCCGATCACCGGGCTGCCGAGATACTGCTGGAGCGACTGGTCGGCCAGGCCGATGCCGAGCGCGCTGATGACCGTGCCGAGGATGTTGCCCACGCCGCCGACGACGACGGTCATGAAGCTCTCGATGATATAACTCTGGCCGAGCGAGGGCCCGACGTTTCCAATCTGGGAAAGGAAGGCTCCGGCAAGTCCCGCGAGGCCGCTGCCGAAGGCGAAGGTCAGCATGTTGACGCGCTCGGTGCGGACGCCGACGCAGGCGGCCATGTTCCGGTTTTGCATCACCGCGCGGATCAGCAGGCCGAGGCGCGTCTTGTTGATGACGAGCCACGTGCCGATGATGATGAGCAGGGCGAAGGTGATGACAAACACCCGGTTCCAGCCGAACATCACGTCGTTGACCGTCCAGTTCCCGGAAAGCCATGCCGGACTGGCCACCTGAACGTTGTTGGCGCCGAAGACCAGGCGGAAGATCTGCTGCAGCATTAGCGAGATGCCCCACGTCGCGAGCAAGGATTCGAGCGGGCGGCGGTAAAGAAAGCGGATCACCGAGCGCTCGAGCAGCAGGCCGACGAGGGCCGCCATCAGGAAGCTCGCGGGCAGGGCGAAGACGAAATAGAGATTCGTTCCCTTTTCTCCCAAATCCATTCCCGGGATCGTCAGAGACATGCCGAACGGCGAAAGCGCCAGGCCGCTGGCGAAGACCGCCTGGACGACATAGGCGGTGTAGGCACCGACAGCAATCAACTCGCCGTGAGCCATGTTGATCACGCCCATCAGTCCGAAGGTGATCGCCAGGCCGATCGCGACCACCAACAGCACCGAGCCTTGGGAGAGCCCGCGGAACATCGTGCCGACGGCATTCACGCGCGAGATGTGTGCCTCGATCTGGAGGATGGATGTACGGGCCGCCTTCGCCAAGGTTGCGTCGCCGGCTTCCTCCGCTTCCCGTTCGAGCGTCCGCAGCGCATCCTGGGCGGCGATCGATTGCAGCTCGCCCAAGGTCTTTGCCGCGGCCAGCCGTTCGTTCCGGTCTTCGGATTTCAGGCGAATAAGGGCCATGGATTCCTCCAGGGCGTCCAGCACGGCGGAGTTTTTCTCGGCTTCGCGCAGCTCTTCGAGCACCACGAGCTTTTCCTGATTCTGGCCGATAGCCGCGTCCTGGACAGCGCGGATCCGCTTCGCGGGATCCTCGTGGGCGAGCGCGGCCAGTTCCGCCACCGACTTCATCGCACGACGCAGCCCGGAACTCGTGTCCGCGAACTCCATTACGCTCGGCTCGACCCGGATCGGGACACCCGCCGGATCGGCCAGCGGCTCGCCGGTGTCCACCCGCTCCGCGGCATAGGTGTATTCCTCGTTCGGCTCTCCTTCGAGGATCACCGGGACGACATTTCCATCCTCCGATTGATAGAGATAGATGCCGCCTTCCTTCCATCGGTCCAGCCACTCGATCGCTTCAGGTGTAGGCCGCTCCTTGAGAGACAAGACCATCTCCGCCTGTTCGTCCGCCGTGTTTGCCAGGATCGCGGCGGCGACCGTCTCGCGGACGGACGCTTCGTCGGCATGAGAGACTGCCACGCCGACGCCGAGACATATGAAGATGACAAAGAGCCGCCGCACGAGCGGACGGTACGGGAAGAGACGCATTTTCCGCCGAGGAAAGCACCCCCCGTGCCAGCGCGTCGGCGAATCCTCAGAAATCGGCGAACAAGTCGAGCTGCGGCGGATTCGGCCGCGGCATGGCGTCCTGCACCGTGTTCTTCGCCCGCGGCCCGCGGGTCTTCGCCTCGGGCTTCACCGAGTGCAGCTCGAGGTGCGAGAGGATCGACTTCGCGCGCTCGACGACCGGCTTCGGCAAGCCGGCGAGGCGGGCGACCTGGATACCGTAGGACTTGTCCGCCGCGCCGGGAAGGATCTTGTGGAGGAAGATGATCTCGTCGTTCCACTCGCGGACGGCGACGTTGAAGTTCGCCACCGCGGCCTTGGTGTTCGCGAGGTCGGTCAGCTCGTGGTAGTGCGTCGCGAACAGGGCCCGGCAACCGATCACGTCGTGCAAATGCTCGGCCACGGCCCACGCGATCGAGAGACCGTCAAAGGTCGCCGTGCCGCGGCCGATCTCGTCGAGGATGACCAATGAACTCTCCGTGGCATGATTCAAAATGAGCGCGGTTTCACTCATCTCGACCATGAAGGTGGACTGGCCGCGCGAGAGATCGTCGGAGGCTCCGACGCGGCAGAAAATCCGGTCCACCAGTCCGAGCGTGGCTTCGTCCGCCGGCACGAACGCGCCGATCTGCGCCATCACGGCGATGAGCGCGATCTGGCGGATGTAGGTCGATTTGCCCGCCATGTTCGGGCCCGTCAGGATTTGGAGACGCGCTTCCTCGGGATCGAGATCCGTGTCGTTCGGGACGAATTTCGTGTCCGTCAGCGTCTGTTCGAGCACGGGATGGCGGCCGTTGGTGACCGAGAAAACCTTGGTTTCCACGAGCCGCGGCCGGCAGTGGCGGTGGTATTGCGCGACCTCCGCCAACGCGCAGAGGACGTCCGTCTCCGCCACGGCGGCGGCGGTTTCCTGGAGTTCGGAAAGGCGCGTCACGACCTTCGCGCGGAGGTCGAGGAAAAGCTCCTGCTCGAGTTGTTTCGAACGCTCCTCGGAACCGAGCACCTTGTTCTCCATCTCCTTCAGCTCCGGCGTGATGAACCGCTCGGCGTTCGCCATCGTCTGCTTCCGGAGATAATCGTCCGGCACCTTGTTGAGATTGGCCGATGTGATCTCGATAAAGTAACCGAAGACATTGTTGAACTTGATCTTCAGCGAGTCGATGCCGGTCCGCTGCCGCTCGCTCTCCTGCATCCGGGCGATCCAGTCCTTCCCGCCCATGGCGGCGGAGCGCAGCTCGTCGAGCTCGGCCGACCAACCGTCGCGGATGATTCCGCCGTCCTTCAAGTTCGCCGGCGGCTCGTCGGCGAGCGCCTTCGACAACATCTCCGTCACCTCGGAAAAGTCATGCATCCGCGAGCAGAGATGTTCGCGGAGCGAGGCGGCTTCCGGCAGCGATTCGAGGTCCTCGCGGAGCGCCGGGATGTGCGAAAGGGAAACCGCCAGCGCCTGGAGGTCCCGCGCGTTTCCCGAACCTTGCGAAAGCCGCGAGGTCGTCCGCTCGATGTCGCGGATGCCCTTGAGCGCCTCGCGGCATTTCGAGAGCAGGAACGGCTCGGCGAGGAAGGCGGCGATCAGATCCTGCCGCGCCGTCAGCACCGCCAGATCCCGCAGCGGGTGGAGGATCCAGTCGCGCAACAGCCGCGCGCCCATCGGCGTGGCGGTGCGGTCGAGCACGCCGAGCAAGGTGTGGCCTTTTCCCGAGCGGGACTCGACCAGATCGAGGTTTCGCTGCGAGGCGGAATCGATGGAAACGAAGCGCGAGCTTTCCCGCACGCGCGGCGGCCGGAGGTGGTCGCACGGCCGGCGGAGCTGGTGGATGAGATAATGCAAGGCGGCGCCGGCCGCGCCGCTGGCGGCATGCAGGTCGCCGCAGCCGAAGCCGTCGAGGGAATGGACCTTGAAATGATCTTTCAGGAGCTGGGTGGCATGCTCCGGGAGATACGTGTAACCTTCATAAACAAGGCAATTCGTGAGATTTCCAAATTCCGACGCCTGGTGATCCGGGATGAGCAGCTCGGACGGGGAGAACCGCGCGAGGGAGTCGCCGAGCTGGCCCGCGTCGGAAAATTCCGCGATGAAGAATTCGCCGGTGGTGTGGTCGACGCAGGCCAAGCCGATGGATTTCCCGTGCCGACAGACGGCGGCGAGGTAGTTCGGCCGCTGGTCGTCGAGCAGGCTGAGATCGTCGATCGAGCCGGCGGTGAGGATGCGGGCGATCTCGCGTTCGACGAGCTTTCCCGGTTTCGGATCGGAGGTCTGCTCGGCGATGGCGACGCGTTTCCCCGCCTTGAGCAGCCGGGCGATGTAGCCTTGCGCGGCGTGGTAAGGGACGCCGCACATCGGCGTGCCGCCGCGTTTCGTCAGGGCCACGTTGAGGATCGGCGCGGCGGTTTTCGCGTCCTCGAAGAACATTTCGTAAAAGTCGCCGAGCCGGTAGAAGAGGATCACGTCGGGCGGCAGCGACCGACGCATGGCCTGGTACTGGGCCATCATCGGAGTGAGCGCGGGCGCGGACATGCGCGGGAGCTTGGAGAAGCCCCTCGCGGGAATCCAGTGGGAATCCGGCGCGGGAACGCGGGACGGGCCCGGCGTGAGCGCCCCCTCCGCGCTTGAAGTGTTCAGAAGAACCCTTATCACAGCCGGATGACGACGCGCGACAGCCTGCCCCGACTGCTGAAGACGCACTTCGGCTATGAGTCCTTCCGCCCCTTGCAGCGGGAGATCATGGACGCCGCGCTCGGCGGACGCGACGTCCTCGCGATCCTCCCGACCGGAGCGGGAAAAAGCCTCTGCTATCAGCTCCCGGCGCTCGCACGCGAGGGGCTGACGCTCGTCGTTTCCCCGCTCATCGCGCTGATGAAGGACCAGGTGGACCAGCTCACGGCGTCCGGCATTTCCGCCACCTTCCTCAACTCGACCCTCGATCCGCGGGAATACCAACGCCGCCTCGAGGCGATCCGCGCGGGGGAGGTGAAGCTCGTCTATCTCGCGCCCGAGCGCCTCATGTCCGGCGACTTTCTTTCCGAAGTGCGGACCTGGAACGTCACCGCGCTGGCCGTGGACGAGGCGCACTGCATCAGCGAGTGGGGCCACGATTTCCGCCCGGAATACCGCCGCCTGCGCGAGCTCCGCGACGTGCTGCCCGCCATCCCGACGATCGCCCTCACCGCCACCGCCACGCCGCGGGTGCGCGAGGACATCCTCGGCCAGCTCGCCCTGCGCGAACCCGCGGTCTTCGTCGCGAGCTTCAACCGGCCGAACCTGAACTACCTCGTCGAACCGAAACACGACGCCGGCCCGCGGATCGTCGAGTTCGTCCGCAGCCGCGGGCAGGACTCCGGCATCGTCTATTGCCAGTCGCGCCGGCGCAGCGAGGAACTCGCCGCCGCACTCCGGAATTCCGGCATCCCCGCCGTCTGCTACCACGCCGGCCTCGAAAACGACGAACGCGGCCGCAACCAGGAGGCCTTCCTCCGCGACGAGGTCCGCGTCGTCTGCGCGACCGTCGCCTTCGGCATGGGCATCAACAAGCCGGACGTCCGCTTCGTGATCCACGCCGACCTGCCAAAACACCTCGAGGGCTACTACCAGGAAACCGGCCGCGCCGGCCGCGACGGGCTCCCCGCGGACTGCCTGCTGCTCTTTTCCCGCGGCGACGTGGCGAAGGTGCTGCGCTTCATCGGCGACATCCCCGACGACGAGCCCCGCGAGCACGCCCGGCTCCAGCTCGAGCAGATGGCGAATTTCGCCGAAAGCGACGCCTGCCGCCGCATCGATCTGTTAGGCTACTTCGGCGAAACCTGGCCGGAGGAGAATTGCGGCGCCTGCGAC
>CBFGTW010000003.1:0-66576 GCA_965651855.1 uncultured Verrucomicrobiales bacterium
GTTCGACCTCGCCTTTCTCCAGATCGGCGGCGACGGGATGGCGGCGGGCGTTTCCGCTTGGCTGAAGACCTACTGGCCGGAAATCGAGATCGTCGGCGTGGAAGGCGTCGGGCAGGCGTCGATGCAAGCCGCGCTGGAAGCCGGCTCGCCGGTGGCGCTCGAGCAGGTGGATCTCTTTTGCGACGGGACGGCGGTGCGGAAGGCCGGCGGGCTGCCGTTCGAGGTTTGCCGGGAAACGCTCGACCGGATCGAGACCGTGACGAACGCCGAGGTCAGCGGCGCGATCCGCCAGCTCTGGGAAGGGCTGCGTTGCATCTCGGAACCGTCCGGCGCGATGGGCCTCGCGGCCGTCATGAAGCATCGCGAAGCGCTGCGCGGGAAGAAGGTGCTGGTGGTGCTGTGCGGCGCGAACGTCGATTTCCTCCAGCTTGGCTTGATCGCGCAATCCGAGGGAGCCGCGAGCCAGACGAGCCGCACGCTGCGGGTGAGGATCGCCGAACGACCCGGGGCGATGCTGGGATTGTTGGACACGTGCTTCGCCGGCTTGGATGTCGTGGATTTCCAGTATGGGAAAACCGACGCCGACGTGGCGTGGCCGATTTTCACCTTGGCGGCGACCGATCAGGCACAACTCGAGGAAGTCTCGCATCGCCTCGTGGCCGGCGGTTTCGAGTGGCAGGATCTCACGGGCGCGATCGACGTGAACTTCCGCGCGATTCCGCTGCGCAGCGATCTTCTGGCGCACCCGGTCTTCCTGCGGCTCGACTTCTACGAGCGACCCGGCGCCCTGCACGACTTCCTCGACCAGCGGATCCGCGGTCGCGCGAGTCTCTGCTATTTCAACTACCGCCAATCCGGCGAACGCATCGGCCGGGCGCTGATCGGCCTGGATTTCCCCACCGCGGAAGAACGCGACGCCGTCCTCGCCTCGATCCCGCCCCACGGCGAGGGCTACCGGCTGTGCTCGCCGATCGACGAAGAGGCGCAGCGGCGGCTGCTGGGGCGCGCATAGCGACACCGAAACCGGCGCTTGTGAAATTTTTCACAAAGCACGCTTGCCGCTGTCGGTGCGCCCCCACATATTCCCGCCCGACCCCGCTTGACGCCCGTGCGCACCACGTCCGGCGGACTTTTCTGCCATGAGCGACACACCTTCGGCGACCGAGCAACAGAAGCTGCCCAAAGACCTTGCGGCGGAGAAAGGCATGGTCAACGTCCAGATCGACGGGGTGTGGTTCCAGGTGCCCAAGGGCACGCGGATGATCGAAGCCTGCCGCCACGCGCTGGTCTCGGTGCCCCACTATTGCTATCACCCGAAACTGACCGCGCCGGGCAACTGCCGCATGTGCTTGGTGCAGATGGGCATGCCCCCCCGCCCGGCTCCCGGCGAGGAGCCGAAATACGGCGACGACGGCTACCAGCCGATCGGTTGGATGCCGCGCCCGGTGATCGCCTGCGCGAACACGGTTTCCGAAAACATGGGCATCCGCACGACCGGCGACATGGTCGAGCGCTGCCGCGAGGGCGTGATGGAGTTCCTCCTGATCAATCACCCGCTCGACTGCCCGATCTGCGACCAAGCCGGCGAGTGCCGTCTGCAGGAGTTTTCCGTGGATCACGGCCGCGGTGTTTCGCGGTTCGTGGACATGAAGGTGAAGAAGCCGAAGAACGTCTCGATCGGTCCGCGCGTCCGGCTCGACGACGAGCGCTGCATCATGTGCAGCCGCTGCATCCGCTTCATGGACGAGGTCGCCGACGATCCGGTGCTCGGCTTCACCCAGCGCGGCTCCCACACGACGCTCACAGTGCACCCGGGCCGTCTGCTGGACTCGAACTACTCGCTCAACACGGTGGACATCTGCCCGGTCGGCGCGCTGACCAGCAACGACTTCCGCTTTGAGATGCGCGTCTGGTTCCTGCGCGAGACACCAAGCATCGACGTGAACTGCGGCACCGGCTCGAACATCCTCATCTGGAGCCGCGGCAACAAAGTCTACCGCATCACGCCGCGCCAGAACGACGAGGTGAACTCGACGTGGCTGCCGGATTCCCATCGCCTGAATTTCCATTACATCGACAGCGAGGCCCGCCTCACCGAACCGATGATCCGCGGCGCGGTTTCGCACTCGGTGGCTTCCTGGCCGCAGGCGATCGCCGACGCGGCATCAAACATCAAGGCCTACGCGCCGCATGAAGTGGCGATCATCGCCTCGGGTCGCATGACGAACGAGGAACTTTTCCTCACCCGGGCGCTCGCGGGAAAAATCGGGACGGAGAATCTCGCGCTCGTCCCCCGCTACGGCGAACCGGACGAATTGCTCGTCGCCGCCGATCGCAATCCGAACACCACCGGCGCCACGCTCGTCCTCGATAACGACGACCCATTCGCGAAACTCGACGCGATCCGCGAAGGCGTCCGCTCCGGCAGCATCAAGGCGCTCCTCGTCCTCGGCGAAGACATCGTCACCGACGCCGGCTTCGCTCCGGAAGATCTCTCGCGGCTCGGCTTCCTCCTCCAGATGTGCCTGCTGGCGAACCGCACCGCCGAGTCGGCGCACATCGTCCTGCCGTCGGCCTCGTTCGCCGAAAAGCGCGGCTCGATGGTGAACCTCGCCGGCCGCCTCCAGCGCCTGAACCGCGCGGTCGAGCCGCCCGGATTCGCCCGCGACGACTGGGAAATCCTCCGCGACCTGATCTCCGCGCTCGCCGGGGAAAAGAGCGAGCTGTTCCTCATCGAGGACCTCTTCAAGCAGGTCGCCGGCGTGGTCCCCGCCTTCGAGGGACTGACGCTCTCGAAGATCGGCCACCTGGGCACGCAGGTCGTCGAGACCGGCTACAAGATCCCGCTCCTCGAGAACGAGCGCGCGCGGATCGCCGCGGGCCTGATCAACGGCTGACGCAACTTTTTCTTCAATGGACCTCACCCTGATCCTCATCACGCTGGCGAAGATCATCGGCCTCACCTTCATGGTGGTGCTGCCGCTGGTGCCGCTCGCGGTGTATTTCGAGCGCCGGTTTTCCGCCATCATCCAGGACCGCGTGGGGCCGAACCGCGTCGGCATTCCCCTCACCCTCTTCGGCGCGAAGAAGGATTTCCACCTCTTCGGCCTGATCCAGCCGATCGCCGATGGCGTGAAGCTTTTCCTCAAGGAGGACTTCACGCCGAGCCATGTGCGCAAGGCGTTCTACTGGCTCGCGCCCGCGCTGACGGTGATTCCCGCGCTCATCACCGCCTGCGTCATTCCCTTCGGCTCCACCGTCACGCTCTTCGGTCGCACCGAGCCGCTGGTGATCGCCGACATCAATGTCGGCCCGTTGTTCATCTTCGCGATCGCCTCACTCTCCGTCTATGGCATCACGCTGGCCGGCTGGTCCTCGAACTCGAAGTTTCCCTTCATCGGCGGCGTCCGCTCGACCGCCCAGATGATTTCCTACGAAATCTCGCTGGGCCTTTCGATCGTCCCGGTGTTGCTCTATTTCGGCGAGCTGAACCTCAGCGCGATCGTCCACCACCAAGCCCAGCACGGTTGGCTGCTGCTGCCGCTGTGGGGCCACGACGAGGCGAACCCGCTGGCGCTCAAGCTGCTGTTCTGGTTCCCGGCGATGATCGCTTTCCTGATCTTCACGATCTCGATTTTCGCGGAAACGAACCGCATGCCCTTCGACCTTCCCGAGTGCGAGACCGAACTCGTCGGCGGCTACCACACGGAATACTCCTCGATGAAATTCGCCATGTTCTTCATGGGCGAATACGCCGCGATGGTGATCGGCTCGGCATTGATCGTGACGCTCTTCCTCGGCGGCTGGTCGATCGGCTTCGGCCTCGACCAATACGTCATCGGCCAGTGGTGGGGCGGCTTCCTCCACGTCGGCGTCTTCCTGGCGAAGGTGCTGGCGTTCATCCTGTTCTTCATCCTCGTCCGCTGGACGGTGCCACGTTTCCGCTACGACCAATTGATGAAACTCGGCTGGGTCGTGTTCTTCGAGGCCGCGCTCATCAATGTCTTCCTCGCGGCGCTCATCGTCGCCGCGCCGCAACTCCAGGGCACGATCATCGCCGTCGGCGCGGTGCTGCTGGTCGCCCTCACCGCCGCGGTGATCTGGGTCGCCAAGGTCGCCGAAGAGCGGCCCAAGGTCATCCGCGCCTGAAACGCCAATCCTTTCCCGCACCCCATGGCAGTCGTCAAACTCCAGCGCCCGAAGTTAGGCTTCGGCGAAAAGATTTACTTCGGAGCCTTGATCAAAGGCTTCTTTCTCACCATGCGCCACGCCGTGCGCTCATTGCGCGGCAAGACCGCCGGCTCCGACGAGCTCGCCTCCTCCGGCCTCGGCGTGACCATGCAATACCCGGAGCAGAAGTGGGACGCCCACCTGCCCGAGCACTATCGCGGCGCGCCGGCGCTCGTGACCGACGAGAAAGGCCGCGACCGTTGCGTCTCCTGCCAACTCTGCGAGTTCATCTGCCCGCCCAAGGCGATCCGCATCACCCCGGGCGAGATCCCGCCGGGCGACAGCTGGGAAAAGGTCGAGAAGCGGCCGAAGGAGTTCGAGATCGACATGATCCGCTGCATCTACTGCGGCATGTGCGAGGAAGTCTGCCCCGAGCAGGCGATCTTCCTCCGAAAGGACTACGCCATCACCGGTCTCACCCGCGAGTCGATGGTCCACGACAAGAAAAAGCTCTACGAGATCGGCGGCATGCGCGTCGGACTGGTCAACAAGTGGAATGAGCTGAAGTAAGGGACATTGGAGATTGGGTAATTAGGATATTGGGGATGGATTCAGAACCGACAAAGACGTTTGAAGACCTGGAGGCTTGGATGGCAGGCCGTGAGCTTCGCATTTTTGTCTTCCGGCAGATCGTTCCGGTCCTGGCAAATCAGCGGGAATTCGATCTCGCCAACCAAATCAAACGCGCCTCGCGATCGGTGACCAACAACATTGCCGAAGGGCATGGCCGCTTCCACTTCCGCGACAACTACCGTTTCTGCTCCCAAGCGCGAGGTTCGCTGAACGAGGTTCTGGACCAACTCATCACAAGCCGCGACGACTCCTTGATTGTAGAAGAGCTGTATCAGACAGGACGCGATCATTTCAACAAGTGCCTCCGGATTCTCAATGGCTACATGTCGTGGCTGAAGCGCTCCGCAAGCGAGTTGGATTCGAAATCCAGACCCTAATCACCAATTTCCAATTCCCAATGTCCGTTGCCATTTTCTGGATATTCGCGATTCTAATGCTCGCCGGGGGCGTCGCGGTCATCGCGTTCCGCAATCCGGTGTCGAGCGCGCTTTCGGTCGTCGCGAGCTTTGTCGGTCTGGCCGGTCTGTTCGTCGGACTGAGCGCCTTCTTCGTCGGGATCATCCAGATCCTCGTCTACACCGGCGCGGTGATGGTGTTGTTCCTGTTCATCATCATGCTGCTCGATCTGAAGGAAGAGAAGCAGCGGATTCACAAGCTGGCGCCGATCGCGGGTGGGTTGGTGCTGGTCTTCGCCTTCGTCCTGCAGCTCGCCGGCGTCCTTTCCCGCACGCCCGACAAGCTCGCGCCGCCACTCGACGCACCGGCGCTGGCCGCGTCCGCCGAACAGTTTGAAGCCGCCAGCCCGCGAATCGCCACCAGCCTGGCCTCCGGCGAGCTCCCCGACGTCCACCTCGTCGGCCGCGAGTTGTTCACCCGCTACAACTTCCCCCTCCAGATCCTCGGCGTGCTGCTGCTCGTCGCCACCATCGGCGTCGTTGCCCTCTCCAAACGCCAAACCGAGTGAGCCACTGATCACGGGTCACTCAGCACTTCTTTTCCATGGCCACCCTCAACGACTACCTCCTCGTTTCCGGACTGCTCTTCGCCACCGGCCTCGCCGGCGTGGTGCTGCGGCGGAACATCATCGTCGTCTTCATGTGCCTGGAGCTGATGCTCAGCGCCGCGAACCTCTCGCTGATCGCCTTCTCGCGCTTCAACACCTTCGCCGGCCTGCCCGACTACAATGGCCAGATGCTTGTCTTTTTCGTCATCTCCGTCGCCGCCGCCGAAGTCGCCGTCGGCCTCGCCATCATCGTCGCCCTCTACCGCGCCCGACAGACCATTCATACCGATGAACTGACGAGCCTGAAGGGTTGAGTGATTGGATTTACCACAGATTACACAGATTACACAGATTAAAATTCTTTTTTCTACCGCAGAACGAAGATCTTTTCCCGGCGACCGTCGCCCAAGTTGCCAACCCCCAGATCACGAAAGAACGAGCTGAGGATCCAAACCGCCCACGCCCCGCAACAAAAGCAATCTGTGTAATCTGTGTAATCTGTGGTCATCCTTCCGAAACACCCCATGCTCCGCGATCACAACCAATACCCGCACGCCGATCTAACTCGTCAGATCATCGGTGCGGCAATGGCTGTGCATCGAACCTTGGGCCCCGGTCTCAACGAGAAGATCTACGAGAACGCGCTCTGCCTCGAGCTGGCGACACAATCGATCGGATTCACCCAGCAGGAGTCGTTCCCGGTCTATTACCGAAACCACATCGTCGGGAATCTCATCACCGATCTGATCGTCGACGGCAAAGTCGTCGTGGAGACCAAGGTGGCCGGCAGCATCACGGACGGCCATGTCGCCCAGACACTCAGCTACCTGAGCATCACGCAACTACCGATCGGCCTTATTCTCAACTTCAAGAACCTCTCGCTCACCTTCAAACGGATCGGCAATATCTATCAGAAGGACGTTTCCTGACCGGATCGAATTCCCCGCAATCGCGACTTTCATGACCTCCCTCTCCTGGCTCCTGCTTGCCCTGCCGCTGCTCAGCGCGGCGTCGATCCAGCTTTTCCTGAAGCGGAACGCGAATGTCTCCGCGCTCGTCGCCACCGGCTCGGCGCTGGCGACATTCGTCGTGGCATTGCTGCTCTTGAACCGCGAGATCACCGGCGCGGTATTCGAGTGGGCGACGATCGGGAACTTCTCGATCAACATCGGGCTGTTGATCGATCCGATGTCGACGCGGATGATGATCATCGTCACGGGAATCGGCTTCCTGGTGCACCTGTTCTCGCTCGGCTACATGGCCGACGACGACGCGAAGGCCCGCTATTTCGCCGGGCTGTCGCTGTTCATGTTTTCCATGACCGGCATCGTGCTGGCGGACAACTTCATCATGATGTTCGTCTTCTGGGAGCTGGTCGGCCTCAGCTCCTACCTGCTGATCGGCCACTGGTATCAGAAAGACAGCGCCGCGGATGCCGCGAAGAAAGCTTTCCTCGTCAACCGCATCGGCGACTTCGGATTCATGATCGGCATCCTGATGCTGTGGGGCATCACCGGCACGCTGACGTTCTCGGAAATGGAAGTGCCCGGCGGTTTCATCGGCACGGGCGTGCTCGGCGCGGCGATCCTCTGCATCTTCGCCGGCGCGATGGGCAAGTCCGCCCAAGTCCCGCTCCACGTCTGGCTGCCGGACGCGATGGAAGGACCGACGCCCGTGTCGGCGCTCATCCACGCCGCCACCATGGTCGCCGCGGGCGTTTACATGCTGGTGCGGCTGCAGATCTCGATCGGCACGGAAGCCTTCGAAGGTTTCGCCGCCACGACCATCGCGATCATCGGCGCCGTTACGGCGATCCTCGCGGCGCTGATGGCCACGCAGCAGAACGACATCAAGAAGATCCTCGCCTACTCCACGCTCTCCCAGCTCGGCTACATGGTCATGGCCGTCGGCTGCCTCGCGGGCTACGCGGCGATGTTCCACCTTTTCACGCACGCTTGGTTCAAGGCGCTGCTGTTCCTCGGGTCCGGCGCGGTGATTTACGCCTGCCACCACGAACAGGACATCTGGAAAATGGGCGGCCTCGCGAAGAAGATGCCGATCACCACCCTGACGTTCCTGATCGGCACCGCCTCGCTGATCGCGGTGCCATTCGTCACCGCCGGGTTCTGGTCGAAGGAGCAGATCCTCACGGCCACACTGACGGCCGAGGGTGGCTTCACCGCATTCTTCTTTGTCGCCGCCGGCGTGGCCGCGCTGACCACCTTCTACATGCTGCGGCTGTTCTTCATCGCCTTCCTCGGCAAGCCCCGCGGTGAGGGCGCGGACCACGCGCACGAGGTGGGCCCGAAAATGCTTGTCCCGCTCGTGGTCCTCGCCGTGCCCGCTGTGATCGCCGGCTTCCCGTTCATCGCCAACCGCCTCTCGCCGGAATATCACGCGCACGGCTTCCATGTCGGCGCCGAGTTCATCGCCTCGGTGCTCGCTCTGGTCGCCGGTATCGCCGCCGGCTGGCTACTCTACTTCGGTCGCGACGAGGACCGCCTCGCGAACCGCAAGCTCGCGAAGCTGTTCGCCAACCGCTTCTACATCGACGAGTTTTATCAGAAATATATCGTTCGCTCGATTCAGGACGCTCTGGCGGCTGTCGTCCACTTCTTCGACGAGGTGCTCATCAACGGCCTGATCGTCGGCGGTCTGACCCGCGCCGCCGCCGGCTGCGGCAACATTTTCCGCCGCGTCCAATCCGGCAGCCTGCAAGCCTACGCCTTCGCCTTCGGCATCGGCGTGGTCCTCGTCATCTATTTCACCGTCTTTGTCTAAACTTCCGGATTCGAAACACCAGAACCGACATTATCCCCACGCCTTCCCCACTCCCATCGGTTTAGGATTTCGGATTTTGAATTTAGTGCTTTAACCACCATGCTCGCCATTCTCGTCTTCCTGCCGATCGCCGCCTTCATCGGGATCCTGCTCGGCGCGCCCGCGAGGCAAACCGCCGTCGCCGCCGCCGCAGTGAACCTCGCGCTCGGCCTGATCGCCGCGTTTTCCTGGAGCCACGGTGTCTGGGAGTTCTCGATCCCCGTGCTCGAGCGGCCGGCGCTCAACCTCGCATTCGGCTTTATCGACGGCATGAGCGTGGTCATGGTGCTGCTCTCGGTGATCGTCACGCTTGCCGCCGTGCTCACCGCCAAGGCTCCCGAAGGCCGCGAGGCGCTGTGGTACGGCTCGTCGCTCCTGATTTCCGCCGGTGCACTTGGTGCCTTCGCCGCCACCGACTTGTTTTTCTTCTATGCCTTCCACGAGCTCGCGCTGATCCCGACATTCCTGATGATCGGCATTCTCGGTCGCGGCGACCGCCGGGAGATCGCGTGGAAGATCACCATCTATCTCGGCCTCGGCTCGATCGTCCTGCTCGCCGGTCTCGTCTGGCTGGCGAACCTCGCCGGCACCTACGACCTCCGGGCGATGCAGGGCGCGATCATCGATCCCGCGGCGCAGAAGGGCATCGCCGCCCTGCTGCTCATCGGCTTCGGCACGCTCGTCTCGCTCTTCCCGTTCCACTCGTGGGCGGCACCTGCCTACGCCAGCGCGCCCGCGCCGACCGCGATGCTGCACGCCGGTGTGCTGAAAAAGTTTGGTCTCTACGGCTTGATCCGCGTCGCCCTGCCGCTTGTGCCCGAAGGTCTGCAAGCCTGGCTCGCGCCGCTGCTTGTCTTGCTACTCGGCAATATCCTGTGGGTCGGCTTCGTGACCATCTCGCAGAAGCGGCTCGACGGCCTGCTCGGCAACTCGTCGGTGATGCACATGGGCTACATCTTCCTTGCGATTGCCGCGGTGATCGCCGTCCCGGCGAACGCCAACACCCTCGGCGTCCCTGCCGCGGTGGTGCTGATGTTCGCTCACGGCGTCTCCATCGCCCTGCTCTTCTCCCTCGCGGACCGCATCGAACGCGGCACCGGCACGTTGGATCTCGCCGACCTCGGCGGCCTCGCGAGATCCGCGCCCGGCCTCGCCTTCCTCTTCGGCATCGCCGCCATGGCATCCATCGGCTTGCCCGGCCTCGCGAACTTCGCCGGCGAGGTGATGGTCTTCCTCGCCGCCTTCAAGAACTACAGCCCCGACGCCGGACTCGGCCCTGTCCAGATCGCCTGCATCCTCGCCATCTGGGGCGTCGTTATCTCCGCGGTCTATATGCTGCGCGCCTATCGCGCGATCTTCCAAGGCCCGGCCGTGAAAACCACCCGCTCCGCCCTCGATCTCACGCCCGCCGAACGGGTGCCGGTGCTCCTGCTGGTTGTCTCGCTTCTCGTCGTTGGCCTCTACCCGAACGTCCTCCTCAACTTCCTCGTCAAGTGATTCAGCTGCCAGTCTTCAAACTGAAGACTGATCACTAGCAAACTTTCCCCACCATGCCCGCCTATTATCTGGAAGCCCTGACCGTCCTCCTCGGCCTCGCCCTGCTGATGGCCGAAGCCTTCGTTTCCTCGAAGAGCAAAGCGTGGGTCGGCATCTCCGCCGCCATCGGCCTGGGCGTCATCCTGTTGCTGACGTTCTTCGCCATCGGCCCGGTGGCGAAACCGGCGGCTGCGTGGGCCCAGTGGCCGCTCTGGAACTTCTACGCCTTTGACGGCCTCGCGCGCTTCTACAAGATCTTCGCCCTGCTCACAACGATCTTCGTGGTGCTGATGGCGGTCGATTACCGCCAGGTGCTCGCCCGCTACACCGACCATCCGGGTTCCGAGTCCGGCACCGGCGAATACTACGCCCTCCCCGTCTTCGCCTGCGCAGGGATGATGTGGATGGCCTCGGCCCGCGATCTGGCCGGTGCCTTCGTCGCGCTCGAGCTGGTCACGATCACCTTCTACATCCTCGTCGCTTACATGCGGCGGAATGTCGGCTCGCTCGAGGCTGGCGTGAAATATCTGATCCTCGGCGCGCTGAGCACCGGCTTCCTGGTCTATGGCATCGCCTGGATCTTTGGCACCTTGGGCACGATGAACCTCACCGCGATCCACCTGCTGCTTGCGGATCCCGTGACGGCGTCCCAGATCCCGGTGACACCCCTGCTCTTCGGCATCGCCCTGGTGGTCATCGCGCTGTGCTTCAAGATCGGCGCGGTGCCGATGCAGGTCTGGATCCCGGACGTCTACCAAGGCGCGCCCACCCCGACCACCGCCTTCCTCTCGGTCGGATCGAAGGCCGCCGGTTTTATCCTGACGATCCGCTTCCTCGAGCCCTTCCTGAACAGCGAACTCACCCGCGGGCCGGTCGTCACTCTGCTGCTGATCCTCGCCGGCGCCACGCTGCTTTTCGGCAACCTCGCCGCCATTCCGCAAACGAACTTCAAGCGCCTGCTCGCCTACTCGTCGATCGCCCACGCCGGATTCTTGCTGCTCGCGCTCGCCGCATGGCAGCCGGAAACCGCCACCTCGCAGGGCTCCGCGAAGGTGGTCTCGTTTTATCTCGCGACTTATCTGCTGATGACGCTCGGGGTGTTCTTCATTCTCGGCCAGATCCGCATCCAGCGCGACGGCGAGGGGGTGGCCGATTTCAACGGCCTCGGGAAATCCAACCCGAAGCTCGCCCTCGCGCTGACCGTGCTGCTCGCCGCGCTTGCAGGCGTCCCGCTCACCGCCGGTTTCCTCGGCAAGCTGTTCGTCTTCGGCGTCGCCGTCAGCGCCGGCCTGTGGTGGGGCATCGCGATCGCCTTCATCGCGGTGGCCGCCGGTTTCTACTACTACTTCAAAGTCATCCGCGCAATGTGGTGGAACTCGCCCGCCGACCAACCGGCCATCGTCCTGCCGCCGATCACCACCGTTTGCGTCGGCGCGTTGACCGTCGCGGTGCTTGTCTTTGGCCTGTTGCCGCAGCCGATCTGGATGCTGCTGCGTTGAACTTCAGCGATCTTCCGTGACCCGCACGCCGAGGTTGCTCATTTCCACAGGCTGGAGAAAGCCCTCGTTGTCGTAGCGGATCTCTTCGATCGCCACCGACCGGCTGCCGCGGAACGGTCCCCGGCCGCGCTGGTCGTTCCAGCGGTGGTAGACGATGTACCATTTCCCGCCGTCTGCCGGATAGCGGATGATCGAGTGATGTCCCGGGCCCTTGTGGCGGTTGTCGCTCTCGAGGAGAACACCGCGGTAGTCCCACGGACCGGTCGGCGAGTCCGCGGTGGCGTAGTGGACCGAGTAGCTTGCATCCCGCCAGCCGCCGTGGCTGTAGGTGAGGTGATATTTCCCCGCGTGGTGGTGGATGAAGGGCGCTTCGGTGTACTCCGGTGGCGTCTCCACTTCGACCTCGCGGCGAAAACTTGTCATATCATCCCCCAGCTCGAAGACGCGCAACTTCGCGCCCGCGCTACCGCCGGCGTAGAAGAAATACTTCCCGCTCTCCGGATCGCGAAAGACCATCGGGTCGATCGCCTCGAAGCCGTTGCCGCCGGTGAGCAGCGGCTTGCCCGAATCCTCGAACGGTCCCGCAGGCGAGTCCGCGACCGCCACACCGATGCGCGACGGATGCTCGTCCGTCTGCGGACCGACCGAGTAGTAGAAGTAGAACTTCCCGTCTTTTTCCGCGACACACGGAGCCCAAGGTCCATGGCCGCGGCGGCCGTCCTCGCGAATCCACGGAATGTCGCGGAAGTCGAGGATCGGCCCGTGTTCCTCCCACTTTACGAGATCGTCCGACTGGTAGGCGAAGAAGTTGCGCCCACCTTCCGAGCGGGTCGGATACATCCATACGCTGCCGTCGATCACTTCCGCATGGGGATCGGCCGCCCTCATGATCGGGTTGGCGCAAAGCGAGGTCGGAACGGCGAGCAGCAGGAGCAGAAGAAGGCGGTGCATGGGAAAACTGGGCGCAGCCGATACGCGTCCGCGCGACCGGCTCATTTCACCAACCCGTCCCAGGCGCCGTAGTTTTCCCGAATCGGCCCGCGGGGCAAGGAAAGCGCCGCGGTTGCGAGTCCCAGCACGGTGGCGGCCAGGTTGGCCGGGAGGTTCGAGCCCTCGGCGAACCAAGGTGCCGCCGCCAGCGCCAATCCGAGGGCAACGTTCAGGTAGCGCGTGATCCGGATCGGCTCGCCCATCGCGATCACCGCCACCACGACGACGAGCGCGCCGCCGAGTTGGAAGGCGTTGGCGGCCATCCCGGTGACGCCAAGGGTCGCCGGCACGAACATCGCGGCGATCCCGAGCAGGGTCGCCACGACCAATTGCCACGGGAAGCTCACTCCCCAGAGCGAGGCGCCGGTGACCTTGCCCGGCTTGACCGGAAACTCGATGAACTCCGGCGAGCGTTCATCCATCGTGCTTTCACCCGGCTCGCCGCCTTTCCAGAACACTTGCCAGAACGACTCGCCCTTCCGCATCGACTGCTTCATGTGCTGGGCCATGGCGATCACCTCGTCCACCTGGAGCGGGATCATCGGCAACATGAGCGCGGCCGCGAGCAGGCAGAACGTGCACCATTCCCCGACCACCAACGGCTGCGAGGCGACGAGAAGAATGTGCACCAGCCCGAGCGGGATCACGAGGATGCCGAAAAACGTGACCATCCACGGCATCGTCCGCCATCGGGACGTCGCGCCCATCCAACCCATCGTGAATTCGATCGTGTAGGCGAAGGCACCGAAAGCCCCGTCCGAGATTGGCCACATGTGGGACATGTCCGAGTTCAGCACACGTCGCGTCCCTTCGCCGAAGAAGGGATCCCAGGCGTGATCGATGTAGCCGAGCTGATGGGCGCCGAGGTAGCGCGACACGATCCAGCCGCCGAAGGCGAGCGCGATCAGGACCGACCGCTGTGGCCAGCTCGAGGGATTGTAGGTCCACCCGGGCGGCTGGTCGCCGCCCATCTTCATATACAGGATCATGTTCGGCATGCCCGGGATGATGACCGTCAACATCATCACCAGTGTCCCGACCAGCGTGCCATTCAGGAACGCCGCGGCGGTGGGTGCCCAGAACAACAGCGGCGCGAGGTTCATCCACAGGCCGATGAAACAGCAGATCCACAAGCTGACCGGACGGTTCGGCGTGAGCGCGCGCCAACCGAAGACGGCGAGGCCAACGCCCGAGAGAAGGTCGCTCCACATCGTCGCGCGGACGCGCCACGCATCGGAAATCCAGACGTCGCGGCCGCCGCCCGGCTGCACGATCTCGCTGCCGTAGCCGAGCGTCCACGGCGCCGCCATCGTCCACAGCCCGAGGAGGACGATGCTCCAGTAGATCCACAAGGTCTGCTTGTGGTGCATCCGAAGCATGTGCATCCGGTCGTCGTGACCCATCTTCGTGTCGCCGTGATGCTTCATCTCCTCCATGGGCCGCGTGACGCCGCGCATGCCCATGCCGCCGTGGGAGCCATGTTCATGTTTTTCGCCGTTCATGTCCTTTCCATTACGGATCACGGACGGGTTCAGCGTCTGAGACACCAGCCGCCAAGCAGGCACGCCAGGCCGGCGGCGACCGCACCGAGGGCGAGCCATTGCCGATGCTCGCTGGCCCGGAGCTGGGCGCTCGAGCTTTTCGCGCGGTCGTCGAAGCGGCCGTGCGCGCCGTGGTCGCCGGGCACGGGCTCCCAGAGATTGATCGGCCGGTCGTGATCGTCGGGCTCGTCGGTTTGCTGGCTTTCGTAGCCCGTCCGCGCGAGGTAGTGGTCCGCGAGGGACGGGAACAGCTTGTTGCCAATGATCGCCTTCGCGGCGGAAAATCCGACGTAGATCTCGCGGCGGCGGTGCGTGGCGGCGAAGAGGATCGCGTCCGCGGCGACCTCCGGCTGGAAGATCGGAGGCACCGGCTGCGGCTTGTTTGGCATGCGGCTCTTCAGCCAAGTGAACTGCGGCGTGTTCACCGCGGGAAGCTGCACCATCGTGACGTGCACCTCGCTCTTGTCGTGGATCAACTCGCAGCGGAGCGAGTCGAAGAAGCCCTGGATCGCATGTTTCGCGCCGCAGTAGGCCGCCTGGAGCGGGATGCCGCGGTACGCCAGCGCGCTGCCGACCTGGACGATGACGCCGCGGTCGCGCGGCAGCATGCGCTTCAGGGCGGCGAGCGTGCCGTGCACGTAGCCGAGGTAACAAACCTCCGTGACGCGGCGGAATTCAGCGGGCGTTGTGTCTTTCACCGCCGAGAAGACGCCGGTCATCGCGCAGTTGATCCACACGTCGATCGCGCCGAGCTCCCGCTCGGCGCGCTCGGCGGCGGATTCCACGGCGTCGGCGTCCGCGACATCGAGCGGCAGAACCAGCGCCTTGCCGCCGAGTTTTTCCACCTCGGCACGGGTGGCCTCCAAGCCATCCGTGCCGCGGGCGATCAGCGCGAGGGACGCTCCCCGTTTCGCATAGGCTCGTGCGGTGGCGCGGCCGACGCCGGCCGAGGCTCCGGTGATGACGACAACTTGGGACATGGATTTTTCATCGGATTCGATAGGGTGGCGAATGTCGCACCAGTCCCGCATGTCGGCGAACGGAAATCCGCCGACCGACAAGTGGCCGAGCCTCGCAAAGGCTGCAGGAACTACGGCTTCCTCCGGCGATGTTCGATTCTCGCGCGGATCATCCGCCCGCGGATCCCGCCGTTTTCCAGGAAATCCCGCTCCAGCCGCCGGAGTTTGCGGTCGAGGAGGTAGTTCGTCTGGTGGATCAGGCAGATCGCGATGTTGGCAATCGTCTCCGGCGGCCGCGTCTCGCAGAACTCGCAGAACTCGCGGAAGTGCTCGTAAGTGACAAGCTCTCCGTGGCCGAGCCGTCGGACAAACAGGGCTTCGCGGGAGTCCTTGTCCCAGAGCGGATGATCGCGGACGCGGAGATAGTCTTCGTAGTCCCGGAGCAGTTCCTCGAGGCTCGCGCGCGCCACATCGTGAGCTTGAGTTCAGTTTCCGTGGAAGGGCGGGCCGCCTTGCTGGCCTCCAGAATGTTCTGCTTCCCGGAACGCGCCGCCTGGATCATCTGGTCGATGGTGCGGTCGTTCTTCTTGAGGAAGTTGTGGCAAAAAGCGGAACGTGATGTCATAGACAACCTCCGCCTTTTGAAAAGAGAGCAGTTCCCGATAGTTCCCGTGAGGCGGGAGAAGAGCGGCATCGTCTTCCATAAGTCCTATGGGACCTATAGGACCTATCTGGAGCAAGCAAGCGCCCTGATCAGCAAGAGATACACCCGCCGCCGGGGCACCTTCACGCGCTGCTGGAGCGTCTCCCACGGTGCGCCCCTCAGACGATCCAGCGTCTCCATCGCCAGCAGCGCCGGCAGCACAGTGGCCGCGCGCAGGCGGCGAGACGGCAGTGTGCCGGCATAGGAAATCCCCTGCTCCACCCACTCCGCGGCGCGCTCCACCCAACGGGCGTGGGTTTCCATGAGCGCGGGGCGGTCCTCCGGATCCGCCGGCAGGTAACAACGCCCTGCCGCAAGATCGCGCGGCAGATCCCGCAGGATGTTCACGAGCTGCAGGCCCTTGCCGTAGGCGATGCCCTTTTCCAAAAGCTCGGCTTCTTCGGCGGACGAAAACTTTCGCCCCATCGTCAGAAACCCGTGCTTCGTCCAGAAAGCGCCAACGCAGCCCGCGACGCGCCAGGCGTAATCCTCGAGTGCCGCATCGTCCGGCATCACGGCGGATCCGCTGCCGAAACGTTCGAGGTCGAGCCGCTGGCCGCTGATGATGATCTCGACCACCTCGCGGATCAGCGCCGCTTCAGCGGCCGGCAACGCGCGCAGCCACTCCAACAGCAGATCGACGCGCTCAAGCAGCCGCTGCTCCTTCTCATCCGGAACATCCGGCAGGACGAGTTCCGGCTCTTCCCCGGCGACGGCGCGGCGGAACGTCTCGAGCGCGCGCAACCGTTCGGGAACCGGCAGGCTCTCGGTATCCGCGATCGTGTCGCTGGCGCGGGCCAGCAGATATCCCAAGCTCGCCGGACCCCGCATCGGCGCGGGGAGCAGGCGCAGCGTGAGATAGAACGAGCGGGAGACGCCCTTGAGAATCTTCGTTTCGAGGGCGCTCACATTCCGCGGGAAAAATTTCAGCCGATGATCTGCTTCAGCACGTAAGGCAGGATGCCGCCGGCGCGGTAGTAGTCCACTTCCGCCGGCGTATCGAGCCTTACGCGCAGCGGCACCTCGATGATCCCGCCGTCGTGCTTGTGCGCCACGAGCGTGGCCGACTGCATCGGTCTGAGTTCGCCGTCGAGGCCGACGATGTCGAAGATCGCGTCGGACAAGCCTTTCACTTTTTCGTAGTCCGCCTTGTCGACGAAGTTGAGTGGCAGCACGCCCATTCCGATGAGGTTCGAGCGGTGGATGCGCTCGAAGGATTTGGTGATCACCGCCTTCACGCCGAGAAGCCGCGTGCCCTTCGCCGCCCAGTCACGGCTCGAGCCCATGCCGTAGTCCTCGCCACCGATGACGATCAAATTCTTGCCGTCCTCCTGATAGGCCATGGACGCATCGTAGATGAAGGTGGGCGTACCCGAAGACGCCGAGATCTCCACATCCGGCTTCGTCACCGGGCGGCCGCCGAAATAGAGCGTGTAGCCGCCCTCGACGCCCGGAACCATCAGGTTCTTGATCCGCACGTTGGCGAAGGTGCCGCGGGTCATCACCCGGTCGTTGCCGCGTCGCGCGCCATACGAGTTGAACTGCGCCTTTTCCACGCCGTGCTCGATGAGATATCTCCCTGCCGGCGAGGTCGGCTTGATGGCGCCGGCCGGGGAAATGTGGTCCGTGGTCACCGAGTCGCCGAAAATGCCGAGTGGCCGCGCGCCAATGATGTTTCCGATGACGCTGGCACCGCTTTCGAAGAATGGCGGCGACTGGATGTAGGTCGACTTTCCGTCCCACTGGTAGGTGTCGCCCACCGTCGCGGGGATCTCGCCCCATTTCGGATTGGCGGAGTCGAGGTCGCCGTAGAGCCGGTTGAAAACCTCCGGCTTGAGCGCGGCTTCCAGCTCCTTTTTGATCTCCGCCTGGCTCGGCCAAACGTCCTTGAGGAACACCGGATTGCCGTTCCGGTCGTTGCCGAGCGGCTCGGACGTCAGGTCGAGGTCCACGCGGCCGGCGAGGGCGTAGGCCACGACCAAGGGCGGGCTCATCAGGAAATTCGCCTTGATCGAGCCGTGGACGCGGGCCTCGAAGTTGCGGTTTCCGGAGAGCACGGACGCGCAGACGAGGTTCCCCTCCTTGAGCGCGCCTTCGATCGCCGGGTGCAGCGGGCCGGAGTTCCCGATGCAGGTGGTGCAGCCGTATCCGACGGTCTGGAAGCCGAGCTTGTCGAGTTCGTCCTGCAGGCCGGTGGACTCGAGATAATCCGTGACGACCCGCGAACCGGGGGCGAGCGAGGTTTTGACGAACGGCGCGACGCCCAGCCCGAGCGCGTTCGCCTTCTTCGCCAGCAGGCCGGCGGCGAGCATCACGCTCGGGTTGCTGGTGTTCGTGCACGAGGTGATCGCGGCGATCAAAATCGATCCGTGGCCGATCTCGACGTCGCGCGGACCATCCGGGAAGGCATCCGGATCGATCACGTCGGGCGTCGGCCGGTTGGCCACCATCTCCATTTCGTGGCGCGGCTTGCCCTCGAACTTCTGGTGCGGCTCGTCCACCGAGAGCAGCGAATCGACCGAAACACCGGCGTGCTCGCGCATCGAGAACTTCACCCGGCGTTCGCGTTCGTCCGCCTGCAGTCCGAAGCCGTCCGCAGAGACGGGCGCGGTGAACAGTTGGTTGAACTTCTCGCGCAAGGCCGGCACGTCCACGCGGTCCTGGGGACGCTTCGGGCCTGCCACGGCAGGCATGATCGAGGAAAGGTCCAGCTCGAGCAAATCCGTGTAATCGCACTGGCCTTTCTCCGGCACGCCAAAGAGGCCCTGCGCCTTGTAATAGTTCTCCACCGTTCGGCACAACTCTTCGGAGCGGCCGGTGCCGCGGAGGTAGGCGATGGTTTCCCCGTCGACCGGGAAGAAGCCCATCGTCGCGCCGTATTCGGGCGCCATGTTCGCGATGGTCGCGCGGTCCGGCAGCGACAGTGCCGCGGCACCCGGGCCATGGAACTCGACGAATTTCCCGACCACGCCGTGCTTTCGCAACATCTCGGTGATGCGCAGCGTCAGGTCGGTGGCGGTGACGCCCTCGCCGAGCTGGCCGGTCAGGTGGACGCCGACGACTTCCGGCACGAGGAAGGTCACCGGCTGGCCGAGCATGCCGGCCTCCGCCTCGATCCCGCCGACGCCCCAGCCGACGACGCCGAGGCCGTTGATCATGGTCGTGTGCGAATCGGTGCCGACGAGCGTGTCCGGGTAGTACACGCCGCCCTTCTCCAGCACGCCCTTGGCGAGGAACTCGAGATTCACCTGGTGGACAATGCCGATCCCGGGCGGGACCACCGAGAACGTCTCGAAGGCCTGCTGGCCCCATTTCAGGAACTCGTAGCGCTCGCGGTTGCGGATGAACTCGATCGCCATGTTGCGGTCGAGCGCGAGCTGCGAGCCGGCGAAGTCCACCTGCACCGAGTGGTCCACCACCAGATCGACGGGCACCAGCGGTTCGATTTTTTCCGCGGGCGCGCCGGCATTCACCGCGGCGTCGCGCATCGCGGCGAGGTCCACGAGCAGCGGCACGCCGGTGAAGTCTTGCAGGACGATGCGCGCGACGGTGAAGGGGATCTCGTAGTCCCCGGGAGCGCCGGCATTGTAGTTCGCGAGGTTGGCGATGTCCTCGTCGCGGACTTTCACCCCATCCCGGTTGCGAAGGAGCGACTCGAGCACGATCCGGATGGAAACCGGCAGCCGGGACAGGTTCGGGTATCCCTGTTCGGCCAGCGCGGGCAGCGAGTGGAGCCGGCCTTCGGCACCGGAGCCGGTGGTGAATGTGCGGAGCGTGTTCATGGAGTGAAATCGGGAAATACCGGAGCGGGAGGCGTTCCTTCGCCCGGGAACGCGCGGAGGTTAGGGACGGCGGGCCATTTGTCAAAATCGTTCCCCGTCCCCCGGTTGGCACGCGATTTCCGCGGTTGAGCCCGGAGCGGGAAGGTGCCTAGGCTCGCCGCATGCGAAAGTGGCGATGGCGGGCGATGGCGGGATTGGGTGCGTGTCTTCTGGCGGCGTGCGCGGGAGGCGCGCCGGCCGGCGCCGCGAGCGGCAACATGGGTGACATCGCGACCGGAGCCGAACCCGCCGAGGGCGGCATCTCGGAGGTGCCCAATCCGAGCCCGGAAATGGCGCGCAAGAGCGGCAAGTCGATCGCGCAGCTCCGCCGCGGCCACGAGGTCTACATGCTCAAGTGCGCCGAGTGCCACGAATACATGATTCCCGACCACCTGGACATGGACGAGTGGGAAGACGCGATGCCGAAGATGATCCGCCACGCCGGGCTGCCGGCCAGCGACGAGCGCGCGGTGCTCGATTACGTGCTCGGAGTGAAGTCCTTGTAGCCCGTTCGGGGGAGTGGTTTCATTCTTGTCCCCCGCGGCCGGGCCACACAGGGTGGGCAGGTTCAGAAAACCCACCCTATGCGTGCAACGAGAGCATCCGTTGCCGCGGCGTCCATGGCCCTCCTTTACGCCGCCGGCCCGCTCGCCGCGGAACCCATCGCCGTGGGCGATCCGTCGTTCGAGAACAACTCCAACGGCCCCGGACAATGGACCAACGACCTGCGGCCGGAGTGGCAGGAAACCAATGGGCCGGGAAACGGCGCGGGCTTCGAAGAACGGATCACCGGCTTCGCCGCCGACGGCTTGAACCACCTCGGAATGGAGCTGGGTCACGACGTCTGGCAGGATTTGGCCACCACCTACGAGCCGGCGACCCGCTACACGCTGACCGTGGCGGTGGGGCGACGCACGAACCTCACCAATTTCAACAACAGCTCGGTCTACGAACTCGGGACGAACGAGGGAGCCTTCCCTGTCTCCGGCGCGATCAACGCGCGCTTCGCCGCGGACGACCAAACCTTTGTCGACGCGCCGCCGG
Source organism: uncultured Verrucomicrobiales bacterium (assembly GCA_965651855.1). Classification (GTDB taxonomy): domain Bacteria; phylum Verrucomicrobiota; class Verrucomicrobiia; order Verrucomicrobiales; family Akkermansiaceae; genus Luteolibacter. The sequence goes on from CBFGTW010000003.1 coordinate 20,720, forward strand.
TGGTGCTCGACACGACGGAGTTTCCGGAAGTGGTGGGAAAGCCGATCCGGATCATGCTGCGGGCGCGCGGCTCGGGGCGGTCGCACTTCGACCACATCCGGCTCGAGGCGGAGCCGGTGGCGTCGGGCGGCACGCCGGTTCTCGGGCCGCTGGACGTTTCCGGCATCGGCCAAACCAGCGCGCGGATCGAAGGAACGGTCGAGGATGCGGGCGAAGGATCCCTCGCGCTCACGCTCTTCTGGGGCGATGAGGATGGAGGGGCGAACGCGGGAAGCTGGGATCATTCCCGGGCGCTCGCGGCGACCGGCGCGGGTCCCTTTTCCGAAGACCTGGAGAGTCTCTCGCCCGGGGCCACCTGGTTCGCCGTCGTCCGGGCGCAGAATTCCGCCGGCACCACCTGGACTTCCCCCACCCTCGCCTTCGAGACGCTGCCGGCGCCACCGGTGGTGACGACCTTGGCGGCGGACGAGATCACCGCCACCTCGGCCCGGATCGGCGCGTCGGTCGTCTCGAGCGGCGGCGAGCTTCCGGTCGTGACGATTTTCCACGGTCCGACCGACGGCGGGACCGACGCGGGCGCTTGGGCGGCCTCCACCTCGCTGGGGACACTGACGGGCGACGGGCACACGGTCGTTTCCGGCCTCGCACCGGGAGCCAGCTACCATTTCCGGGCCTTCGCCGAGAACAGCTCGGGCGGTGCCTGGGCGGATGCCAGCGCCAACTTCACCACCCTCGCCGCCTCGCTGCCGGCGGTTGTCAATCTGCCCGCGACCGCCGTGACCGGCACCTCCGCCCGGTTGCGCGGCGAAATCACCGCCACCGGCAACGACCCGCCGGCAGTCACGATCTTCTTCGGCACCTCCGACGGCGGCACGAATCCGGCCGCTTGGCAGTTCTCCGCCGAGGTCGGCACGAGCAGCGGGACCTTCGAGTCGCTGGCGATCGGCCTGCAGCCGGAAACGACCTACCATTTTCGCGCGAGGGCGACCAACGTGGCCGGCAGCGCGTGGGCCGCGGCGTCCACCTTCGCCACCCTGGCCGCGCAGCCGGGAAGCGTGACGATCAACGAGTTTCACTACAAACCGGGCGACGAAAGCAGCCTTGAGGAGTTCATCGAGCTCCACAATCCGGGCGATCTGGATATCGATCTCGCCGGCTGGCAGCTCGACGACGCGATTTCGTTCACCTTCCCCGCCGGCGCGATCTTGCCGGCCGGCGGCTACGTGGTCGTCGGCGAGGACCCCGCGACTCTGCTGGCGCGATACGGCATCACCGCCTTCGGCCCGTGGAGCGGGAAACTGTCGTCCCGCGGCGAGACGATCGACCTGCTCGACGCCAACGGCATCCTGCGCGACCGCGTCGCCTACGGCGTCGGATTTCCGTGGCCGAGCGGCGCGGATGGCGGCGGTCATTCGGTGGAACTCGTCCATCACGCGCTCGACCGCGGCCTGCCCGGTTCCTGGCGGGCGTCCGGCGCGGACGTCCAGCCGCCGGCGGTCTTCGTCCCCGCGGGGGCGACGGATTGGAAATACCGCAAGGGCACCTCGGAGGCGTCCAGCCCGATGAATGCCTGGCGCGGCTCGGATTTCAGCGACACCGCCTGGTCCACGGCCACCGCGCCGGTCGGCTACGGCGAGCCGAACATCGCGACGGAACTCGCGGACATGCGTTTCAACTACAGCAGCGTTTATTTCCGCCGGAGCTTCGTGGTGCCGGCCGGCTCCGTGCCCGAGCGCCTGCGCCTGCGGGTGGCGATCGACGACGGCTGCGTCATCTGGATCAACGGCGTGGAGGTGGACCGCCGCCACGTGCCGCAGGGCGAGCTGCCCTACTCCGCTTTCGCCTCGAACCACGAGCAAGCCTGGGAGGAAATCACCATCGAGGACGCGGACGAGATCCTTCTCGGCGGAACCAACGTCATCGCCGTCCACGGTTTCAACACGACGCTGGACAGCAGTGATTTCGTCTTCGACCTCGAGCTTTCCGCCGCCCAGGAGAACGAGCCGACGGCCCCGACGCCCGGCCGCCGGAACTCCTCGGCCTACTCCGCTCCCACGGACGTCCCACCCCATTTCCACGATGTCTGGCACGCTCCCGGACAGCCGCAGCCGGGCGAACCGGTCACGATCCGCGCGCGCATCACGGATCCCGACGGCGTGGGGGACGTGACGCTTTCGTACCAGCTCGTCGATCCGGGAAACTACATCCGCCTGACCGACGCCTCCTACGAGACCCAGTGGACCGACCTCCCGATGCGCGACGACGGCACGGGCGGCGACGCCGTGGCGGGGGACTCGATCTTCACCGCGGTGCTGCCCGCCGGGCTCCAGACGAACCGCCGCCTCGTCCGCTACCGGATCGCCGCGGAGGACGCGCCCGGGAACGCGCTGAGCGTGCCTTACACCGACGACGAGCAGCCGAACTTCGCCTACTACGTTTACGGAGAACTGCCGGATTGGTCCGGCGCCTTCCGGCCGGGCACGACGCCGATCCAGACTTACCCGGCGGAAACGCTCGACGATCTCCCGGTTTACACGCTCATCGCCAACGGAAGCGACGTCATCGATTCCCAATACGTCAGCAGCGCCGACAAGCGGCGGTTTCCCGGAACCTTCGTCTACGACGGCGTGGTCTACGATCACATCGAGTTCCGCAACCGCGGCGAGGCGTCCACCTACCGCTCCGGCAAGAACAAGTGGCGGTTTTACTTCAACCGGGCCCGTCGCCTGCCGGCGAAGAACAACCTCGGCCTGGAATACGACGAGACGTGGAAGCAGTTCTCGGGCGACGCCTGCGCCAGCCCGTGGGCCGCCCTCCACCGCGGCAGCGCCGGGATCGAGGAGGCAGCGAGCTACAAGATCTATCAACTCGCGGGCGTGGCCTCGCCGCACACGCATTACTACCATTTCCGAGTCGTCCGCGGTCCGCAGGAAACTCCGCCAGCCGGCACGACGGTGAACGACCCGATCGGCACCGCCGACGGTCAGTACGCCGGCGATTTCTGGGGACTCTACCTCGCGATCGAGCCGGTCCGCGGGAACTTCCTCGACGAACGCGGCCTGCCGGCGGGCAACGTCTACAAGATCGAGGGCAACAACGGCGACAAGAAGGAGCAGGCACCCGGACAACCGGTGGATTCGGCGGATTGGAACGCCTTCCGCGACGCCCACGTCAGCGCGAATCCCGACGAATCCTGGTGGCGGGCGAACATGGACATGGACGCCTACTACACCTTCCAAGCCTTGAACCGCCTCGTCGGCAACGTGGATCTCCGCGGCGGCTTCAACCACTATTTCTACCACCGCTCGTCCGACGGCCGCTGGGTGCCCATTCCCTGGGATCTCGACATGATGTTCATCGCCAAGAGCCACTGGTCGACGAACATCAACGGCGTCTCCCACCCCGGCGTCATCCACGCCCACAAGTCGGTGCTCCAGAACGCCGCCCTGGCTCTCGAATACCGCAACCGCTGCCGCGAAATCCTCGATCTGATGGCCGGGGACGCCGACCCCGACGGCGGGCACATCGGCCAACTGCTGGCGGAAACCTCCGCGATCGTCCACACGCCCGGCGGAACGCTCACTTGGGCGAATGCCGACGCCGCGATGTGGAATCTCCACCCGCGCACCGCCGGCAGCGACGGCAACGCGTCCGGCCAGACCAGCCACCGCGGGAATTTCTTCCGCACGCCCTTCGACGACGACCGCTTCGGCGGCTGGTGGACGCGCTGGCTCCGCAGCCCGGGGTTTTCCGGGACGGCCACCCACGACGACTCGCTGCGCTACTTCGTGGAATACGCCACCGACACCTGGCCCGGCGGCAGCTGGAGCGTCAACAACGGGAACCAGCTCGGCTACGGGTACCAGTATCTGCTTTCGGAGTCCGCCGATCCCGATATTCCGCAAAAGCCGACGCTCAGCTACGTCGGCGAGCCCGGCTTTCCGGCTGACGGCCTCAGCTTCGCCGCCTCCGACTTCGCCGATCCGCAGGGAGCCGGCACCTTCGCCGCCCGCCAGTGGCGCGTCGCGGAAGTGCGCGCGCCGGGCCGTTTCGAGATCGACGCCCTGTGGACGGAAACCACCACCGAGGCCGCCGCGCAGGTGAAGAACCTCCCGTCCGCCGGCATGATGGCTGGCAGAACCTACCGGGTGCGCGTCCGCCAGCAGGACAGCAGCGGGCGTTGGTCGCATTGGTCGGATCCCGTGGAGTTCTCGGCCGGCCAAGCGGCCGCGGACCTGGTGCATTATTGGAACTTCAACAACCCCGCCGACATGCTGGCGCCCACGTTCGGGATCGGCTCCTCGCTGACGGTGACGCCCGGACCGGCCACCGAACTGCGCGATGACGATGACGGCGGGTTTTCCGGCGAGAACGCCCACGGCGGCGACCCGGCGGGCACGCACCTGCGCATCAACAACCCGCTCGGATCGAGCCTAACCTTCCACGTCCCGAGCACCCACCACGAGGCGCTGATCGCGCGGGTGGAAACCCGTCGCTCGGGCCAAGGCGCGGGCGTCCAGCAATGGAGCTACACCACCAACGGCTCGGACTTCTTGCCGCTGCAGGAGGTTGTGGTCGAGGACGCCGATCCGGTGGTGCTCGAGTTCGATTTCCGCACTCTGCCGGAAACCTGGACGAACCCGCACTTCGCCCTGCGGGTGACCTTCGAGCAAGGCACTGGCGGCACGGCGGGCAACCACCGCTTCGACAACTTCACGCTCACCGGCACGCCCGCCGATGGCGCGAATTTCCCGCCGGAGCCGGTTGGGACGCCGCCGTTCGTCCAAGTGATCGAGGGAAGCGGCCCAGTCTTTCTCGATCGAGCGGCCTTGTTCACGGACCCGGAGAACGATGCACTCGTGTTTTCCCACGCGGTCGAGCGGCCGGACTTCGTCTCGGTACACGCGACAGGCGACGTGCTCGCCATCTCCGGACTCCGGCGCGGGGAGAGCCTGCTGGTCCTGAGCGCCGACGACGGATCGAACGCGCCGGTGGACCTGCCGGTCCGCGTCCTCGTCCATCCGGCTCCGCACATCCTCGCTGGAGCGGCATTTTCCTTCGACGCCTGGAGCCCGGACGAGCCGGAACTCGCCTATCCGCCGCACATGCTTTTCCTCCAGAGCGGCACCGACGATCCCGACTCCGGCACGCCGCTGGACCACGCGTATTTCATCCCGCACGACGACTACGCCTCGGGCGATGCCGGCACGATCGGATTCCCCTACAACAACAGCTCGCGCACCCGGATCTACGGCCTCGGCACATCCGGCATTTCCTTCATCAACACCGGCCGCGGCCGCGATCTCGGCGGTGCCTTGCTCGCCCTCGACACCCGCGACGCCGGGAACGTGTCGGTGGCGTGGACCGCAGGCACCGTCACGCCAAACAGCCGCGAATACGCCATCCGTCTGCAATACCGCGTCGGCCTGGATGGCGCCTTCGCCGATGTCACGGACGCCCTGGGTGCGCCGCTCGTCTACCACCGCTCGGCCGAAGCCGGAGACCAGGCGGAATTCCCGGAGATTTCCCTGCCCGCTGACGCTCTCGGACAGCCTTATGTCCAGCTGCTGTGGCGATATCACCACGTCAGCGGGACCTCCGGGCCGCGGGACGAGCTGCGGCTGGACGACCTGTTGGTTCATTCGGACTCGCAACCGCAGCCAGGCAGCTACGCCTGGTGGCGCTCGCAGCAGTTCCCGCCGGAGCAACAGCTCGATCCCCTCGTTTCAGGCCCGGAAGCCGATCCCGACGGCGATGGGCGGCCGAACTTCATGGAGTACGCGCTGCTGGGCTCGCCCCTCGAGCCCGACGGGTCCCCGACCTCCTTCCGCTGGACGGACGGCCAAACCCCGCGCCCGGGGCTGAGGTTCCAGCGGCCGCAGAACGCCAGCAGCGTCACCTACGAGCTGCTTTCAAGCGCCGATCTCGAAAGCTGGTCGGTGGTCAACGTCCCGCTCGTCGAGGTGGTTCCGCTCGGTGACGGCATCGAGGAGGTGACCCTGGCGGATCCCTCCCCCGATGCAGGATCGCCCCACTTTCTCCGCCTGCGCGTCATCTGGGGCAATTAGCGCGGAATCGGCAATGTCGATCGCAGATGAACGCGGATCGACACAGATATCCAGAGGGTTGCACCGGTTTTCCCGTTCATCCCCGGGATTGCCTCCAGACGTCTTGAGGCTCTTGAGATCAGCGCCCATCGGGTCGGTCCGCGTTTCATTCTTCCTTCCAGGAGCAAGCCTGGCCACCGCGAACGGGCGCGAGTGGACGCAACCGCTTCCGAAGCACCAAGGGTTGCGATCACTCACCCATCCGTCCCGCGGCGGAAGATGCCGGTGAGCCGCCGGATGAAGGTTGCCGCTGCCTGAACTTTCGCGCTCGTTCATTCATCGCCGGTTCCAGTTTCCATTTCAGCGCCCCAGAAAATGCAAAGCGGAGGAAGGGCCTTCCCCTCCTCCGCCTCGCTTTGTGAGACGCTTGCGAATGGTTGTCCGGTTCAGCGGGTGACCCGGATCCGCAGGAACTTCGCGGTGTCGCCGTCGTGCGGGATCTTCACCTTGATCACCCGGATGACGCCGTCATCGCTGACGATTTCCTCCACGGCATCCGCAGGGGTTTGCCAGGTGGTCATGCCGTCGACGGAGACTTCAATGCCGATCGTGACGGCCGCCTGGAGATCCTGGCGGTAAACCACGCTGAGGAATCCATCCTCGGTGGCTGCCTCGAAGCCCTGCGACGCGGCGTTGGGATCAAAGCCGAAGGCCTGCTCCAGGAGGTTCACGAGCCCGTCGCCATCGGGGTCCGCCAAATCGCCGGCGATCGACAGGTTCCCGGCGTCGGCACCGAAGTGCAGGACCCTCCACGAATCGACGGGAACGATCTTGGCGGAAACGAATGCCTCGACCTCGCTGAAGGTCCGGATTTCCCCGTCGTCCGCGGTGAGCCGCAACACGTAGGTGCCGCCCGTCGGGAAAGTGGCGGTGGTCGCCGCGGTCTCCGCGTCGCCGAAGACGACCTCACCCGGCCCCGAAACGGTGGACCATGTCACGACCACCGAGCCGTCGGGCATTCCGTCATCGTCCACGCTGCCGGACAAGCCGAGTGCGACATCGGCGGATCCCATGGGAGCCGTTCCGGCATCCACCAGCGGTCCGACGTTGGCGTCACCCGCATCGGCGCCCACGTGCACCCTGAGCTCGAGCACACCGGAGGCATCCTCGTCGGTCGTCGCGCAGCGCAACAGGTAGCTGCCATCCTCCGGGAACGTCACGGCCACGGCCAAGGCGCTGCTGTCGTCGAAGCCAGCGGTAGCGCCATCCGGACCTTCCTCCTGCGTCCAAAGGACCGGGGTTTCCGGCAGGATGTTGTTCACCACTTCCACGAGAAGCCCCACGCCCGACGGGATGTGGATCTCGTTGGAGCCCGGCGTGACCAGAGCCATCGCGGCGATCACCTCGACGGAGACCGTCGTCTCGCCGCTGGCCAGCTCGTAAACGCCGCTGCCATTGTCCTGCGCGCCGATCTCCAGGCTGTAGTTGCCGGGAACCAGTGCGGAGGCGTCGGCGACCGAGAGGACGCCGGTCGCCGAGTCGATGGAGAACGCTCCCGACGCGTTGCCCCCGGTGATTGCGTAGGCCACCGGATCTCCCTCCGGATCCACGGCGACCACCGTGCCCACTTCGGCGCCGGTAGCGGCGTTGTCATGAATGGAGAACGAGAAGGGTGCGCCTTGGAACTCCGGAGCTTGGTTCGGGTCGAAGACTTCCAGCGCACTCGCGGGCACCAGCGCCGGGTAGGTGAAGACCTTGTCGTAATGGAACCGGGTTTCGGTGGTGGGATGGTCGTTGACCGTGTGCAGGAGCACCCAGTTGTCGCCATCGACGCTGCCCTCGACGCGCCAGCTCACCGGATCGTAGATGTTCCAGTTTTCGGCGGTGCCGAACTGGTAACCGTTCAGCCGGATCGGCCCGCCGAAATCGAACTGGACGCCGCCGAGGCCGAGGTCCGTCCAGCGCGCGCGGAGCGTGCCGTCGACGAGGTTCCCGGGGCCGGACTGGGCGGGAGAGTTTCCGTTCACTCCGCTGACGGCGACTTCGCCCATCGGCACCGCCACGCCGCCACGGTAGAACCGCATTTCGCCCAAGTGGACGCGGCTGCCGCCGTTGCGGGTCTTTGTCGGCTGGAAGCGATAAAACTGGTAGGCACCGTCCGCCGCGATGCCCGGGCCGGTCCACGAGACTTGGACGAAGTCGTTACCGTCCGTCTGGCGCTGGAGCGTCTCGATGTAGTAGCGGCGGCCGGCGACGAGGGAAACCGGCGCGGACTTCTGCCCATCCATCGACCAGCTGCTGCGGATTCCGGGCGATTCGATGCGGGCGATCTCACGGGCGGATGCCGGATCCTCGCTGGTGCCCAGCAAGAGGCGCGCCTCGTCGTCGCCGCTGAGATGGAAGACATAGCTGCCGCTGGCCGGCGGGATCACGAAACCGCGGACGCGGGAACCGTAGTTTGTTCCGATCGAACCTCCGGAGTCGAAACCGCCATCGAAACGGCGGCGGACGTCGGGAGACAGCGGATACCGCGGGTCCGCGAGCAGCCCGTCGATGCCCTCGCCTTCCACGTCCGTCCAGATTTCCTGGACCAAGCTGGGCGGCAGGTTCGGCACCACTTGGATCGTCACGGTTCCGCCACCGATGAGCGGCGGCTCGCCATTGTCCATGGTCTCGATCTCGAGTTCATAGGTCTCCGGCTCGCCATCGGCAAAGATCGTCGGATCGACCAAGCGGATCACACCGGTCGCGGCCTCGATGCTGAAGAACTCCTCGCCGCTGCCCCCCACGATCTGGAAGTCGCCGTGGCTGTCGCCGGAATTGAAGTCGGAGACTTCGACGACGCCGATGAAGCCTCCCGGGAATGTCCCGCGGCGGACCATCAAGGTTTGCGCCTCGATCCGTGGCGCGTAGTTCAGGTTTGCCGGCGCGAGGTTCATTCCGGGGATCACCTGCTGCTCGATGTCCGGACCTTCCCAAGCGACGGAGACATGGCCGCCTTCGGCGGTGCGCTGGACGTGCCGCGCCTCGATGAAGTAGGCCTTGCCGGCTTCGAGTGTCACGGTCTCGGAGCCTTCGGTGGTCCACTGGAAGGGTGCCGGCGCGTTGACCTGGCCGTTGGTGAAGGTCCCTTCGATCTCGTCGATGACTTCCGCCTCCGCGGGATCCTCGCTCGGGCTGAGACGGAGTTCCGCGGCATAGTTGGCGGTGATCCAGAAGCGGTAGTCGCCGCTGACGGTGGGGATCAGGTAGCCGACGATCGCGCTGCCGACCGTCGGCCCCACCGAACCCGCGGAGAACGAGGTCAGGGTCTGGGCGGCGAAGGGGTAGTTCGGGAAATCGTCATGATTGGTGAGCTGGGTCAACTCCGTGCCGTCGCCGCCATGGTTGTAGAGCAGGCGCCGGATGCGACCCGGGGAGAAATCCTCGGACACGCCCAGAACATTCAGCGTGATCGTGGCGGTGCCGGCCGCGGACGGCGTGCCGGAATCCCTCACCCGAACCACGAGTTCGTAGGTCGATTGAACGGAGGCATCCAGCTCGCCGGCGACGGTGATCACGCCCGTGTCCGTGATGGAAAAGGCACCGTCGGTGTTGCCGCTGATGATCGAATAGCTGGTGACGTGCTGGTGGCGGTCCGGCTCGGTGAAGCTCACCTGATGCACCGCTGTCCCTTCGGGAATTCCTTCCAAGAGCGGAATTGTCGCGCCGGCCACCACGGGCGCCTCGTTGATGTCGTTGATCGAGACGACCGTGCGGACCAGCTCGCTCTGCTCCTCGCCGTTCGAGATGCGGACGAAGAACTGAAAATCCGCCGGCCGGTCCCAGCGGGGCGAGTGGAGTTCGTAGTCGAGCAGATCGCCGTCCGCGACGAAGATCTCACCCGTCGCGGGATCGATTTCGAAGACGCCCGCTTCGTTGCCGGATTCGATCGCGTAGCTCAGACCCTCCAGGCCGGCAAGTTCGCGCGGAAGCACACTGCCGAGGACGGTTCCAGTCGGTTGGTTTTCGTCCACGGCAAGACGATCCGGCATCTCGCCGCCCGTGATGACGCCGGAGAGCCGGTATCCTCCGAGCGAACCGTAGTTCGTGTGACCGGTGCTGGCGGTGCCCCAGCCGGTTCCGGTGACGCGGACCACGTATTCGCCCGCCGTCAGGTTGCGCGAAATGGTGCCGTAGAGCAGGCTGATCGGGTTCTCGATGCCCACCGACACGCCGTTGCTGTCGTGGAGCGTGACCTGAATGTCGAGGTTCGCGCCCTTCTCGACCGGGTAGGCGGAAATGACCGCCGCGCCACCGGTCGTGCGGAACCGGAAGGCGTCGACATCGCCGGTCCGCTCGATGATTCCCTCGTTGGAAATCCGGTTGTCCGGGAGAATCTCGAGGTAAGCCGCCGTGGCGAGGCCGGCTCCGAAATCGTCGTCACGGTAGTCGACGTCGTTGTTCTCCGTGGTGATGGTCTCGAGATCGTCCTGTCCCGGGTTGGTCGCCAGGTCATATTCCCCCTTCGACCATTGCGTGAGATTGCGCTCGTAGCCGACGCCCATGATGGGAGCCCAGCCGACGTCGCCGGATCCGTGACCTTCGTAATACTCGAGATTCTCCTCGAGTTCCTCGTCGAAGATCCCGTGGTGCTCCAGATTGAGCGTGTGGCCGACTTCGTGCGAAACCACTTCCGCAGCATTCTTCCCGGTCGTGGCAAACGCCCAGCACACCGGGTTCCCTTCCCAGTTGAACGAGTCGAAGAAAGCAATGCCGCCAAGTCCTGGAATGACGATCGGTGTGATGATCACCCGAATCCGGCGGCCCTCGGGTGCAGCGTCATAAACTCGCTGGTCCGTCGTCACGTTGAGATTGAACGGTTGGAAGTCTTCGGCAACCCGCTCCCAGACTTCCTTAATCTCGGCGCTGGTGGCACCGGAATGGGGCGCGAACGTGATGCCCGGCCAATCTTCATCGGGTTGGTCCCAGCCCGGGAAAGGTCCCACCTCGCCGTCGAAGTCCAGATAGATCACGCCAGTGGCGCCCGGAAGGCTTTCGAGGGGCACGATCTCGCCGATATCGTCGTAATGCGCGAAGGCGGCGGGATGCGTGGCTGGCAATTCCTCCCGCTCCCCGTCTTCGGGAGCTTCGCGCGGGCTGGGCGCGTAGTTCAGGCACATGATCTCGCCGAGCATGCGCTCGACCAGTGCGGGCTCGCCGCCCGGCCCCGCCGGTTCCATCCGGTAGGAAATCTCTCCTTCGGGAAAGCGGGCGAAGCCGCTGATTGCACCCGATACACCCGGGTTCTTCTGGCGCCGGAAGTAGAACGCGCCTTCTCGCGGCGAAGTGATCGCGCCGCTCACCATGAGCACACCGTCCGCGTCCTTTTCGAAATGTTTGACCGAACCGACGATCTCGACGCCGCCCGGAGCGGTGAAGGCCACCTCGCGGTTCTTGTCCCTGACGATCTTGTCGAGGAAATCCCGCGGTACCTGGAGGGTGCGGCGCTCGTGACCCGTCTCGGCCTTGAAAAGCTGTTCCTTGTCGAGCCGTGCGGCGACATGAACGGGTCTTTCCGCTTGCGGGCGCCGGCCCGCCCGCAAGGCACCGCGTTGCGCCGCCTCGGCGGTCAAGGCGGCGTCTCCTTCAACATGGACCGCCATGGCGGAACCGGTCTTGCCGCCAGCGGCGCCTTTTCCGGCTTCAACTTGGTTCTCCGCGGTGCGCAGCGTGGCAACGAGGGCGATGACGGCTGCGGAAGAGACCAGCAGGATCGGAAGTTGTTTCATGGGTTTTCGAGAAAAGAACAGGGAGTCGGAAATTGAAGCGGAGGGAGGTGGGCGGGGATGCGGGCTGCGGAATGCGCGCCCCACATGAAGACAGGAGGAAGCCCGGCGGCCCTGCGGCAGTCAAGATTTTGTGAGCCGGATGCGAAATCCCGCGGAGTCAGAGAATCGAACCGGGAGCATACCCCGCGGCATTGGAATGTGATCTTTCAACCACTTTTACCTTTTCAGCGAATTGTCCGACCTGCGCGCGGGCGGCTCCGGATTCGCGGTCACCGCGTGAGAGGATCCCTTGCAGGATTTCCTGCGAGAGGCCGAGCCGCGCGTCGGCGGCGAGGCGGGTGACGAGATCGTTGCGATCGGTTTTCCCCGCGCGGAGGTCGTTCACGGTGGCGACGGCGTGTTCCTTGATCGCCTTGTGCGCCGTCTCGCGCCCGACGCCCGATTTCACCGCCTCCATCATGATGGTCGTGGTCATGAGGAATGGGAGATAATGAGCGGTCTCCGCGGCGATCATCGCAGGATACGCTTCCATCTGATCGAGAATGGTTAGAAAGGTCTCGAACAGGCCGTCGATGGCAAAGAAGGCGTCCGGCAGCATGACGCGGCGGACGACGGAACAGGAGACATCGCCCTCGTTCCACTGGTCGCCCGCGAGCCCGGCGGCCATGGCGAGATGACCCTTGAGGATCACGTGGAAGCCATTGACGCGCTCGCAGGAGCGGGAGTTCATCTTGTGCGGCATGGCGCTCGAGCCGGTTTGGCCGGGCGCGAAGCCCTCGCTGGCGGTCTCGTGGCCGGCCATCAGCCGCAGGGTCTTGCAGAACGACGACGGACCGGAGGCGAGATCGGTGAGCGTGGCGACGACGCGCAGGTCGAGCGAGCGCGGGTAAACCTGGCCGACGTTCGTCCAGACCGCCGGCATGCCGAGGTGGGAAACAACGCGCCGTTCGAGGTCCGCCACCTTGGCCGCGTCGCCTTCGAAGAGCGAGAGCTGGTCCATCTGCGTGCCGACGGCGCCCTTGAGGCCGCGGACCGGATAGCTGGCGATGATCGATTCCAGCGCCTCGAAGGCCAGCAGCAGCTCCTCGCCGAACATCGCGACGCGCTTGCCGAGGGTGGTCGGCTGGGCAGCGACGTTGTGGGTGCGCGCCGTGAGCACCAGATCGGCCCAAAGTTCCGCCCGCTCGCGGAAACGTCGGAGGGCGGCGACGGTCTTGTCGCGCACGACCTGAAGCGAGCGGTAGACCTGGAGCTGCTCGACGTTCTCGGTGAGATCGCGCGAGGTCATGCCCTTGTGGACGTGTTCGTGGCCGGCGAGGTCGTTGAACTCCTCGATGCGCGCCTTCACGTCGTGGCGCGTCACCCGCTCGCGGCGCATGATCGAGGCGGCGTCCACCTGGTCTTTCACCGCCTCGTAGGCGGCGATGGCTTCCTCGGGAACGTCCAGGCCGAGATCGCGCTGCGCCTTCATCACCGCGATCCAGAATTCGCGCTCGAGGACGATGCGGCCCTCGGCGGACCAGATGGCGGCGATGGCGGGCGAGGCGTAGCGTTCGGCGAGGACGTTCGGAATCACGCGCGGAGCGTGGCGAGTGCCTCCCCGGCGATCAAGTAGCACTTGGCTCGGGCAGCGGTGGCGGGACGCGCTTCGGCGTTCCATCCAAAGCACGGGCGATGAAGCCGAGGATGAGGAACAGGCCCATCACCCCGTAGAAAACCCAGATGGTGCCTTTGCCGGCCGTGAAGCCGTAGTTGTGCAAGCCGACGCCGAGGAAATTGACGTGCCACCATGAGAAGGCCACGACGCAGGCGGTGAAGACCGAGGCGAGGTGCAGGCCCCACTCGCGGATGTAGCCGCCGAGACGCGCGTGGAGGATCACCAGCGTCCACAGCACGATCATGAGCGCGCCGTTTTCCTTCGGATCCCAGCCCCAGAAGCGGCCCCAGGAGTAGTTCGCCCAGATGCCGCCGAGGACGGTGCCGACGAGCGAAAGGAACAAGGTCAGGCAGATCACGCCGTAGACCGCGCCGGTGAGCGAGCGGCGCAGATCGCGGTTCCCTTCGTCCAAGCCGAGGCCGCGGATGATGATGTAGCCGCAGGAAAGCGCCGCCGCCAGCAGCCCGGCGGAGTAGCCGAGGGTGATCGTGATCACGTGGACGGTGAGCCAGAAATTCGAGTCCAGCACCGCGACGAGCGGGTCCATGTGGTCCTTCGCATCGCCCAGCTCGTAGCGGCGCGCGAGGACGATGAGCAGCGTGCCGAGAATCGGCGCCAGCCCGAGCGCGAAACGCCGCCGCGTCATCAGCTCGATCAGCAGCGCAAGCAGCACCCCGGTCGAGCCGATGAAGATGATCGTGTCGTAGAGGTTCGCCACCGGCGGGCGCTCCATGATCACGGAACGCTGGACGAGGGCGACGACGCAGAGCGCCAGTCCGGCGACCGTGAACAGCCAAGTCGATCCGGCGAGGACCGCACCGGCCTTTCCGCGGCCGGTCATCCACATCGGCAGCGCGGTGAGCGTGCCGATCAGGAAAAACACCAGCGCGTTGAGGAACCAGTTCGCGCGGTAATAGCTGACCTCGAGCGGAACGTGGTCGTATTCGCCGCGCTCCTTGGCGCGTTCGACGAAGCGGTCGCGCACGGCGGCGAGGGCTTCGCGGAATCCGGCGTCGTCGCCGGCGTGACGTCCCACCGCCTCGAGGGCGAGGATGTCCTCCCGGAAAACTTCGGGATCGCCCGCACCGCCGGTCATCACCGCCATGATCGCGTCGCCGGCGGAGAGCCATTGTTCGGTTTCCGGATCGGTCGGCGGAATGATGAACAATCCGAATTTCGCGAAATTCGACAGATCGATCACCTGTTCGAGCAATGCCTGGAGTCGCGGGTTCACCGGCTCGCCGCTCTGGTGGGCCTGCTGGAGCTGGCTGCGCAGCATGTCCGCGGTGGCCATGAGCGTGCTGACATTCGCCCGCTGGTCCGGCTCCCCTTCCCGGCCGGATCCCGGCATTTCCACGCCCACGCGGGCGAAGCTCAAGTAACCCAGCAGCGCCTCGTAGCTGCGGATGTTGTAGGCCAGGTCGATCGTCTGCTGCTGGAGTGGCTCGCGCTGTTCCTTCTCGATATTCTCGTAGGACTGGGCGCGCTCGACGAGCTTGGCCACGCCGGGCTCGAGATCCGTGTAGCTGTAGCGGTCGCGCCGGCCGCGGGGTTTGATGCCGACCTCCTCGAGCACCGCGGAATTGTCCACGCGGAAGGTCGGCAGTTCGGCCGCCAGCTGGGGCCGGAACACCGAGTCCATCAGCCACTCCGTCGGCGAGAGTTTCACCTCGCCATCCACGCCCTCGATCTTCATCGAGCGCGCGCCGTGGATGCCGAGCATGGTGAACCCGGCGTAGCTCGACAGCGGCTTGATCCGGCCGCCATCCATCACCGGGATGGCTTCCGCGATCTCCAGCGACTTCTCCGACCACGGCTCGTAACCCGCGATCTTGCGCACCTCGCCCTTCGGCAAGTTGTCCACGATCACGTTGTAGAACACCGCGAGCAGGCCGACGGAGGCCAGCACGGCGGCGATCCAGCGGCCGACGATGGAGCGATTACTGGGCATGGCGGGACTTGCGGGGATTGCGTCCGAGGAACGCGGAAAGTTTCATCAGAAAGTGCACGAGCAGGCCGAACGAGACGACGTAGAGGCTGTATTCCGGCCACTTGTCCGCCGGATTTTTCACGATCTCAAAGACCGAATACATCGGCTGACCCGGACCTGCACCGGGCGGACCGTAGCTGGCTTGGAAAAACGTCAGGCCGGCATGGCGCATCGGCTCGTTCATCTGGATGGTGACCGGCGCCTGCTGCCCGTCCTCGATGCGAGTGATCTCGCTGACGAACTTCGCCGGCCGCGCGGTGCCGGGGTGGAACTCGGCGGTGAACTCGTCGAGCCGCACCTTGAACGGCATCGGCCAGAGCCGCTTCCGCATGTCGATGGTGAAGACGCGGTCCTCGTGGCGGTAGGTGAAGGGGTGGAAACTCGCGCCCGCGAGGATGAACGGCGGCGTGGTGGTGCCATCCGCCTGGACGATCCGCGCGTAGCAGCCGGCGGTGTTTGCCTCGGCGTTGATCTCGCCCTTTTGCTCGACCAGATAGTAGCCTTCCGCCACCGGCTCGCCGGCCGCGGGGGCGCGTTCGTTGACACTGACCGGCTTGGCGTTGACGTGCCAGCGGGTGATCTGGAGATCGAATGGAACATCCGGGATTTGGAAGGTCCGGACATTTCCCCCCGTCAGGTCGGTGAGGTGCTCGCCACGGATCACGTGGATTTCCTGCGGCTGGCCGTCGATGACTTCCGCGACCTCGACGACATATTCGAAGTAATCTTCGGCCACGTCGCTGGTCTGGCCCTCGTGGACCGGCATGTTTCCCCGCTCGGAGAAATGATGCCCCACCGCGCCGGCGACGAGCAGGTAGAGGATGCCGAAGTGGGCGATGATCACGCCGATTTGCTTCGGCCCCTTGCGGATGCGGATGATGCCGCCGAGGAAGAGATTGAGGAAAAGCAGCGCGCAGACCCAATAGCCGCCGGGCAGCGGGATCGGCACGAGCTTGCCGTTGATCCGGAGGTTCTCGAGGTCCGGAATGGCCACCGGCTCCTTCCAGTGGAAATACTTGTTGAGCGTCGGGTGGAGTCCGTGTTCGACCTGCTCGAGCGTCGCGAACCACGTCAGGATCCCGAGCAGCAGCAGCAGCACGGTGGCGAGGCCGAGGCTCGAGAAAAAGTCGAACACCCGCCGGGGCACGGGGCGCCCGTTCTTGCGGACCGGTGCGGGAGCGTCGGATTCGGGGCTGGCCATCGGGTTGTCTCTCGGGAAGCGAAACGGGTGCGCGTTACGGTCTGGGAAGCGTCGATCATTCAGCCCGGCGGAGGCTGCGGGCGAAGGTTTCCAGCTGCTCCTTGGCCGACTCCACCTCGGCGCGGGGGCCCACCATCTTGGCTGTCAGGATCTGGCCGTCGGACTCGGCGATCACGCCGGCGAGCGCGTAACCGGGTTTTGGCGGAGCGCCCATCCCGGAGGCATACTCGCCCTCGGCCTCGACCCACACACCCGTGGTATCGGCGATGGGTACGGCCCGCAGTTCAGCCAGTTGGGCCGCCGTCAACGGTGCCGCGCCGAACTGCCCGAGCCAGCGGTTGACGTTGTCGAGCACGCTGCCGGCGGAAAGCGAGACCCACACTTCGCCCAGGCCGGTCTCGCCGAAGCGGTAGTTCAGCAGGCGGAATTCGGAAGATGGAACCTCGCGCCAGCCCTCGGGCGTCTCGGCCTGCACCGGGCTCGGCCGCGCGTTTCGAAAGCGTTCGTCGGGGGTCGCGAACAACTTCGGGCTCTCGTCCTTGGTCGTGGCTCGCCGCGTTTCGGTGACGACGACTTCGCTCTTGTCCTCGCAGCCCACGAACACGATCCCGGCCGCCAACACGAGCACTCCGCGCAGCTTCATGCCCGCGGCGATACGGCCGGTGCCCGGGGCGCGCAAGCCGAATCGGGAAGCCGATCCGCTCACAGGAACAGGAAATACACGCCCAGGACGAAGAACCCGAACCAGATCGAGGACGCCTGCGTGACACTCAAGGCCCGCGCGCCCGGACTCTCGTGCGGGTCGTTCTGGTGCTGGCCGAAGACGAAGTCGTATTTCACGACCATCCAGACCCCGAGGCCGCACCAGGCGACAAGAAACAGACCGATCAGGATTTTCAGGAAAATGATCATGGGGGCGCGGCGAGGCTATGCGCCCGGAAGGACTTCCGCTGCACGTGTTTTCACGAGATCCGGAGAAAAAAGAAGGGCGGACCCGCCATGGCCCGCCCTCCGGGAATTGTGGCCGACAATTCAGCGCCGGACTTCATCCATGAAGCCGACGTCGATGTACTGGCCGCCCTGTGTCTGGCGGCAGTGCACCGCCACGGTATTGGCGCCGGATTTCAGCAGCTTGCGCTCCTTTTCGCCAAGGGCGACGAGCATGTAGTTGCCGGTGTAGCCGGTGAAGCGGCCAATCTCCTCGCCGTTGAGGTAGACGGTCGCGTCTTCGTCGTGGTGGATTTTCAGCAGCAAGCCGCCCTCCGGCATGTCCTTCACTTCGAAGTCTCGGCGGATCCAGATGTCCTCGCTGTTCCACTCGGTGTTGACCCGAGCGTTCGGCGTCTCAGGCGTGCCGAAGCCGCTGCGGCCGGTGCTCCAGCCGGAGTCGTCGAAATCGGGTGCCTGCCAGCCCTCGGCCGGCTTCCCGGTGGTGTAGCGCCACTCCTGCGGCTCGGTGTCCGCGGTCGGCAGGATCGGCTCGAGCTTCGCGTCGTCGGGGATCGCGAGCAGGCGCTCGCTCTGCTCCTTGAGCCAGGCGGCGGGAATTTTCTCGATGCGGTCATACGTCAGCAAGCCGTTGATCTCGCCTTCGACGTCGGTGGTCTGCGTGTAAACGCCGGCCGCGATGCCCTGACGGCGCAGGCCGGCGAGGATGTCGATCGAGCGGATGTAGCGCTGCTTCCACTCGTCGAGGCTCTGCGGCAAACCGCCGTAGCCCCAGTTTTCGTCGCTCTTGCGCCACAGATGGCCTTCCACCGGCCAGCCGTGGCCGCCGAATTCGCCGACGACCTTCACGTAGTCGTCGAAGCGGTCGCTCGCCACCGGGAACGCCGGGTCGGGATAGGCGTGCTCGTCCACGATGTCGCCGATCGGGTGAAAATTTCCGCCCGACGCGATGTTGATGTGACGTCCGTCCGCCAGCTCGACGGCGACCTTCCCGGTCTCCATCGTCCGATGCTGGCCCCAGGCCTCGTTGAAGGGCGTCCAGACGACGATCGAGGGATGCTCGCCGAGCGCTTCGACCATGCGCCGGTATTCCAGCAGGAACTGCTCGTGCGCCTCGTCCGGCCATTTCCCCTCCGGCGGATTTTCGCGCAGACGGGTCCACTCGGGGTTCGAGCCCTTCGGCTCGCTGTTCGGCCCGTAGCCCATGCTCACGTGGTCCTGCCAAACCATCATGCCGAGGCGGTCGCAGTGGTAGTAGTAGCGCCGCGGCTCGACCTTGATGTGCTTGCGGATCATGTTGAAGCCGGCCTCCTGGAGATACTCGATGTCGTAAAGCATCGCCTCGTCCGACGGCGGCGTGAGCAGGCCGTCCGGCCACCATCCCTGGTCGAGCGGACCCCAATGGAAAATCGGCTCGCCGTTGAGCGTGAAACGCCAGTGGCCGTTGGCGTCCTTCGCCTTTCCGATCTCGCGCAAGGCGGTGTAGCTCTTCGCGGCATCGACGACCTTGCCTTCGCCATCGAGCAGCTCGGCCTGGATGTCGTACAGCGCGGGTGATGAGGGCGACCAGAGTTTGGGCTCGCCGAGCTTCATGGAAAGCGTACCGGTGCCGGTGATGGTGGCGATTTCCTCGCCCTCGAATGAGGCCGTCACGCGCACGCTCTCGCCCTCGATCGGCTCGCCGGAAAGCTTCGCCGTCACGGTGATCGTGCCGTTTTTCACGTCGTTCTGGTAGTCGAGCGTGTCGATCGAGCGCTCCGGCACCTGCTCGGTCCACACGGTTTGCCAGATGCCGCTGACCCGCGTGTACCAGATCCCGCCGGGATCGAGCTTCTGCTTGCCCACGAGCTGATAGCCGCTGGTGGCATCATGCACCCGCACGACCAGCTCGTTGCCCTCTTCTTTCAGCGCGTCCGTGATATCGAAGAAAAACGGCGTGTGGCCGCCGGTGTGGCTGCCGACCTCCTGGCCGTTCACGTAAACGGTCGTCTCGTAATCCACCGCCTCGAAGTGCAGCAGCGTCCGCTCGCCATCGGCCGGCTTCACCGGCAGCTCGCGCTTGTACCAGAGCGATTCGTCCGGCTCGATCAGCCGGCCCACGCCGGAAAGCGGCGCCTCGGGCGCGAACGGCACGAGGATTTCGCCGGCCCAGTCTTCCGGGCGGTCGGCGTCCTGCGGCGTCACGGCATATGACCACAGGCCGTTGAGGTTCGTCCAACTGTCCCGCTCGAGCAGCGGGCGCGGGTATTCGCTCCACACGTTCCCGGGGTCGAGCTTCTCGCCCCAGCGGGTGAGCATGGAGTTTTCGGCGGGTTTCCACTGCGCGTTGGCAGTGCCGATCGCGGCCATCGCGGCCATCAGCATCCGGGGTTTCATGGGTCTCGTGGGGTTTCGTGGCGGGGGAATCCGCCGCCGACTGCATGGGGCGGAAACGCAGCGCCCGCAACTGAATAGCCACCCGACCGGGGGATGGGCGGCGATTTTACCCGTTCAGGCTGTGCAAGGCGCGCGGGACACGACACGTTTCTTCGCGACCATGAAGACCGTGTTCATCACCACCGGCATCGCCGCCCTCGCCCTTACCGCCACCGCCCAGGAGGAGAACTGGATTTCCCTCTTCAACGGCAAGGACCTCACCGGCTGGACGCCGAAAATCCGCGGCCACGAAGCGGGCGAGAATTTCCGCAACACCTTCCGCGTCGAGGACGGCGTCCTCAAGGTCGACTACTCGGAATACGACAAGTGGGACTCGGAATACGGCCACATCTTCCACGAGAAGAAGCTCTCGAACTACCGCCTCCGCCTCGAATACCGCTTCACCGGCGAGCAACTCGAAGGCGGCCCCGGCTGGGCGACCCGCAACAGCGGCATCATGATCCACAGCGAGTCGCCCGAAATGATGGAGGTGAACCAGGACTTCCCCACCTCGCTCGAAGTCCAGCTTCTCGGCGGCGACGGCACCAACGACCGCACCACCGGCAACCTCTGCACCCCGGGCACCCACGTCGTGATGGACGACAAGCTCGTCACCGACCACTGCATCTCCGCGAAGTCGGAAACGTACCACGGCGAGCAGTGGGTCAAGGCGGAGGTCGAGGTCCGCGGCAGCGAAATCATCAAGCATCTCATCAACGGCCAGGAGGTCATCTCCTACAGCCAGCCGCAGTACGACGAAGGCGACGCCCACGCCAAGGCGCTCTCGGAGGCCGCCGGCTCGAAGCTCATCAAGGAAGGCTACATCTGCCTCCAGTCCGAAAGCCACCCGGTCGAGTTCCGCAACATCGAGGTGCTCGTCCTCGACGAGGAAGCGGAAACGGCGGCCGAATAGGCGCCAACGGATTGAAAAACCACGGAAGGCACGGAATACACGGAATTTCGGAGCAGTTCGCTCTCCCTTACCGTTTCCGTGCCTTCCGTGTATTCCGTGGTTCGTCAATGGACTGGTGGCCCAGCCACCAGTGGCTGGAGCGCCTCGCTCCAGTCCGTTGACGGGGCATCCTGCCCCGTCACATCTCCCCCGGCATGAAGCCCCGGGATTGACCACCGCCGCCGGTGTGGTCTGGTTCCTCCATGTTTCGCATCCTCCTCATCGTCGCCGCGTTGCTGCTGCCCGCGGCGGCCTTCGAGCTGCCGGCGCAGTCGTCGCAGTGCGTTCTCGGCGTGGCGGACGGCTGGGATTCCTCGCACGTCACGCTCTCCTTCCATGAAAAGCGCGACGGCCGCTGGCAGCAGGTCGGCGCGCCGTGGAACGGCCGCCTCGGCAAAAACGGCCTCGTCTGGGGTCGCGGCATCCATCCCCTGCCCGACGGCGCGAAGCTGAAACAGGAAGGCGATCTCCGCGCGCCCGCCGGCGTGTTCCACCTCGGCGGCGCCTGGGGCTACGACCGCTCGATCCGCAAGCACCCGCGGCTCTTCTACCACCGCGTCACGCCGAACGACCTCTGGGTCGAAGACCCCGCCTCGCCGCAATACAACCGCCACGTCGTCCTGCCCCACCCGCCGCGGAACGCTTGGGAAAAGAAGCAGCAGATGCGGCTCGACGACTACCCGCACTCGCTGAAGCTCTTCATTGCCCACAACGCCCCGCCGCGGGTCGTCCCCGGCGGCGGCTCGGCGATCTTTTTCCACATCTGGCGCCAGGACGGCAACCGCCCGACCGCCGGCTGCACGACCATGCACGAAACGAAGCTCCGTGAGTTGATCGCGCGGGTGGATCCGGAAAAGCGCCCGCTTTACGTGCTTCTGCCGCGCGCGGAATACCAGCGCCTCAAGCCCACCTGGAAACTCCCCTGACCGTGGAGCCGATCCAGTATTTCAACCGCCACACCGGCCAGCTCGAGACCGAGAAGGTCTACGGCGAGTCCTTTCTCCGGTGGGCCTACGGAAGTCCGCTCGGCGGCCTCGCCCTCGGCACCTTGGTGAAGCGCCCGTTTTTCTCCGCTTGGTACGGCTGGCGGATGAGCGCGAAGAACTCGGCCACGCGCGTCGCCCCGTTCATCGGCCAATACGGGCTGGATGCCGCCGAGTTCGCCGAAGGCCCGGAATACGGCAGCTTCAACGAGTTCTTCTTCCGCAAACTCAAGCCGCACGCCCGCCCGGTCGATCCGGATGAGGACGCGGTCGTCTTCCCCGCCGACGGCCGCCATCTCGGCTTCGAGCGCGCCTCGGCTATCGACAGCGTCTTCGTCAAAGGCCAGCGCTTCGACCTCCCGCAGCTCCTCGGCGACGCCGGCCTCGCCGCCCGCTATGCCGACGGCGCGCTTGTCCTTTCCCGGCTTTGCCCGGTCGATTACCACCGCTTCCACTTCCCCGCCGCCGGCGTGCCGGGCGAGACCCGCCTCATCGACGGCCCGCTCTTCTCCGTCTCCCCCATCGCCCTGCGCAAGCGCCTCGCCTACCTCTGGACGAACAAGCGCACCATCACCGAACTGCGCACCGAACGCTTCGGCACCATCCTCTGCATGGAAATCGGCGCCACCTGCGTCGGCACCATCGCCCAGACGTTCCAGCCCGGGCAACCCGTCGCCAAAGGCGCCGAGAAAGGCTACTTCGCCTTCGGCGGCTCCTCCACCATCACCCTCTTCGAGCCCGGCAAAATCCGCCTCGCCCCCGACCTCCTCGAGTGGTCCGCGAAGCAAACGGAACTCTACGCCCGCATCGGCAGCCGCATGGGCACGGCGGGGTGAGGGAAATCCGAAAAATCGAGAGGACTCACGCGAAGTCGCGAAGAGGTTCGGATTCATCGAAAAAAGTTCCTCTCTGTCCCTACTCTTCACTCCGCTTCGCGTCTTCGCGCCTTCGCGTGCGGCTTCATGTTGCCCCACGATCCCGGTGATTCGGGTTCGACAATCCGGCTGCGGTCGGCCCTGATTCGCCGTCCCATGCCCGGTCTCATCATCGCTCCCCGCGCCCGCATTTTCCACGGCCACGAGTGGGTCTACGCCACGGAGATCAAGAAGTCGTTCGGCAACCCGCAGCCGGGCGACGTGATCACGCTCAAGGATTTCCGCGACCGGCCGCTGGGCTCGGCGATTTTCAACCCGCAGTCGCAGATCGTCGCCCGGCGTTTCTCGCGACGCCGGCAGGACCTGGACCTCGACTTTTTCAGCCGCCGCATTCGCCAAGCGCTCGAGCTGCGCCAGCGCCGGGGCATCGACGAGCGGCTCTGCCGGGTGGTCTGGAGCGAGTCCGACGGCATTCCCGGATTGATCGTGGACCGCTATGGCGACCACCTCGCGGTGCAGACGCTGACGCTGGCGATGGACCAGCGGCGCGAGTTGATCCGCGACGCGCTCGTCGAAGTGCTCGCGCCGAAATCGATCGTGCTGCGGAACGATTCGCCCTCGCGCAAGGCCGAGGGACTCGAGCCCGGCATCGAGATGCTTTCTGGAGAAAACCCGGGACCCTTCGTGGTTCGGGCGAACGACCTGGACTTCGAGGTCGACCTCGTGGACGGCCAGAAAACCGGCCTCTACCTCGACCAACTCGAAGCCCACGCCGAGGTGGCGAAGCTCGCGAAGGGCAAGCGGGTGCTCGACTGCTTCACCAACCAAGGCGGCTTCGCCCTCGCCTGCGCCAAAGCCGGCGCGGCGAAAGTCACCGCCGTGGACATCTCCGCATCCGCCTGCGAGTCCGCGCGGAGAAACGCCGCGCTCAACGGCCTCGAGATCGACGTGGTCGAGCACAACGTCTTCGATTTCCTCAAACACGCGCAGCCGGAATACGACCTGATCGTCCTCGACCCGCCGAGCTTCACCCGGAACAAGAAGACGCTCTCCGACGCCCTGCGCGGCTACAAGGAGATCCACCTCCGGTCCCTCAAGCTGCTGGAAAAAGGCGGCGTGCTCTCGACCTTCTGCTGCTCGCACCACGCCTCGCGCGAGGTGTTCCTTGGCAACCTCGTCTCCGCCTCGGTCGACGCGAAAAAGTCGCTCCGGCTCGTCGCGAACCACAGCCAGCGCGCCGACCATCCGGTGCTCGTCGCCATCCCGGAAACCGAGTATCTGAAAGGCTTCACCGTGGAGGTGATGGCGACGCGGTGAACCTGGTTGAACAAGCATACAACCCAATCACAACTTGTATGGTTCCTTGAGCGGTGGCAGGATTCGCCGCGTGTCACGCTTGACCATCCATTTGGACCAAGAGACTCAGCGAAAGATTGAGGCAGCCGCCTGTCGCGAGTCGCTCTCGGTCTCGAGTTGGGCTCGGCAACACCTTACCCAAGCTGCCAATACGGATTCAACCTCGGCTTGGGATCACTTGGCCGCCTTTGCCGGAACGACCGATTCTTTCGAAGCATCCGATCGCTCCGCCAGCCCACGTGAGGTTCCGGATCTTTTCCACGAGGAATTTGAAATGCGCCGCCAATATCATCCACAAAAGACCCCACGCGGAGTATTGATCTGGGACGTGCATAGACTGGTCGAGCTATCCCGAAACCTTCCTGTAAAACTTGTCCCGCTCGAAGCGATACGAGAGCTCGACGAGCCATTTTGGTTTGACCATGCGCCCAGCTGCCGCGACGTCGCCGAACACGCGAAGCTGATTGTTGAGACGGATCTCGCCCATCCGATCATCCTCGGAGCCGACGGACGGGTGATGGATGGGATGCATCGCGTGTGCAAGGCATTGATATTCGGCAGCAGGGAGATCAAGGCCGTGCAGTTCGACCGGGATCCGGAACCGGATTACGTGGACGTTCCGCTCGAAGACCTACCCTATGATGAGCCTTGGTAAAGCCCGCGAGCGATCTACCGACGCCGCGGGACACCTCCCGCACCCGTCCGTTTGACAGCAAGCCGGCGGACCACCAAGCTTCGCGCATGAAGACGACCTTCGATCTGCCGCCGGACTTGGTCCGCGAGATCAAGGTCAGGGCCGTGCTACCGCTCTTTCCATCCTCGGCGGCTCCCTCCCCATGGACTACACCACCCTCATCGAAAAACGCCGCGCCCGCTTCGCCGAGCTTGAGGAAGCGGTTGGCGATCCGGAACTTTTCGCCGATCCGAAGCGCGCGTCCGAGATTCTCCGCGAGCACGGACGGCTGAAGAATACGCTCGAGCTTTGGGACAGGCTGGAAACGGCGAAACGCCAGCTCGCGGACAACCAGGAGCTGGCGAAATCCGACGATCCCGATCTTTCGGTGATGGCGGCCGAGGAAATCCCGGCGCTCGAGCGGTCGATCGCGGAGCTCGGCGATGAACTCCAATACGCCCTCCTGCCGGCGGATCCGAACGAGGACCGCGACGCACTCGTCGAGATCCGCGCCGGAGCCGGCGGCGACGAGGCCTCGCTCTTCGCCGCGGAACTGATGCGCATGTACCAGCGTCACGCGGAAAGCCGCGGCTGGCGCTGCGAGCACCTCGAGAGCAGTCCGTCGGAGGTCGGCGGCTTCAAGGAGGTGATCCTGAAAATCACGGGCGACGAGGTCTTCCGGCACCTCAAATACGAGTCCGGCGTCCACCGCGTCCAGCGCGTCCCCGCCACCGAAACCCAAGGCCGTGTTCACACCTCCACGGTCACCGTGGCCGTTCTCCCCGAGGCCGAGGACGTCGACGTGGAAATCAAGCCGGACGACCTGCGGATCGAGGTCTGCCGTGCGGGCGGCGCCGGCGGCCAGCACGTGAACCGGACAGAATCCGCGGTGCAGGTCTTCCACCTCCCCACCGGCCTCTACGTCCGCTGCGAGGACGGTCGCTCGCAAACCCAGAACAAGGAAAAGGCGCTGCAAATCCTCCGCTCGCGGCTCTACGAGCGGAAGCTCCAGGAACAGCAGGAAGCCTACTCGGCGCACCGCCGCTCGCTGATCGGCTCGGGCGACCGCTCCGAGAAAATCCGGACTTACAACTTCCCCCAGTCGCGGGTGACCGACCACCGGATCGGCTACACCTCTCACAACCTGACTGGAGTCGTCGCCGGCGATTTCGAGGAATTCACGCGCGAACTGCAGAAGGCCGAGATGGCCGAGCGGCTCGCGGAGGCGGGGCTGTGAGCTTTTTGAAAAAATCCGTGCCTCGGCCGGAAAAATCGCCGTGAATCGCGGGGGAAAATCGGGGCCGGCGGCTCCGTAGTTCCACGACTTTTCCGTCATGTCTGCCGCAGCCATCCAGATTCTTCACAAGGAACGCGTTCCGCAGTCCGGCGTGCTGGTCATCCCGGGACGCCTTGATTTCCAACATCTGCTGCATCTCGAGCGGCTTTTCTCGGGCCGGAAGATCACCTGGCTCATCGAGGAAAGCGGGCACCACGAGGGGCCGATGCGGGCGTTTCTGGAGAAATCCGGTTCCGGCGCGATGTTCAGCGCGGGCGACGCCGCTCCGGAAGCGGCGGGCAAGCAGCTCGAGGGATCGCTCGCCGCCGGTGGCGTGCTGATCTACGTGCCCGGCCGGACGAGCGCGCGGAACGCGACCTTCTGCCGGATCCCGTCGGCGCACCTGAAGGCGATGTGCGCCTTCAAGCTGCCGATCCTGCCGATTGCCGTGGATTGTCCGCGCGAATCGTGCCTTTCGATTGAGTCGCCGTCCTCGCTGCCGCACGCGGTGATGGTGATCGGCCAAGCGATCGAGGCCGGAAACGTAAGCGTCGCGACCTACCAGCAAAGCCTGTGGGAAGCCGCCGAGGAAGCCTACTCGCGGCGTCCGCTCTTCAAGGGTTCCCTCGCGATGGCACTGCTCGAGGGGCTGAAGAAGCACGCTTCGCGAAATCGCGTGCTCGATGGCTCGGACGATTCGGAGGTCGGCTTCGACCGCGTGCTCGCCGCGGCGATCGTTTTCTCGAAGCACATCAAGGAGGAAACCGACCAACCGCGCGTGGCTATCGTCCTGCCGCCGGGCAAGGCCGGCCTCATCGCGAACCTTGCCGTGCTTTTCGCCGGGAAAGTTCCGGTGAACCTCAACTTCACCGCCGGCCACGAGGCGATCAAGTCGTCGATCCGCCAGAGTGGCGTGGACCGTTTCATCACGGCGGATCCCTTCGTGCGGAAGGTTTCGTCGTTCCCGTGGCCGCCGAACCGCGACCTGATTTTCATCGAGCGCGTCCTGCCGACGCTCAAGAAGAAGATCGTCAAGTGGGCGGTGCTTTCGAAGGTCCTGCCGGCCAAGGTGATCGGCGGCATGCTCGGCCTGAACAAGCGCCGGAACAACGACGAGGCGATCCTGCTTTTCACCTCCGGATCGTCCGGCGAGCCGAAGGGCGTGGCGCTGAGCCACCGGAACATGCTGGCGAATGTCTGCCAGTTCGCGACGCGACTCGACTTGCCGCACGGCTCGTCAATTCTGGGCTCCCTGCCGCTTTTCCACTCGTTCGGCTGCACGGTGACGCTGTGGTTTCCGGTGATCGAGGGCATCAACCTGGTCACCTACCCCAGCCCGCTGGAGACGAAGCGCCTCGCCGAACTGGTCGCGCTGCACCAAGTGAACCTGTTGCTCGCGACGCCGACCTTCCTGCGCGGCTACATGAAGCGCATCGAACCCGCGCAACTCGCCTCGCTGCAACTGGTCGTCACCGGCGCCGAGAAACTCCCGCAGTCGCTCGCCGACGCTTTCGAACAGAAATTCAACATCCGCCCGCAAGAGGGATACGGCCTGACGGAAACGTCGCCGGCCACCAACGTGAACCTTCCCGACCCGGCGCCGGAAAAAGACGCCGCTTCCCTCCCCAGCTCGCGTAGCGGCTCGGTGGGTCAACTTTTGCCGGGTCTCGCGATCAAGCTCACTGATCCCGCCACCGAGGAAACCGTCCCGCTCAACACCCAGGGGATCATCTGGTTCAAGGGCGCGAATGTCTTCGGCGGCTACCTGAACAATCCGAAGAAGTCGGAAGAAGTGCTCAAGGATGGCTGGTTCCGCACCGGCGACGTCGGCCGCGTGGACGAGGACGGCTTCCTCTACATCGAGGGCCGGATTTCCCGCTTCTCGAAGATCGCGGGTGAAATGGTCCCGCACGAGACGGTCGAGGCGCTGGTGAGCAAGGTGCTCGGACTCGACTCGGAGGCGGAGCGCCGCATCGCTGTCGTGGGCGTGCCGGATGAGCAGAAAGGTGAGGCGATTCTCCTGCTCTCGACCATCGCGGGCCCGGCGCTCGAGCAGGAGTGCATCGACCTGCGCTACAAGCTGCTCGACGAAGGCGTGTCCTCGCTCTGGTGTCCGAAGGCGATCGTGCCGGTCGCGGAAATCCCGGTGCTGGCTTCCGGAAAGCTCGACATCAAGGGCTGCGAGGCGTTGGCGAAGCGGGGTTGAGGCGATATCAAAACTTGATATCGGAACACCCGGCGATATCGTCGTGACGATGAAACGAATCCTCGTCGATGTGGGAGAAAATGACATCGCGGAGCTCGACGCTCTCGCCAGCGAGCGCGGCGTTTCGCGGGCCTCGGTGCTGCGGGAAGCCGTGGCGGAGTATCTTACCCGAAATGACAAGGGCACGTCGCAGCCGAAGCCGCTCGAAGGCTTCGGCATCCTGAAAGGACGCCTTGATGATGGTTTGGCGCTTCAGGACGAACTCCGGCGGGAATGGGAATGACCGGCTTCTTCGACACCAACATCCTGATCGATTTCCTGAGCGGCGTGCCCGAAGCCGAGACAGCGCTCCAACCCTATTCACGGCGCTGCATCAGCCGGCTGACTTGGATGGAAATGCTGGTGGGGGCCCGGCATGCGGACGATGAGGCCGCCGTGCGGAGATTTCTCGCCCAGTTCGAGTTGCATGAACTCTCCGAGACGATCGCCGTGGCGGCCGTCGAACTGCGGAAGCACCACAAGCCGCGCCTGAAGATGCCGGATGCGATCATCCTCGCGTCGGCGCGGAGCCTCGGATGCCGGCTCGTCACGCGGAACACCCGCGACTTTCCGCCGGATTCCCCGGACATTCTGGTGCCCTACTGAATGGATTTTCTGCCTTGGACGGCGGACTTGCATGGATGAACCTCCGCCCGCCCATGGCCAACCGCATCGACGCCACCTTCGCCAGACTCCGGGAAACCGGCGCCAAAGCCTTCGTCGCCTATGTCGCCGCCGGCGATCCGGACTTCGAGCGCTCGCTCGAGATCCTCCACGCGCTCGCGGATGCCGGGGCCGACATCATCGAGCTGGGCCTGCCGTTTTCCGATCCGCTCGCCGACGGCATCGTCAACCAAATGGCGGCCGATCGCGCGCTGAAGGCGGGCATGACCACCGCCCGCGTGCTCGAGCTGATCCGCCGGTTCCGGGAATCGCACGAGATTCCGATCGTGCTCTTCACTTATCTGAATCCGATCTATGCCTACGGGTTCGCGAGGTTCCATGAAGACGCTGTCGCAGCCGGAGCGGACGGGATTCTCCTGCTCGACCTGCCGCCGGATGAGGCCGCGCTGAACGCCGAACTGACCACCGCCACCGGCCTCAAGCCGATCCGCCTGATCGCGCCGACCACCCCGCCGGAGCGCGTGAAGCTGCTCGCGGAATCGGCCGAGGGTTTCATCTACGCCCTCTCCCGTACCGGCGTCACCGGCGCGCACGGGGCGCCGTCGGCCAACATCGCGGAACAGGTGGCCGCCATCAAGAAGCACACGGAGACCCCGGTCTGCGTCGGCTTCGGCATCACCACGCCGGAGCAAGCGGCGATGGTCGCCAAGGCGGCCGACGGCGTGATCGTCGGCTCGGCCATCGTGAAGCAGGTGGAGCTCCATCCGGATCGTGCGGCAGAGGCGGTTCGCGAGTTCGTTTCCCCGCTGATCGAGGCGACGCACCGACCGGATTGACCTGCCTGCACTCGCTGCCTACCTTGCAGGCATGAAAGGCATCCAGTACACCATCCGGGGAGTGCCCGAGAAGCTCGACAACGCCCTGCGCGAAGAAGCCGCGAGCGCCGGCAAGAGCTTGAACGCCCTGCTGGTGGAAAAGCTCGCGCAGTCGTCCAGGCTGACGGACGAGCCGTGGACCAACGGTCTGGAGGAGTTCAGTGGCTGCATGGAACCCGATCCCGGATTCGACGAAGCCATCAAGGAGTTCGATCAGATCCACCCGGACGACTGGAAATGAGCCGGGCCCTGATTCTCGACACCAACGCTTACTCGGACTACGGGCGGAAGGTGAAGTGGCTGGACGTCATTCCCACGGCGGACCGGGTCTACCTGCCTCTCATCGTCGTGGGCGAGTTGAGATCGGGGTTCCGGCACGGCAAGCAGTGGCGGAAAAACGAAGCCGACCTGCACCGGTTCATGAACCACCCGCGGGTGTCACTGCTCACGTTGGATTTCCAGACCACCGACTACTATTCCACGATCTTCAGTGATCTGAAGAAGCGAGGCATCAAGCTCCCACAGAACGATCTCTGGATCGCCGCGCTCGCCCTCCAGCACGGACTGTGGTTCTGCACCTCCGACGCCCATTTCGATCATCTCCCCCAACTTCTTCGAGTTTAGCGTTTCGAATTTCAGATTTCAGATTTCAGATTTCAGATTTTAGATTTTTCGACCCACCACCATGCTATTGCACTTCTACAAGATGAATGGCGCGGGGAATGACTTCATTGTCATCGACAACCGCGATCTGTCCGCCTCGCTGGACCAGGAAACCATCGCCGCGCTCTGCGACCGCCACCGCGGGATCGGCGCCGACGGTCTGCTGGCGGTCGAGCCGGCGGAACAAGGCGCGGATTTCAAGTTCCGCTACTACAATGCCGATGGCGGCGAGGCCGAGATGTGCGGCAACGGCGCGCGTTGCTTCGGCCGCTTCACCGCCGCGCTGATGGAGGAAGAACCGGAGCGCGTCACCTTCGAGACCATCGCCGGCACACTCGCCGCGGAACTTGTGGACGAGAACGTCCGCATCGCGATGTCCGAGCCGAAGGACCTGAAACTCAAGACGGGCGCGGAAGTCCCGGGACTTTATGCCGATCTGCATTTCATCAACACCGGCGTGCCGCACGTGGTCGTCTTCGTCGACGATCTCGCCGCGGCCGATGTCTTCAATCACGGCCGCGACATCCGCCGCCACGAGGCCTTCGCTCCGGCGGGCACGAACGCGAACTTCGCGCAGGTCCTCACCCGCGGCCACATCGCGATCCGCACCTACGAGCGGGGCGTGGAGGACGAGACGCTCGCCTGCGGCACCGGGATGGTGGCATCCGCGCTCGTCCACCACCTGCTCACCGGCGCGCCCTCGCCGATCAAGGTGGACGTGAAGGGCGGCGATACGCTCGAGATCGGATTCGAGAAGAACGCGGACGGTGGTTTTTCGAATGTCACCCTCACCGGCCCCGCGGATTTCGTCTTCGAAGGCGACATCGAGATCTGAATCGTTCTCCCGCCGCGGCGACTTGCCCTCGTCAGGATGCCCACGCTCTTCCTCATCGCCGGCCCGAACCCACCGAGATTCTAACCTCGGACCTGAAGGGCGTCCGCTTCATCAACGCCGACGAGATCGCCAAGGGCCTCTCCCCTTTCGATCCTGCTTCGGTCGCCTTCAAAGCCGGCCGAATCCTGATCGAAGAAGTGGGAATCCTGATCGGCTCCGGCAGTTCGTTCGCATTGGAATCGACGATCTCCGGCTTGGGTCACGCGCGCACCATCCGCTCCGCGAAAGCCGCCGGTTTCCGTGTCATCCACTTCCTGTGGCTGCCCAGCCCGCAGGAGTCGATCGAGCGCGTGCGCATCAGGGTGAAGAAAGGAGGACACCACGTTCCGTCGGGAGACATCCGCCGGCGCTACCCCCGGCTGCTGCACAACTTGATCCACCACTACCTGCCGCTCGCGGACGAATGGATTTTCTGGAGCGCGCGGGGATTTCCGCCTGAGCCCTTGGCAAGCTCGGCGACCCATGGTACCGCCGACATCGATCACTTCATTCACGGAGCATGATCCAGCCCAACTACAAGCCGCTGCGGAAACTGAAAGAGTCCGAGCTGTCGGAGCACGGCCGCCTCGCCCTCCGCGCGCATCGCCGCGCGGCGCGGAAGCTGCGCGCGGAGCATTGCCGGCTCGGCCTGCCAATCATCGTCTGGGAAAACGGCCGCGTGGTGGAAAAGCAGCCGTGAGGTGCCCTCAGCGGGTGAGTCTGGCCGGCCCCGGTACCGGAATCCGCCAGTCGCTGCCTTGGAACATCCGCACGGCCAGGCGCTTGCTTTCCTCTTCGCGCAGCGCGCGGATCTTGTGAGCGTCCACGCTCAGCCCGCGCGACTCGGCGGCGCGTCTTTCCGCCAAGCGGCGGGCGAGGAAAAGATCGGTGGGTTTCACGGGAACAGCGGGAAGCTGGACGTGACAATGATGCCATGCCAGCTGCCCAAAGCGATCCCTGCTAGATCCCAAAATCGGCCAAATGGCCGCAAATCCGGCCAAACCCGCCCCCGCTTCAGAAGCCGACGCTCAAACCGGCGACATACAGGTCGTTTTCCAAGCCGTTCCCGCGGAGAAGCTGGGCACCGAAGAAGAACGTGGAAGCCTCGCCGAAGTGGATTTCCGGCGTGAGCGAGATCGAGTGCCGCGTTTCCTCCGGGTAGAAGAGCACGGCGTAGCGCGCGGCGAGCGTCAGGTTGGCGGTGATCGCCCGCGAAATGCCCGCGCCCACGCTGTGTTCGGCGAAGCCGTCGTTGTTCTCGTAGGCGGCGAGATGGGTCAGCTCCTCGAGATCCACATGGCTCTCGAGCCCTTCCGGATCGCGGCTGAAAAGCGAGTGCGTGCCGAAGAGCCGCAGTTCCCATGGACCGCGGTTCCAGGACACGCCGGCGAGCAGCAGCAGGTGGTTCACGTCCACCGCCGACCCCGTGGCCTCGTCGATGGCCTGGGCGTGGGCGAAGGCCGGCGAAAAGAAGGGCGAAACCGTGCCGCAGGCACCGAGGTCGAAGTTTTTGGTGAACTTCAGCGTCGCTCCGAGGGCGTGCTCGTCCTCCACCTCGAAGTAGCCGAACACGCTGGCCGCCAGCTCGGATTCTCCGGGCAGATCCTGGGTATACACCACGCCCAGCGACGGAAAGAAGTCCTCGCCGACGCCCTCCCGCACGAAGTGCGATCGGAGGCCAAGCGTCCGGGAGTCGTCGAGCGCGCGCTCCAGGCCCAGCCCGCCGTGGAGGTAGCCGTGGCGGCCGATGAACAACTTCGCT
This sequence comes from uncultured Verrucomicrobiales bacterium, assembly GCA_965651855.1. Taxonomy (GTDB): domain Bacteria; phylum Verrucomicrobiota; class Verrucomicrobiia; order Verrucomicrobiales; family Akkermansiaceae; genus Luteolibacter. The sequence goes on from CBFGTW010000003.1 coordinate 53,907, forward strand.
TCGGCTTCCCAGAGGGTGTCCGCGTCGTGCCGGCCCGACGTTTCGTGGGCCCCGACCGGCAGGGCGAGAGTTCCGGCGGACAACAGGGCAAGAGGCAAGCGGGGCGCGTTCATCGGCGCGGAGACTGCCGAAAACCACATGCACCTGCAAGAACTTTGCATTTGCAGATGATTCAACGCTTTATTGAGAATCCCGCTGCGGTTCGCGCGACCCGGAAGAGATCTCCGCAATGCCCCGATTGGGCCGGAATCCGGCTTGCCCAAAAGTGCGGGTGCGGGCATTGAGGGCGCGGCGATGCGTGATCTGACAGTCGAGCCGGCTTGGCGGGAGGAGGATCTTGGTATCCCGCTCCCGGATTCGCCGCATGCGTGTTCGGTTTGCTTGCCGACGTGGGACGCGGTGGTGGGCTACGAGGAGGGACGGCAGAAGGTGACGCGCCGGATGCGGACGGGCTATCCGCGATTTTTCAAGCACCCGGCGGTCGAGCGTCTCATCGCCGCGGCTAAGGCCGAGGTGGCGGCGGATGGCGAGGACGTTCTGGTTTTTCCGACGCGGAGCTCGGTCCAGCGGGCGCATCGATGGGTGGAACGTCGGGCCGAGGCGGCGGTGCGGATCGCGAGCTTCCACGGCCTGCAGGTGCTGGTGGTGCCGGCCAAGGCCCGCGAGGAGGCGAACCAGTATTGGCGCTTCAGCGGCGAGCTGGTGAGCAGCCGGCAAGCCCAGGATTTCCTCGACGGCAAACTTCGCGAGGGTTCGAAGTCGCATCTGATCACGCGCTCGCTCTCGAAGCAGACCGGCGCGGCGGCGGAAGACACGTTTGTCTTCACCAGCGGCATGGCGGCGGTGACCTCCGCTTTGCGCGCCTTGCCGGGCGTGCGCGACGGACGGAAAACGCTGCAGCTCGAGTTTCCTTACGTCGACTGCCTGAAGGTGCAGGAGTTGTTTGGCAATGGCGTGGTCTATCTCAACGAGGCCACCGGCGAGTCGCTCGACGAGGCGCTCCAGCGGATCCGCCAAGGTGAATTCGCGGGCGTTTTCACCGAGGTGCCGAGCAATCCGCTGCTCCGGACGGTGGATTTGAAGCGGGTGGCCGCGGCCTGCTCCGAGAGCGCGACGCCCTTCGTCATCGACGATTCGGCGGCCGGGCCGTTCAACGTCGAATGCCTGAAGCTTGCGGACATCGTCACCAGCAGCCTCACGAAGTGGATCTCCGGGGAAGGCGACGTGATGGCCGGGGTGGTGAGCCTGCGCGGGGATTCGCCTCACGCCGAGGCACTGCGAGGATCGCTGGCGGTGGACGCCGCCGAGCATGCGCCGCTCTATATCGGCGATGCCGAGGTGCTGTTGTCCAATCTCAAGGGTTATGCCAAGCGGATGCAAACGGTGAACGCCAACGGCGAGGCCCTCGCGGCCTGGCTCGCGGCGCATCCCGCGGTCGCGCAGGTTTGGCATCCGTCGCTGGTGAACACCGCGCACTACGATCTCGTGAAGCGCAAAAACGGCGGCTACGGCGGCCTGCTTTCCTTCGTCCTGAAGGCACCGAAGCGCACGCCGAAGGTTTACGATGCGCTGAGACTCAGCAAGGGCCCGAGCTTCGGCACGCCTTTCACGCTCGTTTGCCCGTACACCTTGCTCGCGCACTACCGCGAACTCGAGTGGGCCGAGGGCTGCGGCGTGCCGGCGAATCTCCTGCGCGTGTCCTGCGGGCTCGAGCCGATCGACACGATCGTGGGTGCTTTCGAAGAAGCCCTCGCCCACGGCTGAGCCGCGGATTCAGATCAAGCCGGACATCCCGCCGCCCGGGAGCGGCTCGCCCTTTCCCGGCGGGCCGTCGAAGTTCTCCTCGAGGAACCGCTGCCACGCCTCGCGCGTCGCCTTGGAAAGATTCCGCGTGGCTTTCCCGATGCAGTCGCTGCAGATCAGCAGCGGCAGCGGCCCTTCGGTCAGATGCCCCCCGCCGTCGAAGGCCGCGGAAATGCCGAAGCCCTCGAGCCGCTCGCTCTCGCAACCACAGGCGATGCACGAATCGAAACGCCTCGCCAGATCGGGAAGCATCATGAACTGGGCGAGCCGCTCGTTCCAATCGATCGCCCGCTCCAGGAAGTCGCGCACCGTGCGTTTCGATTCCTCGGAAAAGTCCGCCGTCACCGCGTCGCGGCACGGCTGGCAGAGGGCGTATTCAAACACGCATTCGCCGCGGTGATACTCCTTGTTCACCAGCCAGGGCGTGGCGATTTCCACCAGCGGCAGGTCGCAGCGCGTGCAGTGGCTGAATGGCGCACCCGCTTCCTCCGAGGCGAGCCATCGGTCGATTTCCGGCATGCCCTCAGTCGATCAAATCCCGCCGGTTCCGGAAACCGGAAAATCCCCGCCGGAGTGCCAGTGGCGCGGCATTTCCCACGACTCGAGCCTCCCCGCCGCCGCCAGACGAACTTTCTCGAGCGTCGCTCCGTCCCGCAGTTCCACCACTGCGGAAATTTCCTCGCAACGTTCCGGGTCGGGGCTCGGCGTGCCGAAAACCTTCGCGCGCATCACCAAACCCGTTCCAGTCAGCGCCGCCTCGACCTTCGCCGGGCTGACTTTCCGGCCAGAGACATTGATCGCGCCGGCCAGCGTTCCGGAGAGGCGGATGCGGCCACCTTCATCGAGCCATCCGAGATCCCGCGTCAGGTATTGTCCGTCCCCGAGCCGATCGTCCTCGCGCGGCTCGTCGTAGCCTTCCGCCACCGCATCGCTGGTGACCGCCAGCCGACCGTCGACCGCGAAAGAAATCTCCACCCCCGGAAGCGGGCGACCCACGTCGTCGGCGGACTCGCGCGGCGTTTCGCTGTCGTCGAAGGAAATCCCGCCGCATTCGCTCGCGCCGTAGAAGTTGTGGATCTTCAGGCCGGACGACTCGAAGACAGCCCGTTCGAGGTCCAGCGAAAGCGGCGCGCCGGCGGAAACCGCGAGCGCGATCCGGTCTTTCCGCAAGATCCCAGCGCGGTGCCAGGCCCGCCAGATCGACGGCACCGCCGGCACCACCACCGGCCCGTGTTCATCGAGAATCGCCTCGACCGGCCGGGGAAACGGGACCGGCGCGAGATGCACCGGCACACCGTGCAGGAACAACGGCAGGACGATGCTCGAAAACCCGTACGAGTGTGCCAGCGAGATCGCCGCGAGGTTCGGCGTGTCCGTCGTGAGGCCCATCGCCGCCACCAACCGGTCCGCGTCCGCCACGAGCGCCTCCGGGCGGAAAAAAATCCCGCGCGGGATGCCACGCGCGCCGGGCGTGTGTTTCACCAGCGCGATCCCCACCGGCGGCGGACGTCGCAATTCCGGCTCCGGAGCCTCGCGCTCGACCGGGATCGCCGCCTGCCCGTCGCGCCACGCGCGGAGCAGATCGACGAAGAAGTCCACTCCGCCCGTTCGCGCCACCACCGGCCTGTCCGCCGCAGGCGCGGCTGCGGCCCGCTCCGCCAGCTCGCCAAAGCTCACCGTCCGCGCGCCGTCCACGACCGCCGGTCGAGCGGCGGACTTGCGGGAGGTTTCCAGCCAGCGGAGATAGAGCATTTGACAAGGTGCGGGGCCGTCGGTAGCTACGCCGGGCGCTTCCTGACGAGCCTTAACTTCCGCCGATTTCTCCCTTTCCCGTGGCTTACTTCAGCGACGCCGCCCCCCACCCCGCCGCCCGGCCGGTCGTCGTCACCGGTGCCGGCCTCGTCACGCCGATGGGCGCGGGCCGGGGCGCGAATTCCGCCGGGTTCCGCAGCGGCCGCGCCGCGTTCCGCGAGGTGACGGCATTCGATGTTTCGAAACAACGCGTGCGCACCGCGGGCGTGGCGGATGTGCCGGACGAACCGTCCGCCGGCATCGGCCGCAAGTGGTGGCGCCGCATGGACCGCGGCTCGAAGCTCGCCGCCATGGCCGCCGCCGAAGCGCTCGAATCGGCGCGACTCGCCGGAGGAAACATCCCTTGGATCGTCGGCACCTCGGCCGCCGCGATGCCAACCGGCGAAGCCTACTACAGACACGCGCTCGCCACCCGCGGCGGGCGCGCCTTGCAGCACCGCCGCGTCGAGACCTACCAAGCGCAGCACGCGATGACCACGCTCGGCCGCGAACTCGGCGTGACCGGCCCGCTGCGGATCGTCTCGAACGCCTGCGCGTCCGGCGCGAACGCGATCGGCCATGCCTTCCACCTCGTGCGCGAAGGACGAGCCGAGCGCGTGCTCGCCGGCGGCTACGACGCGCTTTGCCAGCTTGTGTTCGCCGGCTTCGACAGCCTCCAGGCGCTCGGTCCTTCCGGCATTCCGCGCCCCTTCGACGCCGCGCGCGACGGCCTCGCGCTCGGCGAAGGCGCGGGATTCGTGGTCGTCGAATCGCGCGAGTCCGCGGAATCGCGCGGGGCTCCGGTCCTGGCGGAAATCGCGGCCTACGCCGCCGCGACCGACGTGCATCATCTCACCCAACCGCACCCCGAGGGAGACGCCGCGCTGGCCACCATGACCGCCGCCTGCGCCATGGCGGGCGTCGCGCCGCGGGAGATCGACTACATCAATTCCCACGGCACCGGCACGCCACTCAACGACATCGCCGAAGGCCGGGCGATCCAACGCTGGGCCGGCGAGGACGTTGGCGGCATTCGCGTCAGCTCGACGAAATCCGCCATCGGCCACCTGCTCGGCGGCGCGGGCGCGGTGGAGTCGGTGATCTGCCTGCTGGCGCTCGAGGGGCAGTTCCTTCCCGCCAGCCTGCACGTCCGCGAGCCGGACCCGGTGTGCACCTTCGACCTCGTGCGCGAGCCGCACGAAGCGAACGTCCGCCGCGTGCTGACGAACTCATTCGGTTTCGGCGGCTCGAACGCATCGCTGATTTTCACCCACCCCGACGCCACATGAGCCAGCCGATCGCCATCACCGGGACCGGCGCGGTTTCTCCGGCCGGCTGGCGCGCCGCGGATCTTTTTCAAGCCGTCCGGCAAAGCCGGGGCTTCGAACCCGGCGCGATCGAACGCCCGCTCGGCGGGGAAACGGTCCGCACGCCGGTGCATCGCGTGCCGGCGGACGCGTCGGCTGCACCGAAAGGCCCGCGGCTCCGGCGGGCCAGCGCGATCACGAAATTTGCCGCCGCCGCGACTTTCGAGGCGCTCGGCGAGGACCGCCTCCGCCGGATCGCGGCGGGCGAGCTGCGGGTCGGCGTGATTTTCACGCTGATGAACGGCTGCGTGAACTACTCGAACCGCTTCTTCGGCGAGGTGCTGTCGGACCCCCCGCTGGCGAGCCCGATCCTGTTTCCGGAGACGGTGTTCAACGCGCCCTCGAGCCACCTTTCCGCCACCCTCGGCAGCACCGCGCCCAACGACACGTTGATCGGCGATGCGAGCGGCTTCATCTCCGGCATCGACCTGGCAGCCGAGTGGATTTGCCGCGGCGACGTCGACGGCTGCGTGGTCGTCGCCGCCGAGGAGGCCGACTGGCTGAGCGCCGAGGCGGCCGGGCTCTACCGCGAGGCCTCCGTTCCCGCGGAAGGAGCGGGAGCGGTTTTCCTGGAAGCGGCGGAGGGCCCGGTGCGCTTGCTCCGGCTGCCCGAACCGATTTCCTACGCCGGAATCCCGCGCGCCGACGCCGCGCGCGCGCTCCGCGATTCGCTGCGGCTGCCGGATGAAAATGCGGCGCTGCTCGTCAGCGGCCGCTCGGGTGAAACCGACCTCGATGCCGCGACGTGGCACGACTGGAGCGGGCTCCACCTTTCTCCGCGAGCGGTCATGGGCGAAGGCATGGGAGCCGCCGTCGCCTGGCAAACGGTGGTGGCGGTGGAGGCGCTGAGGAACGGCTTGGCGGAGCGCGCCGTCGTGGCCGCCATCGGCTCGAACCAACAGGCGGCCGGCATGGTGATCGGCGCGTTGTAGATCGGCGCACCTCTGCGTTACGCTGCCGCCCGATGAAACGACGGCGGTGGCTGGCGATGTGCGGCATGAGCGGACTTTCCACGATGCTCGGCGGCTGCGCCGCGGCTTCGGGGACCGTGCGGCTCGACGAGCGGACGACCACCTTCCTCTCGCGCGGCGCGAGCGGCTGGGGCATCTGGCGCGGCGGCCGCCTCGTGGCCGGCCGGGGGCTCGGGGAACGGCTGGGCTCGCTGAGCCTCACCAAGGGGTTTTCCGCGCTGGCCACCGCCCGGGCGATCGGCGACGGCTGGCTGTCGCCGGATCGACCGGTGGCGGCGTTTTTCCCGGAATGGCGGCGGGACGATCCGCGGCGTCTCATCACGCCGCGGATGCTCGTGAACATGAGCTCCGGATTGCCCGCCGGCGTGCCGCGGCTCTACCGCGGGCGGGTGCGCGACAAGGGGGCGGCGGCCGCCGCGCTCCGGGCGATCGACCCGCCGGGCAGGATGTTCCGCTACGGCCCCGCGACTTGGGAGCTGCTCGGCGAAGTGCTGCGACGCGGGCTCTCGCAGCGCGGGGGCACGCTCGACGGCTGGCTCGCGGAAACGATGGCCGAACTCGAAATCGGCAGCCCCGACTGGCGCCGCGACGGGCTCGGCCGCCCCTACCTTTCCACCGGCGCGGAGTGGAGCGTCGCCGAGTTGGGAAAGCTCGGCCAAGCGATCGGGCGGCTGATGCGCGGCGGAAACCTGGGGCGGATCCAAGCGTCCGCCTTCCAGGAACTTTCGCGGCCCGTGGAGCCGAATCCGATGTTCGCCGCCGGGATCTGGTGGAACCGGAACGCCCCGCTGCCCGGCGCTTTCGCCATCGAACCGGAGCGCGAGCTGGACCAGCCGCGCCCGTCGACGTTTTGGCGGCGGGCGTGCCTTTCGCCCGCGGCGGACGCGGACTGGCTGGCGCTCGTCGGTTCCGGGGGCAAACGCGTGTTTGTCCTCCCGCAGCGGGACATCGTGATCGTCCGGCTCGCGCGCGGCCGCGGCTGGAGCGATGGCGGGTTTCTCCGGACGCTCAGCGCCTGACGGCCACGATCAGGTTCGCCGAGGCCGGATTCCAGTGGTAGCCGGAGCCGAAGGGTAGCGGCGGCGCGGGATGCACCGCGTAGGCCGCCCGCAGGTCCGCTTGCAGGTGTTTCGCAAACAGGTCGATCGGCCCGTCATAGCTGCCGTGGTAGTCGATGCGCCACCGCGCGCTGTCGAAGAAGCGCAGCGGAATCCCGGAGTCGTCCTGCACGATCACGTCCGCCTGCGAGAGGACGAAATCGCGCACCTGTGAAAAGCGGTCGTCGTGCGGCAGATACGACGCCGCCTTCAAATACGCCGCGCCACGGCCGAAGCCGGCGAGCCAGCCGCGGAAGCCGGAATTGAACCCGCTGTTGGAAAGATCGCCGCTCACATAGACGCTCGTCCGCACCGCACCGCCGCCGGTGAGCCAGCGGATCTCGACTCCCGGGCGTCCCGCGGCGGAGACCGGCTGGACGGACTGAACCCGGCCGTCCATCAACGAGATGGTCGACAACAGGATCGGCGTCACGCCGCGGAGCGCGGACCGTTCCAGATCGGCCCGCATGTCCTTGGTGATGAAATAGCCGGTGCGGAGCTGCGTCCGCGTCGCCTCGCGGAAGGCCGGCAAGGTGGCGAGCACATCCGCGGGATTCATCCCTTCGAGTCCGGGCACGTCGCCCACCGGTTCGAGCCCGACCAGCACGTGCCGCGGCACCTGCGGAAACATCGCCGCGGCGTGGAGCAGATCCGGCCCGCCGAACGGATAGAACACCACGCCGCTGCCGCCGGGATGGGACGAGAGATTCGCATAAGACCACTGTGACATCCGGTTCACCCGCGCCCGGGCCGTCGTCCGCCAGACGCGCCACATTTCCGCCTGATGGGCCTGATATTCCGCCGTCTGCTGGAGCCTCGAGAGGATCGCGCCCGCACGCACCGGCTTCCCGGCGAGAAATCGAGCGACATCATCCGCGGCGGCGACGCCCGGAACCACCGGAAACTCCTCCGGTGGATCCTGGAGATATTCCACCTGCTGTGCCCGCGGGGGTGGCGGTGGCGGCGCGGTGCAGGAAAACGCGAACGCGACGATCCCAAGGAATGACAACAATCGCAGACGATTCATCGATCCGCCGAAGATCCATCACGGCGCGCGCTTTGCAATCCCCACACACCGAGCTTCGCCTTGAGATCACCCCGCCGCGCGATAACTTCCGCGGATGATCCCAGGACTTTTTCGCCTGTTGGGTCTCGTGCCCATCCCCGGTCTGGCGCTGACGGCCTGCGCCGACTCCGGCGGCCCGCCGGGAAACGACGACGCCTTGAAGATTCTTCGCGAACGGATGGTCGCGCAGCAGCTCACCGGCCCGGGTCGTGACATCCGCGACCCGCGGGTGCTGGAGGCGATGCGGAAAGTGCCGCGCCACCTGTTCATGCCGGAAAACGTGCGCCACCAGGCGTACGAGGATCGGCCGCTCCCGATCGGTCACGGCCAGACAATTTCCCAGCCGTTCATCGTCGCCTTCATGAGCGAGAAGCTGGAGGTGGACCCCGGCGAGAAGGTGCTCGAAATCGGAACCGGCTCCGGATACCAAGCCGCGATCCTCGCCGAAATGGGCGCGGAAGTTTACAGCATCGAGATCGTCGAGCCGCTTGCGGAAAGCGCGCGAGAATCGCTGGATCTCGCTGGCTACAAGGGAGTCCGGACCAAAGCCGGCGATGGGTTCAAAGGCTGGCCGGAGCACGCGCCGTTCGATCTGGTGATCGTCACCTGTTCGCCGGACCGCGTCCCGCAGCCGCTCGTGAACCAGCTCCGCGACGGCGGCCGGATGGTCGTTCCGGTCGGTGAACAAGGCGAGCCGCAGCAGCTCTTTGTCCTCGAAAAGCACGGCGACGCCATCGAGCGACAGGCGGTGCTGCCGGTGCGCTTCGTGCCGATGACGGGCGAGATCGAAAACCGCTGAGACCGCTCAATGGACGTCAAGCCGCCGCGGGCCGCTCGAGGGCGGCGGGATGTGCAGCATCTGCTCGAAGTCGCCGTTCTCGCAGCATCGCACGAATCCCTCGGCGTAGCTCTTCAGCTTGTCCCAGCACTCGCGGATCTCCTCGGCCTCGTGCGCTTGGATCGAGTGGTCCACCGCGGCGTCGGAAATCTGGCGCAGGAGATCGGAGAACTGGCAGATGATTTCCTGCGTGGCGGGCAGGACGTGCCGGATGTCGTGCTCGTCCACCGGATTGCGGACGAAGTGGCCGTCGTGCTGTTGGCAGATCCACTCGATGATCGAGGTGTCGCCGCTCAGCTCGATCATCTTGAGCAGGCGGTCGAGCGGGTTCTTGCTGCCGGAACCATCGAGGCTCGGCTTCTCCGCCCACTTGTAGACGAGCGAAAGCGAGATGCCGAGTTCCGCGGCCACGGCCTTCGGGCTGGTCTTGCGCAGCGCGCGCTTCAACACCTCATGTGTTTCCATGGGGCGGACTCTAGCAACCGGACCGGGGATTTGAACTCAATTTTGAGTTCTTCTCCGCGATCCCCTCACCCCGCGGACTCGGCGAAGGCCCGCATCGACTCGGCCATCATCTCGGCCTGCGCCAGTGAAAACGCCGCGAGGTCCTCGACTTCGGCGACGCCCGAGACATGGCATAGCTTTTGCCTCAACTCCTTCGCACCGGGGAATCCCTTGCAGTAGGCCATCAAGCGCGAACGCATCGCGGTGAGAGTCTGCTTTTCGGTCCCGTAACGGTCGCTCTCCACCGCCAGCCGGCAATGCCGGATCACCAGCGCCCAGCGTTCCTCGATCGGCACCGGCGGCATCACTCCGCCGGTTTCCAGGAAATGCTTTGCCTCGCGGAAAACCCACGGATTCTGCATCGCGGCGCGGCCGATCATCACGCCGGACACCGCCGTTTCCCGCTTGCGGCGGGCAATGTCCGCACCGCTCGCGATGTCGCCGTTGCCGATCACCGGCACGGGCACCGCGCGCGCCACGGCATCGATCACCTCCCAGTTCGCCTCACCGCCGTAGCCTTGCGACTTCGTCCGGCCGTGCACCGCGATCGCCTGCATCCCGCAGTCGACGAGGACGCGGGAAACGTCCACTGCGTTGACGGACTTCTCGTCCCAGCCGATCCGGATCTTCGCCGTCACCGGCACGCGGTCGCCCACCGCCCGCGCGACGCCCGCGGCCACGCTCGCCAGCAGCGGACAATCCCGCAGCAAGGACGAGCCGCCATTGCGCGCCACCACCTTGTTCACCGGGCAGCCGAAGTTGATGTCAATGAAGTCCGGCTGCTTCCAGTCGATGATCTTCTTCGCCGCCTCCCCCATCCGCTCGCCGTCCGCGCCGAAAAGCTGCACGCCCACCGGCCGCTGCTCGTCGCTGAACTCGGTGTATTTCCGCGTCCGCTCGTCCGCCTGCATGATGCCCTCGGCGGAAACGAACTCCGTCACCATCACATCCGCGCCGAGCTCCTTGCAGATCCGACGGAAAATCACGTCCGTCACCCCCGCCATCGGCGCGAGATAGAGCGGAAAGCGGTTGCCTTCAAACCAAGGAAGCACGCCGGACTCTACCCGCCCGCGCCCGGCCGTCCACCCCTGAAGCACCGCGCGTCCCGCACCTCCACCGAGGCGGCGCAGTGAAGAGCATTGCAGGGGAATCGAACGCCGCGCCCGCATTTCCACTTCCCACCTGTCATACACCTGCTGGAATGCGCCGCGTTTCCACCGACCATGCGCGTACTTCTCAGCACTTGCAGCTTCCAGGACACCCCGGGCCCTCATCACGAACTTCTCGAATCCCAAGGCTGGGAAATCGTCCGCGAACGCGGGCCGCTCCCGGAGAGCCGGATGCTCGAGCTGGCGGGCGGCTTCGACGCCTTCCTCTGCGGCGATGACGACCTGACCCGCGCCGTTCTCGAGAAATCCCTCCCGCGCCTGCGGGTGATCTCGAAGTACGGTATCGGCCTGGACAAGATCGACCTCCCCGCCACTCGCGAGCTGAAGATCCCCGTGCTCTTCACTCCGGGCGTGAACCATGACACCGTGGCCGAGCACACGTTTCTGCTGCTGCTCGCGCTGGCGAAGAATTTCCCCGCCGCCATCGACGCGACGCGCGCCGGCAAGTGGACGCGCAAGACCGGTCACGAAATCATGGGCAAGCGCCTCGGTTTGATCGGCCTCGGTCGGATCGGCCAGGAAGTCGCCAAGCGGGCCTTCGCCTTCGGCATGGAGATCCACGCCTTCGGCAACTACTGGCCGGACGACGTCGCGCAGGCCTGCCGAATCACGCGCCACCACTCGCTCGACTCGCTCTTCGATGCCGCGGAAATCATCAGCCCGCACACCAAGCTCGGGCCGGACACCCTGCACTGCGTCAACGCCGAGCGCCTCGCCCGCCTGCCGGACGGCGCATGGCTGGTGAACACCGGTCGCGGCGAACTGATCGACCAAGCGGCCGTCATCGCGGCCCTCGATTCCGGAAAACTCGCCGGCTACGCCACCGATGTCCTCGACCAAGAGCCCCCGCCGGCGGACCACCCCCTGCTCCACCACCCGAAGGTCATCGTGACACCGCACATCGGTTCCCGGACCTTCGAAAGCGTGCCGCGCCAAGCGATGAAGTCGCTCACCAACCTGATCCACGCGCTCCGTGGCGAAGGCGAGACGAACTGCGCCAACGGTGTGATCTGAACCAAGCGGCGGACCCGCGTCCCACACCGGCCTCTCCCCGCCATGCGGCACTCCGCCGCCGCCCCAGCGGACCTCAGACCGTTGCCTCCCCCTCCGGCCGCGTCCTTGGATTGCGGCAGCCTGCTGCCGCCTGCGGGCAGCCCGGCTTGCCGGCCCCGCCCAAACCCCGCCTCGGCCAGCGAAAGCGCCGCACATGACCCGCCGCCCTTGCCGATCCACACCGTCAGCGTCCCGCGCTCCAGATCCACATCCTCCGCCCGCGGGCGTTTGATTGACGGATGACGATTGTCGATTGCAGATTGATGAATTCGAAGAGTCAGTCGCTGCCATCAGCCGTTCGGGTACTGCTCACGAAGATCGCGATCCACTCGTCACATTCGGCCAGGGGGCCAAGCTCCTCGCCTCGCCATCGTTCGGCCCAGGGGACGTCCCCGACCTGATCAACTCACCAGCCGATCTTCCAGCTCTCGCGGCGTCATCTTCTTCCAATCCAAAATCAACAATCATCAATCTTCAATCAATCTTCAATCCTCCCGCAGCATCATCGTCCAGCGTCGATTCAGTTACCTTCTTGCAAACACCTTCCGGCCCGTTCTGTCTGTCTCGTGCCTCCTCCAGCCGACGCGCAGGCCCCGCCGGTCCTCAGGCGGCCACCGAACCGAGATATCCGGGCCTCCGATTCACGCTCGAGGGCCCGCCTCGGACGTGCCCGATATTGCCGACCGGCTCACAGGAAAATCCTTGCGGCTCAGCGCTTTCCGATCAAAACTCCTCCAATCGAAGGCGCTGGATATCCCTCGGCGACCTGCTACGAATAAAACCTGTTGTGCGCCGAGCAAAGCGAGGCGCTTCTTATCTGGTGAAAGTCCAGTTGTGATAATGCCTAGCCAGCGGTCACTACCGAGTGTTGCGGACATATCAGCTAACCCATTGGAGCATCGCGGGAGGCACCGCGTGAACAACATGAACCCAGAGGCCGCTTCGGCCGATGGATGGGGAAACGGCACGGCCGAAGCGTACACAGGGAAGCCTGCGGGCCACAGGGCGGAA
>CBFGTW010000004.1:0-66374 GCA_965651855.1 uncultured Verrucomicrobiales bacterium
GGATCTTGAACCCACCTTCTCACGCCATGATCGAATCCGCGACCTCCTTCGCCGCGTCTTCTCCTGCGAGGCGGCGGACGAGCGTCAGGCCGAAGTCGAGGGCGGTGCCGGCGCCGCGGGAGGTGATGAGCAGGCCGTCCTCGACGACGCGTTCATCGGACACGCCGGGCAACTGGTCGTGGACGCTGAAGTGCGCGGTGAACTTCCGGCCGGAGAGCAGCCGGGCGTCGTGCAGGACCAGTGGTGCAGCGCAGATGGCGGCCACCGGCTTGCCGTCGGCGTAGAAGTCGGCGGCGAGCTTGGCGGCGCGGCCGTCCTGGCGCAACTCCCCCACTCCGGGGCCGCCGGGGATGAGGAGGGCGTCGAAGTCCTCGGCGCAGGCGTCTGCGAGGGAGGTATCCGGTTCGATGACGATACCGCACTTGCCCTTGGCCGGACCGCCTTTCAGCGAGGCGATCGTCACCTCCACGCCGGCGCGCCGCAGCACGTCGACGGGTGTGACCATCTCCACTTCCTCGAAGCCGTCGGTCATCAGGCAGAGCACGCGTTTCGTCATGACGCGCATGATGCCACGGATCGCGGGAGTGTCGAGCCGCTCAGGCCAGGCCGACGGCGCGGCGGACGCGCGAGAGGACCTTGGCGGCTTCCTCGCGTGCGCGGGCGGCGCCGGCATTCAGCACCTCATCGACATATCCCTTGTCCGCGAGGATCTCGGCGCGGCGGGCGCGCATCGGCTCGAAGAAATCCCAATACGCCTCGGCCAGCCGCTTCTTGAAATCGCCGTAGCCGACGCCGCCGTTGCGGTGCTGGTCCACCATTTCCTGGTAGTCGGCCTCGCTGGCGAAAAGCTTGTAGAGGGCGAGGATCGTGGAGTTTTCGGTGGGCTTCGGTTCCTCGACCGGCGTGGAATCGGTCACGATGCGCATGATGAGTTTTTTCGACGGCTTTTCCTCGCCGAAAATCGGGATGGTATTGCCATAACTCTTGCTCATCTTCTGTCCGTCCAGGCCGATCACCACCGCGGTGTCCTCGCGGATGATCGGCTCGGGCAGGAGCACGGTGCCCTCGCCGAACGCCTCGTTGAGCTTCACGGCGAGATCGCGCGTGACCTCGAGGTGCTGCTTCTGGTCCTTGCCGACCGGCACCTTGTTCGAGTCGTAGAGCAAAATGTCCGCCGCCATCAGCACCGGGTAGGCGAAGAGCCCGTGGCTCGCGGCGATCCCCCGGGCGGTCTTGTCTTTGAATGAGTGACACTTTTCCAGCAGGCCCATCGGGCAGACGGTCGAGAGGATCCACGCCAGCTCGTTGACCTCCGGCACCGCGCTCTGGCGGAAAAAAACCGCACGCTGCGGATCGAGCCCGCATGCGAGGAAATCCACGGCCAGCTCGCGCACATTCTCGCGCAATGCCGCGGGGTCGTGGGTGGAGGTCATCGCGTGGTAGTCCGCGATGAAATAGAACGCCTCGCCCTCCTCCTGCAGGCGCACCGCCGGTTCCATCGCGCCGAAGTAATTGCCGATGTGGAGTTTTCCGCTGGGTTGCAGGCCGGTGAGGATGCGCATGGCGCGGAGCATGGATTCGGCCTTGCGGGCGGGTCAAGCGAGGGGAAGGAGGGTCATTTCCAATGAAGGATTCCCCGCCAAGACGCCAAGGTCGCCAAGGGACGCGGAGGAGATGGATGATGGAGCGCCGGCTTGAGCCAGCCCGTGGTCCGCGCGGATGGGAGGAGGTTGAATCGCGGAGACGCGAATGGACGCCGAGGAAAGCCAGCGGCGGTCGCAAAATTCGCCGCTACAAGAGCTTGTAGTGGCGCTCCATGAGCGGCCGCTCCGCAGCTCAGGCCGTGGCACCTCAGGCGGCGCTCATCCGGCCGTCCCGGTCACCACGGCAGCTTCATCGGCTCGACTTCGCCGATCTTCGAATGCTGCGACGCGATGAGGCGGCGCGTGCCGGCGTCGAAGTGGAAGGGCCGGCCGCTCACCGGATCGGGCGGGAACCACTCCAAGGGGCCGGATACCACCGGCTGATTGAGTTTCTCCCGCGCGAGGACCTCCAGCACCGCCTCCGCCTGAGCCGCGATCACGGCATGGCGCGCGTAGCCGGCGACCCATGCCTGCATGCCGGTCCGCAAGTCCTCCGCCGCTTTTTTCCCGGCACGCGAGAGCCGGTGCCGTTCCCCGAAATTTCGCAGCAAATCACCTTCCGCCAGGATCTGGCCGAAGCTCATCGATGGCAGGCGCGAGACGAGGATCGCCATTTCTTCCGTCCAAGCCTCAAGATAGGCCCCGGGATCGGGTAGATGGGGATCCCCGATACCGACGGCTTGCGGAACGAGATAGGAACCCGCAACCGCATACCACTCGCCGCGCATCACCCGGGCAAGAGCCGCGGGCGAGGCGTCCTTCATCGAGAAAACGCGCCGCCATTCGTCCAAGTTGGCATCCGAGCCCAGCGCCGGGAGAATGTCCTTCATGCCGCGGGAGATGACCGACAGCCGGACGAGCACCGCCACCGTCTCGCTCAAGATCATCGGCGTCTCGATGGTGTGGTAGAGATCCGCGACGCCGCGGGACAAACGGACGTTGCGGAGCGCCTCCGCCTCATCGCCTGCCATGGCCGCGAGGCGGGCGCGAAGCAGGAAAAGATCGGCCGCATCCTTGCCGGGGCGTGCATCGACGAAGAAGGATTCGAGGGCGAGTTGTGCCGAAGAGGATTGCGGCAGGGACAGGATTTTCTCCAGCCGTTCGACGAGGGGTGCATGTTCGGCCAGATACGCCACAGCCGTGGCCTCATCGGGAGGCTTCTCTTGGCTCAGGAAATCCCGGAACGCCGGGCTTAGGGCCGGACCCGTCGACCCGCCACCGGCGTCGTCAGCGAGCCGCTGCATCTGCAGCCACGCGTTCCGCTCGTCTGGCACGACGCGGGTTTTGATCGCGAGCGCGGGATGGCGCGCCTGCAGGGACTCCATCTTGCGGCGGGCTTCCGCTGGATCCTGCGCGCCCGGACTTTCCCGCGAGCCCCGCCAGACGAGAGCCGCCGCGATCACGACGACCGACGCCGCGGCCAGCAGGCTGCCTTTCCGCCACCCAAGCCATTCCATGGGTGGAGCATCAATCGCCGACATCATGAAGGTCAAGAACTCCGAAATTCCGGGTTCCGGCCGGGGCACCGGAAAGTTCCCTTGGATTTCAAGAGAAGCACCCTAACTTCCCCCAGCCTGCCGTCCCCTTTCATGGAAGAAGCCCTGCCGCCCGATCTCGCCGACCTGCGTTCCCGCGCGGAAGCACTCGCCTTTGAAAAGCTGGCACCACTGGCCGAGGTGGTGGACCGGGAATCGCGCTGGCCGCGGCATGCCTTCGACGCGCTGGCGGAGGCCGGGTTGATGGGTCTGCTGGCGCCGGCGTCCGCAGGGGGGCTCGGCCAAGGAATGCAGGGGCTGGTGGTGGTCACGGAGGCGCTCGGCCGTCGCTGCCCGTCCTCGGCGATCTGCTTCGGCATGCACTGCGTGGGGACGGCGGTGATCGCGGCGAAGGCGACCCCGCAGCAGGCGGAGCGCTTCCTGCGCCCGATCGCTGCGGGTGAGCACGTCACCACGCTCGCCTTGTCGGAGAAGGGCAGCGGCTCGCATTTCTACCTGCCGGAGACGAGGTTCCGTCGCCAAGGGAACGGCTTCGCGATCGCCGGCGGAAAAGCGTTCGTCACAAACGGCGGGCATGCCGATTCCTACGTCGTGACGGCAGTGGCCGAGGGCGGCTTCGAAACTGGCGAGTTCAGTTGTCTGCTGGTGGACAGGGATCGGCCGGGGATGCGCTGGACCAGCGGTTGGAACGGGTTGGGAATGCGCGGAAATTCCTCCCGCGGGCTGGCGCTCGAGGACGTGGAGGTCCCGGAAGATTCGTTGCTCGGGAATGAAGGCGACCAGATATGGTATGTCTTCGAGGTGGTGGCTCCGTATTTCCTGATGGCGATGGCGGGCACTTATCTCGGCACGGCACGCGCGGCGCTCGACATCGCGTTGCAACATCTGCGGTCCCGCCGGCACTCGCACTCCGGGGAGACCCTCGCGCACTCGCCGGTCATCCAGCACCGGGTCGCGGAGCTTTGGTTCCAGCTCCGCCAGGCACGCCAGATGATCCACGACGCCGCCCGTCGCGGCGACCTCGGCGACCCCGGCGCGCTGCCGGCCATCCTGGGCGCGAAAGTGGTGGCCGCGGAAGCCGCCGTGAACATCACGAACGAAGCCATGACCTTGTGCGGCGGCATCGCCTATCAGGAAAACTCCACCCTCGCCCGTCTGCTGCGCGATGCCCGGGCGAGCCACGTCATGTCTCCCACCACGGACATCCTCAAGCAGTGGGCCGGCCGCTCGCTGCTGGGCCTGCCGCTCCTGTGAACCTCCGTCCGGACATGGCCGCCACCCGCCAGACCACCGTGATCCTCGTCACCGCCCGCCCCGCGGACGGGCCCGAGATTCCCGGTCTGGAAGCGGCGCTCGCCGGCTCGGAGCTGGCGCTGGCACCGGTCGCCGAAGAAGCGGCGCGCGAGGCGGTCGCGGCGGCAGTGGCGCGCGGCGACGAACCGGAGCTGCTGGTGATTTCCCCTTCGGTGACGCGGCCGATCCCGCAGGCGCGACAGCTCGCGGCCGTCGCGCCGGGCGCGACCTTGCTGTTCCTCGCGGAGGGCGAGGACGAGGCATCGCTCCAGCGCGAACTCTCGCTCGCGCCGATGATCGGAATCCGGTGGACGCTCGGTCGTGCGGACGACCCGCACCTGCCAAGGCTCCTCGGCGAGGCGGTGGAATCCGCGCGGCAGATGAAACGCCTGCGCACCACCCTCGACCGGGCGAACCTGAAGATCGCCGCGGAAACCACCGCCGCCGGGGCGAACTACCGCCGCCTCATGCTCTCGGACCGCTACCTCTCCAGCCTGCTGGACCAGGCGCGCGACGCGATCATCGGCGCCGACGACCACGGCCAGATCACCAGCGTGAACCGCGCCGCCGAGCGGATGTTCGGCCGTCCCGCGGGCGCGATCCGCGGCAGCCATCTCCGCTCGCTCTGCGGCGGCGAGTGGGAAAGCTCGATCGAGGAAGTCCTCACCGCCGTCCGCGGCGGCCGGCCGTTCCAACTGACGGAGGTGCTTTGCCACCGCTCGGATGGCACGAGCTTCCACCTCGAGGCTTCCGTCGGCTTGGTGACCGATGAATTCCAGCGGCCGCTCGGCGTTTCGATCATCGCGCGCGACATCACCCAGCGGAAGCAGGCCGAGGAAGCCGCACTCCAGAACGCCCGGCAGATGGAGGCGATCTTCCGGCAGGCCACCGTGGGCATCGCGCTTGTCGATCCGACCGGCCGGTTCCAGCAAGTGAACGCCCGCTACTGCGAAATCGTCGGCCGCTCGCAGGAAGAGCTGCTGGAAATGCGGATGCAGGACATCACCCACCCGGACGACCTGGAGGTGAACCTCCCGCTGTTCGCGAAGCTGGTGAAGGACGGCGAGCCGTTCGCGATCGAGAAACGCTACCTGCGCCCCGGCGGCTCCTGCGTCTGGGTCAACAACAGCGTCTCCGCCGTGACCGACAGCGACGGCAGGCCGCGATCGGTCGTCGCTGTCACGGCGGACATCACCGCCAAACGCGAGGCGGAGGCGGCGCTCCGCGAGCTGGCGAACCAGCGCGAGCAACTGCTCGAAAGCGAGCGCGTGGCCCGCGCCTCCGCCGAGCACACCAGCCGGATGAAGGATGAATTCCTCGCCACGCTCAGCCACGAGCTGCGCACGCCGATGAACGCCATTCTCGGCTGGTCCCAGATCATCGGGAAATCGCCCCGGAACCAATCGCTGGTCGCCCAAGGCATCGAGGTGATCGAACGCAACTCCCGGATCCAGGCGCAAATCATCGACGACCTCCTCGACATGAGCCGGATCATCAGCGGCAAGGTGCGCCTGGACGTCCAGCGGCTCGACCTGGCGGCCGTCGTCAGCAATGCCGTCGAAACCAGCCTGCCCACCGCCGAGGCGAAAAGCATCCGCTTGATTTCCGTGATCGATCCCCTCGCCGGCGTGGCGGTCAGCGGCGATCCGAACCGCTTGCAGCAGATCCTGTGGAACCTGATCCACAACGCGATCAAGTTCACCCCCAAGGGCGGGCGCGTCCAAGTCCTGCTCGAGCGCGTCAATTCCCACGTCGAGATCAGCGTGATCGACAATGGCGAAGGCATCCGGCCGGACTTCCTGCCGCACGTCTTCGACCGCTTCCGCCAGGAGGACGCCAGCACGACGCGCAAGCACGGAGGGCTCGGTCTCGGGCTCTCGATCGTCAAGCAGCTCACCGAGCTCCACGGCGGTTCGGTGCGCGTCAAGAGCGGCGGCGTCGGGCAGGGAGCCACCTTCACCGTCGCCCTGCCGCTCACCCCACTGCACCCGCACCCGCAGGAGGATCCGGAGCGGCGGCATCCACGGACGGAGCGCGCGCATCCCGCGGCGGCCGATCCCTGCGTGGAGATCGCCGGCTTGCGCGCCCTGGTCGTCGATGACGAACCGGACGCGCGCGCCTTGGTGAAGCGGCTGCTGGAGGATTGCGGCGCCACGGCGGAAACCGCCGGCTCGGCCCGCGAGGCGATCGAGCTGCTGGGCCGCGAGCCGTTCGACGTGATGGTCAGCGACGTCGGCATGCCCGGCGAGGACGGCTACCAACTGATCCGGCAGGTCCGCCAGCTGGAGAAAAACGCCGCGATTCCGGCCATCGCGCTGACCGCCTACGCCCGCTCCGAAGACCGCGTGAAGGCGGTCTCCGCCGGCTTCCTCATGCATCTCTCCAAGCCGGTGGAACCCGCCGAATTGATCGCCATGGTGGCGGCTGCCACCGGCCGGACCGGACGCTGGACGGACGCATGAAACGCCAGGTCGTCCCCGAAATCCTCGATCACCTGCCGGCGGACGATCCCGGCGCGGTCGCGGGCCGGCGCGATCTGCGGCGGGTGAATTTCCTGATGGGAAACGAGCGCTGGATATGCCGGGCGGCGCGGCGGTTTCCAAGGGCGGCGGCCCGCGGCATCGTCGAACTCGGCGCGGGGGAAGGCGCGCTCGCCGGCAAGCTGGCGCGGATGTTTCCGCAGGCGCCGGTTGCCGCGGTGGATCTCGCCCCGGCGCCGGCCCACCTCGATCCGCGGGTGGACTGGCGGCAGGGCGATCTGTTCTCGCAATCGGACGCGCTCGTCGGCGGCCTTCTCGTGGCGAATCTTTTCCTCCATCACTTCGAGGCCGATGCGCTGCGGGCGATCGGCCGGTTGTGCGGGAACTTCGAGGTGCTGGTTTTCTCCGAGCCGGACCGCGCGCGGCTGCCGCATGTCCTGGGTCGCTTGCTGCATCCGTTCATCCATCCGGTGACGCGGCACGACCTGCACGTGAGCATCCGCGCCGGATTTTCCCACGGCGAGCTGCCGGCGCTGCTGGATCCCGGACCGGGCTGGCGCTTCGCGGAAACTTCCACATGGCGCGGGGGCCGGCGCGTGCTAGGGTGGCGGACTTGATGCGGGAGATCACCATCGCGGGAGGAGGCTTGGCGGGACTTTCACTGGCCGCCGCGCTGCGCGCCAACGACGTGCCCGTCACCGTCCTCGAGGCGGGAAACTACCCGCGCCACCGGGTGTGCGGCGAGTTCATCTCCGGCGTCTCGGACAAGACGCTGGAAAACCTCGGGATCGCCCGCTTGTTCGACGACGCCCGGCGCCACCGGACGGTCGCTTGGTACGAGCGCGGGAAGCCGCTGCACCGCGACAGCCTGCCCGAGCCGGCGCTCGGGATCTCCCGCCACGTGCTGGACGAACGCCTGAAGCAGCACGTCGAGACGCTCGGCGGCCGCGTCCGGAAAGGGATACGGGCCCGGCCGGAACCGCGCGAAGGCTTCGTCTGGGCCGCCGGCCGGCGCGCCACCCGCGGCCGCTGGATCGGCCTGAAGGCGCACGTCCGCGGCCTGCCGATGGCAGCGGACCTCGTGATGCACGCCGGCCGCAACGGCTACGCCGGCCTCGCCGAAGTCGAGGACGGCTGGGTGAATGTCTGCGGATTGTTTTTTCTCGATCGCCGCCTGAAGTCGGACTTTCTGCTGTCCGCTTATCTCCGCTCCGGCGGAAACCCGGACTTGGCCGCCGCGCTCGAAGCGGCGGAAGTCCGGAAGAACTCGCTGGCCGCCGTCGCCGGATTCCAGCTCGGACGCCAACGCCGCCACGCCGGGCTGCTGTCGATCGGCGACGCCGAAAGCATGATTCCTCCCTTCACCGGCAACGGCATGTCGATGGCCTTCCAGTCCGCCGAGCTCGCGCTGGCTCCCCTCGTGGCCTGGAGCGCCGGGCACCGCACCTGGGAGCAGGCGCAGCGGGAAACGCGCACCGCGGTGGCCGGCGCTTTCCGTCGTCGGCTCGCGGCCGCGGCCTGCCTTCATCCCCTGCTCCTCCACCGCGCCGGCCGCGCGCTGTGCCAGACGCTCGCCGCCGCCTCGGCGCTGCCGTTCCGGCCGATGCTGGCGCTCGTCCGTTAGATCATCTCCCCGAACATGTACTTGAAATCCCTCGCCACGGCGGTGCCGCCGCATTCCTACTCGCAAGCCACCTGCTGGGAAGCGGTCCGCGGCAACGGACTGCTCCACAAGATCAAACCGCGGTCGGCCGCCCTGATGGAAAAGGTGCTGACCAACGGCGCTTCGGGCATCGCCACGCGCCACTTCGCCATGGACGCCCTCGAGCCGGTCTTCACCCGCGACGCCCAGCAACTCAATGAGTGCTTCGAGCGCCAAGCCCCGGAGGTCGCCTCAGCGGCGCTCGCCACCGCGCTGCGTGAAGCGGGAATCCCGGCCGACGGGCTGGACGCGCTCTTCATCTGCACCTGCACCGGCTACCTCTGCCCCGGCGTGACGAGCCACGTGGCCGAGAAGCTGGGACTGAAGCCCGATGCTTATCTCGCGGACCTCGTCGGCCTCGGCTGCGGCGCGGCGATCCCGATGCTCCGCGGTGCCCAGGGATTTCTCGCCGCGAATCCCGGTGCGACCGTCGCCACCGTGGCGGTGGAGATTTGTTCCGCCGCCTTCTATGCCGACGACGACCCGGGGGTCCTGATCAGCCTGTGCCTCTTCGGCGATGGCGCCGCGGCGGCCATCTGGCGGAACGACGGCGAGCCCGGCGAGTGGCAGGCCGGCCGGTTCACCACCACCCACCGGCCGGCGGAGCGCGAGAAAATCCGCTTCGTCAACGCCGCCGGCAAGCTCCGCAACAAACTCCACCGGGCCGTGCCCTCGCTCGCCGCGGAAGCCGTGGCCGAGCTCTACGCCAAGCGCAGCGCCGACCCCGACCAAGTCCTCGCCCACTCCGGCGGACGCGACGTGGTCGACGCGCTGGAAAGCGTGCTGCCGTTCCAGCTCGATGAGACCCGCGAGGTCCTGCGCCGCCACGGTAACATGAGCAGCCCCTCGGTGCTGTTCGCCCTCGACCGACGGCTCAAGCAGCACCGCGACTCCGACCGCCACTTCTGGCTCACCGCCTTCGGCGCCGGCTTCGCCGCCCACGCCTGCGAGATGTGGAGGAGGTGAGGGAAGAAAGCACGAATGTTGAAGCATCAAATCCTAAAGGGCTTCGCGCTTCCCCATTGTCGTCGCACGCCGATGGCGACAAGTGGGCGGGCCCGGCGGTCCGCGACCTACCGGCGGCGCGGATCGCGGCGGGGCCTCGGGGAGGTTTGGAGGGTCAGCCCTTTCCTTTCTTCCACGAGTCGCGGAGGGCGACGATGCGGTTGAAAACGGGCGTTTCGCCGGGTCGGTGTTCGATGGCGTCGGCCACGAAGTAGCCGATGCGCTCGAACTGGCAGCGGAACCCCGGGCCGGCCTCGGCGAGCGCGGGCTCGACCTTGGCGGTGAGAGTTTTCAGCGACTCGGGATTGAGCACGTTGAGAAAGCCGCCCTCGGCGTCGTCCGGATCTTCCTCGGTGAACAAGCGGTCGTAGAGCCGGACCTCGGCGTCCGCCCCGGTGGCGGCGTCCACCCAGTGGATGGCGGCGCGGCACTCGACGCCCTCGGGCGTGTCCGCGCCCATTGTCCCCTCGAGCACTTCGGCGCGGATCAAAGTGACGTTTCCAGCGGCATCCTTCTCGAAGCCGGTGCAGCGGATGATGTGCGCGCCGCGCAACCGCACGTGGCGGCCGGGGCCGAGACGGTAGAACTTCTTCGGCGGGTCTTCCATGAAGTCGTCGCGCTCGATCCAGACTTCGCCGGACAGCGCCACCTCGCGGCTGCCGGCCTCGGGCTTCTGCGGATGGTTTGCCACCTCGGCATGAACGGTTTCTCCGGCGGGCCAGTTCTCGATGACGACTTTCACCGGATCGAGCACCGCCATGCGACGGGGAGCCTCGGCATTGAGGAACTCGCGCACGTCGTGTTCCAGCAGCGCCACGTCGGTGGTGCCGTTGAACTTCGTGATGCCGATCCGCTTGCAGAAATGCCGGATCGCCTCCGGTGGATAGCCGCGGCGGCGCAAGCCGGAGATCGTCGGCAGGCGCGGGTCGTCCCAGCCGGCGACGTGGCCTTCCTTCACGAGCTGGAGGAGCTTGCGCTTGCTCATCACCGTGTAGGTCAGGTTCAGCCGCGCGAACTCGATCTGCCGCGGGCGCGACGGCACCGGGCAGTTCTCGATCACCCAGTCGTAAAGCGGCCGGTGGTTCTCGAACTCGAGCGTGCAGAGCGAATGCGTCACGTGCTCCACCGCATCCTCGAGCGGATGGGCGAAGTCATACATGGGATAGATGCACCACTTGTCTCCCGTGTTGTGGTGCGGGGCGTGCATGATGCGGTAGAGCACCGGATCGCGCAGGTTCATGTTCGGTGAGGCGAGATCGATCTTGGCCCGCAGGACGCATTCGCCTTCCTTGAATTCGCCGGCGCGCATTTTGGCGAAAAGCTCGAGGCTCTCCTCCACCGGGCGGTCGCGATAGGGCGAGGGCGTGCCGGGCGTGGTGAGATTCCCGCGGTTCGCCTTCATCTCCTCGGCCGTCTGCTGCTCGACGTAGGCTTTCCCCTCCTTGATCAGGTGGACGGCGCAGTCGTGGAAGAACTCGAAGTAGTCGCTGGCGAAATACAGGTGCTCGCCCCAGTCGAAGCCGAGCCACTTCACGTCCTGCTTGATGCTCTCGACGTATTCCGTCTCTTCCTTCGACGGATTCGTGTCGTCGAAGCGCAGGTGGCAGCGCGCGCCGGTGTCCGCGTTCTCCAGCGCGATGCCAAAGTTCAGGCAGATCGACTTCGCGTGGCCGATGTGCAGGTAGCCGTTCGGCTCCGGCGGGAAGCGGGTGATGGTCGTCTGGTGTTTGCCGCTGGCGAGGTCTTCCGCGATGATCGTGCGGATGAAGTCGAGCTTGGCGGGTGGGGATTCGGATTCGGGCATGAGAGAAGGAGTGAACCGCGGAAGGACTGGGATCGATTTGGGCGCGGATGGAGGGGAAGAATGCGAAGAATGGGACGGATGGAATGGATTGAGTGATTTCGATACAACCGGGCAACGGTCGACGATCCGATACCTCTCAGGCCTCGTCCAGTTGCGGTTGACTCCTCTTCACCCAGCCGCCAACTCCTCCAGCAGGGCTTGGTTCAGCCTGATGCCGGACTCGAAATTTTCCACCGGGAAGTTCTCGTTCGGAGCGTGGACCTGGGCGTCGGGCAGGGCGAGGCCGAGGAGCAGGGTGTCCGCGCCGAGGATGTCGCGGAACGACTGGACGATCGGGATGCTGCCGCCCTCGCGGATCAGGACGGGGTCGGCATCGAACGAGCGCTTGAGCGCCCGCTGCGCGGCTTCGCCGAACTTCGAGTGCGGGTCGGTGGCGTAGGGCTTGCCGTCGTGGCCGACCTCGACCTCGATCTTCACGCCGGGCGGGCAGTGCCATTCGAGGTGGCTCTTCACCTTTTCCATGATGTCCTTCGGTTGCTGGTCCGGGACGAGGCGGAAGCTGAGTTTGGCGAAGGCCTCGGCCGGCAGCACGGTCTTCGAGCCTTCGCCTTGGTAGCCGCCGCCGATCCCATTCACCTCGGCGGTCGGGCGCGCCCAAGTGCGCTCGGCGGAGGTGTAGCCGGGCTCCCCGAAGAGGCCCGGCGAGCCGGTGATGTCCACGAACACGGAGTCCGCCACCGCCGGGATCTGGCTCCACATTTCGTGCTCCCACGCCTCGAGCGGCCGGACGTGGTCGTAGAAGCCGTTGACCGCCACCTTGCCGTCGGGCGTGTGCAGGCTGGCGACGAGCCGTGCGATGGCGGTGGCGGGATTCGCCACCGCACCGCCAAAGAGGCCCGAGTGGAGGTCGCCTTTCGGCCCGCGGAGTTTCACCTCGCAGCAGGCGATCCCGCGCAGGCCGTAGCCAAAGGTCGGCACGCCGGGCGCCACCATGCCGGTGTCGGAAATGGCGATGACGTCGCATTTCAGCTCGTCGCAGTGGTGGAGCAAAAACGGCGCGAGGTGCGGGCTGCCGATCTCTTCCTCGCCTTCGAAGAGGAAGATCAGGTTCACCGGCAGGTCGCGGTGCTCGTGGAGCGTCTTTTCCACGCCGAGCACGTGGGCGAGCATCTGGCCCTTGTTGTCGGTCGCCCCGCGGGCCCAGATTTTCCCGTCGCGGATCTCGGGCGAAAACGGATCGCTGGCCCAAAGGTGGAGCGGGTCGACCGGCTGGACGTCGTAGTGGCCGTAGATGAGAACCGTGCGCCGGCCCGGCTGGTGGGCGTTGCGCGCGATGACGATCGGGTGTTTCTCGGTCTCGTGCGTCTCGGTCGCGAGGCCCATGCGATGGAGTTTTGACGCGAGCCACTCCGCGCATTGCCGGACGGCCGGTGCATGGCGCGAATCGGTCGAAACGCTCGGAAAGCGGAGAAACGCGAAGAGGTCCTCAAGCTCTGGGGTCACGGGCAGAATGGATGGCGTTCAAACGGGCAGGCCGCAAGGTGAATCGCGGATCGCAGCCGAGGACGCGGGGCGAAGGTGTCCGACAGCTCCCCCGGTTGACGCCCACCCGATCGAGTGATGGAGTGCCCTTCGCGGAAACCCGCTTGGAACCCATGAAACCCCGCATCCTCCATCCCTCACTTGTCGCCGCGACGCTCGCTGCCGGCGGACTCGCCGGCGCGCAGCAGCGCAATGCCCCGGAAGGCAACGCCCTCATCCCACCGGCCACGCCGCTGGTCGCCTGCGATCCGTATTTCAGCATCTGGTCGCAGGCGGACACGCTGACGGAAACCGAGACCACCCACTGGACGGGCCGCCGCCACCAGATGACCAGCCTGGTAAAGATCGACGGCAAGGCCTACCGCCTGATGGGCGCCACGCCGGCCACCGTGCCGGCCCTCGAGCAAACCGGCCTGACGGTGCTGCCGACGCGCACGATCTACTCGTTCGAAGGCGCGGGCGTTTCGCTCGACCTCACGTTCATGACGCCGGCGCTGCCCGACGACGTCTCGATCCTCTCGCGGCCGGTGACCTATCTCACCTACGACATGGCCTCGACCGACGGAAAAACCCACGAGGTTTCCGTGTTCTTCGGCGCATCCGGCGAGCTGACGGTGAACAACACCGACCAAGCCGTCACCTGGTCCACCGCCGAGGCGGACGGTCTTGCGGCGCTCCAGATGGGTTCGCGCGACCAGCCGATCCTCGGCAAGAAGGGCGACGACCTGCGCATCGACTGGGGTTACCTCTACGTGGCCGCGCCCGCGGAATCGACCGCCGGGACCGGCTTCGCCCGGCCGAACGAGCTGGGCATCGCCTTCGCCGCGAACTCGCTCGGAGCATCGACGGCCAGCGGCGTCCACGGCCGCGCCGACGAGGTGGGTGCCGGCATCGAGCTGAAACCGGTGCAGCTTTCCCCGGAAAAGCCGGGTTCGGCTTGGCTGATGCTCGCCTACGACGATCTCTTCTCGATCCAATACAACCGCAAGAACCTCCGCCCTTACTGGCGCAAGGATGGCTGGGAGGCGAAGGATTTGCTCGAAGCCTCGACCGCCGAATACGCGGCGCTGAAGGAGCGCTGCGAGAAATTCGACGCCGAGCTGATGGCGGACATGGAGCGGATCGGCGGCGAGCCATACGCGAAGATCTGCGCCCTCTCGTACCGCCAGTGCTTCGCGGCGGGGAAATTCGTCGCCGACGAGAAAGGCCAGCCGATCCAGTTCAACAAGGAGAACCACTCGAACGGCTGCATCGCCACCTCCGACGTCTTCTACCCGATGGCCCCGCAGTTCCTGCTGTTCGGTCCGACCTTGGCGAAGTCGTTTCTCGTGCCGTTCATGGAATACGCGGCGAGCGACCGCTGGAAGTTTCCGTTCGCGCCGCACGATCTCGGCACCTATCCGCACGCGAACGGCCAGGTTTACGGCGGCGGCGAGGAGACCGAGGAAAACCAGATGCCCGTCGAGGAAAGCGGGAATCTACTCATCCTGATGGGCGCGGTGGCCGAGATGGACGGCAACGCCGACTTCGCCTCGCGCTACTGGAGCCGCCTCGAGCAGTGGGCGGAGTATTTGAAAAAGGAGGGCTTCGACCCGCCGAACCAGCTCAGCACCGACGACTTCGCCGGTCACCTCGCGCACAACGTGAATCTCAGCGCCAAGGCGATCTGCGGACTCGGCTCGTTCGCGAAGCTCTGCGCGATGCGCGGCGACACCGAGAAGGCCGCGGAATATGAAGCCATCGCCAAGGATTTCGCGAAGCGCTGGGTCGAGGAAGCCAAGGACGGCGACCACTACAAACTCGCCTTCGACCGCCCCGGCACGTGGAGCCAAAAGTATAACTTGGTGTGGGACCGCATTCTCGGGCTCGACCTCTTCCCCGACGAGGTGCTGCGGACCGAGATGGAATTCTACAAGAAACACCAGAACCGCTACGGCCTGCCGCTCGACAATCGCGCCGACTACACGAAGCTCGACTGGATTCTCTGGACGGCCACGCTCACGCAGGATCGCGCGGACTTCGAGGCGCTCGTCGCCCCGGTGTTCCGCTTCATCAACGAAGGCCCGGCCCGCGCGCCGCTGACGGATTGGTATGACACGAAGACCGGCGAGAAGCAGAACTTCACCGCCCGCCCCGTGGTCGGTGGCGTGTTTCTCCAGGCGCTCTACGACAAGAACCTGTGGAAAAAGTGGGCCTCGCGCGACGTGACGAAGGCCGAAGGTTGGGCGCCGATGCCGGATTATGTGCCGCCGGTGCTGGTGACCGTCGTCCCCCATTCCGGCGAGCAGGGCGGGATCCAGTGGCGTCACACGACGCGTCGCCCGCATGGCGAGTGGCAGGCGCCGGATTACGATGACGGCGGTTGGCAAACCGGCGCGGGTGGCTTTGGCACGCGCGGGACGCCGAACGCGAAGATTGGCACGGAGTGGAACACCTCCGACATCTGGCTGCGCCGCGAAATCGAGCTGCCGTCGTCGCTGCCGGAGAACCTCGCGTTCGCTCTGCATCACGACGAAGACACGGATGTTTATCTGAACGGCGTGCTCGCCGCGAGCGTCGGTGGCTACACCACGAACTACGAGGTGGTCCCGATTTCCGACAGCGCGAAGGCGACGCTCAAGCCCGGGAAGAACGTCATCGCGCTGCACACACGCCAGCATTCCGGCGGACAGTTCGTCGATGTCGGCATCGTCGAGGTGAAGCCGGGCGAGAAGAAGGAGTGACGCTCAGCGCCCGATCAGCTTCCGCGCCTCGTTGACGAAATACGCGTACTCCGTCGGGTTGTTCCGCCACAGCTCGTCGAAGTCGTCGTAGATGAAACCGTCCTGCGAGCCGCCGAAGATCGGGCGGTCCGTTTCCAAGTCGGCGAACCGCGGCCACCACGGGTCGCGGTCGCCGCTACGGGTTTCATAGTAGTTTCGGCCCTCCTTCTTCACCCGGCGGATGCCGGTGAGCTTGGCGGACTCGAACCAATCGATCGCGGCGCGGATGGCGTCGGCGGTTTCCGCACTCCGCGGTGCGTGCTCCTGAAGGTAGCGGACGATGTCGGCGCTCTCGCCGCCGGAAAGCGAGCGCGGCTCTTGCAGACGCGCCGGCGCCGGCTGCAAACCCAGCGGCTCGTGCTGCGCGCCCCAGACGGTGCGCTTGCCATCGCGGATGTATTGCGCGTCGAGAATGCAGCGCACGCCCGCGTCCACCGCCGAGGCGGCCTTCTTGCGGGTCTCGGCATCGACGAAGCGGAATTTGCCGCCCGCCACCTCGCCGAGAAACTCCATCACGCGGATCATGCCGCCGTCGTTGAAGGTGACGTGATCGTGGTAGCCGCCCTCGAGCGGCCAGACCTGCGGCCAGCCGCCGTTCGGATACTGCGCGTTGAAGACCCACGAGAGCCCGCGGTCGAAGGCCGCCTTCGCCCGGCTGTCCGAGCGGGTCTCGACGACGGTCGCCAGGAAACGGAGCTGGGCGATCGTGGCGTTGTTGTCGATGGTGCCGGCGTAGTGCCAGCCGTTGTTCTGCGAGGTCCAGAACATGCCGGGCTCACGCGGACCTTCGTCGTAGGAAACCGCCTTCGACCACCCGCCGCTCGGGAGTTGGAAGGAAACGATCGCCTCGCAGAGATCGCGCGCCTCGCGGCCGCGGAACCACGAGCGGTCGTCCGGTGGATCGAAGCGGAAGTCTTGTCCCTTCGGCGCCCGGGCGGGCTTCTTGGAGCCGGATTCCTCGAGTTCCCGCGCGAGCACCGCTTCATCCTCGGCGTGCGCCGCCTCGCTGCGCCGGAGGTAGGCCAGCCACGGCTCGCGGTCCTTTTCCGGCAAGCGCGCGATCCGTTCGAGCGAGATCACCATCTCGGGATCCCATTTGCGCAGCACCTGCGCCGGCACCATCCCCCGCCCTTCCGGGTCGGCGAGCTGGCGTGACCAATCGACGCGCTCGTCCACCGGCTGCCCGGAAGTACGCCACTCGCCGTAGCGCGCGGTCTTCTTGTTCTCATCCTTCCCCCAAGGGTCCCAGCCGGCCGGAACAACGGCCGGCGGCAGCTCGCATTCGAGAAAGAACGTGGAGGCATGCGGCCGCCACGGCCTGCCGAGAAACACGCGTCCGGCTTCCGGCGCTGCTTCCACGCGGCATTTGGAAAAAACGAGCCCGAAGTCCTGGTCTTCGGGCGTCGAGGCCGCGGTGACATAGCCGTTCCCGAGGCAGCGGATGACACATCTTCCGAACCAGGCCGCGGAGGCACCGAAGATAAAATCCACATGACCCGCGATCTCGCAGCCCGCAAAATACTGCCGCTTTTTCTCCACCAGCAGCGTGTCCTGCCAGCCGAGGAACCGGCAGTTC
Source organism: uncultured Verrucomicrobiales bacterium (assembly GCA_965651855.1). Taxonomy (GTDB): domain Bacteria; phylum Verrucomicrobiota; class Verrucomicrobiia; order Verrucomicrobiales; family Akkermansiaceae; genus Luteolibacter. The sequence goes on from CBFGTW010000004.1 coordinate 17,304, forward strand.
CGGAACACCCCGCGGTCGCCGGAGATCCGCAGTGCCACCGCCTGCGAGCCTTGGCCGAAGCCATTTTCGATTGTGATGTTCTCCATTGAGAAATCGTCGCTCTCCACCGTGAGCGTCGCGCTCCGGAAAGTGCCGAGCTTCTCCCCGTCCGGACCCTCGGTGTCGGCCGAATCGTCCCACCAGACCGTCGTTTCCTTGGCGTTGCGCCCGACGATGCGGATCGGCCCTTTGTCGTCGGGCACGTGAACTTTTCCCCGATGCGTCCCGGGATGGAGGAGGATTTCGTAGAGCTTCGAGTCGTCCTCTGGCGCCGCGTCGATCGCCGCCTGGAGCGAGGGAAAACGGCCGTCGCCGCCGGATACGTGGACCCGCACGATCTCCGGCGCCGCTTCGGCGAAGGCGGCGAGAAGAAGCCACAGGAGGATGGTCGGCAGGCGGAACATGGCGGAAGCTAGCCGCTGGCGCTGACGACCGCCAAGTAACCCGATCAGGCAAAGGCAATCACCAGCCACGCGGTGAGCGCCAGCAGGATCACCGAGCCGACGCGGTAATTCCGCCACCAGGGGACGTCACGGAGTTCTCGCGATTCGGCATGGAAGAACTCTGGCGTCCAGACCAGAGCCCGCTGTTCCGGCGATGGTGCTTTTCCCCCGAGGTTCCCGATCCAGATCGCCACCAGGGAGACCAGCAGCAGCACAGGCGCGACGTAGAGGAAATGCAGCGAGGTCCAGCCGAAAACGACGTTGGAGAAGAACAGCAGGATGCCTGCCGCGGTGCCGGCCACCACGCCGCACCACGCGCCGCGCGCGTTCGCCCGGCTCCAGAACGCGCCGACGAGATACACCGCGACGATCGGCGGGACGGTGTAGGCCAGCACCTGCTGAAGGTAGCGGAACAACGACTCGAAGCGCTCGATCTGCGGCGCCCACAGCGCCGCCAACACCATGAAACCGAAGGTCACCCAGCGGCCGATTTTCATCAGCGACGCGCTCTCCAGGCCCGGCTTCCATTTCCTGACGAAATCCATCGTCACCAACGTGGAGGCCGAATTCAGGGTGGAATCGATCTGCGACATCAGCGCCGCGATGAATCCCGCCATCACCAGCCCGAGCAGGCCCGTCGGCAGCAGGTGGAACATCAAGGTCGGATAGACCAAGTCCGGCCGCGGGAGGTCCGGATACAGGTGGATGGCCATCGTTCCCGGCAGGACCATGACGAAGAGCACCGGCAGCTTCAGCAGGGCCGCGAAAAGCACACCCGCGCGCGCATGACCCACGCTCTTCGCGCTGAGCACGCGCTGCACCATGAACTGGTTCGCGCACCAGAAATAGAACCCGAGCAAGGGCACACCGGTGAGCAGGCCCAGCCACGGCATCGACTCGTCGTCGAGCGGCCGGATCAAGCTCAGCCGTTCCGGGGCCAGGCCTGCGGTCATCCCCTCCCAGCCGCCGACCCGCTGGAAGGCGATCGCCGAGATGACGATCGCGCCGATCAGCAGCAGCACGGTCTGGATGGCGTCGGTGTAGATCACCGCCTTCAGGCCGCCGGCCACGGTGTAAAGGCCCGCCGCGATCGCAAGACATGCAATTGTCAGAGAGATATCAATTTCCGGAAACACTAATTTCAGGATCAGCGCGCCAGCGAACAGGCTGCCCGCGGTGTCGACGATGATGTTCAGGAACAAGGTGAGTGCGGAAAAGTAGAGCCTCACCCGTCCGTCGAAGCGTCGCTCGAGAAACTCCGGCAGCGTGAAGACCTGCGACCGCAGCACGAATGGCAGGATGAAGATGGCGAAGAACACCAGCACCACCGAGGCCATCCACTCGTAGTTGAAAACGGAAATCCCGCTGGCATACGCGTCGCCGGCCAAGCCGATCAGCGTGGTGGACGAGATGTTCGAGGCGAACAGCGAAATGCCCACGAAGGGCCAGATCATCCCGCGCCCGGCGAGGAAGTAGTCCGCCGCCGACTTGAATTTCCCGCCCACCGCCAGCCCGATGCCGATCACCACGACCACGTAGAGTCCGACCAGCGCGAGATCCAGCGGAGCGAGAGCAAAGCGTTCGGGCATGCCCCGACCCTACCAGCCACCGAACCGGATCGCGAGTCCCCAGACCCGCCCGTCGGACCGCGGGTCTCCAGACCTGCCCGTCATCTTCACTTGCCGCCCATGCCCCGCCGCGCCTACGCTCCCCCCGCCCCACACGGCACACCGGGCCTGTAGCTCAGCGGTTAGAGCAGGGGACTCATAATCCCTTGGTCGTGGGTTCGAACCCCACCGGGCCCACTTTCGGTTGCGGATCGCGGATTGCGGAATTGCGGACTTTTCACCGCCGCTCGACTTCGGCGAGGACCGGGTAGTGGTCGGAGGGTAGCCGGGCCTCGGCTTCGCGGAAGCGGACCTCGCCGGGGAAGTTGCCGGAATTCTCCTCGTCTTCTGCCGGTGGGACGACGCGGTAGGAATCGGTGAGAACGCCCCAGCGCAGCGGCTTGAAGTGGCTGCTGAGGAAGATGTGGTCGATGCGGCTTTCGGTGTGGAAATCCATGCGGAAGTTGTTGGCGGTGCCGTTGAGCTCGTAGCGCACCGCCGCGTTCTCGCGGGCGTCGTCGAGGCGCTCGGACGTGTGCAGCAGGCGGTAGGCCTCGTTGTCCTGGTTCACGTTGAAATCTCCGGCCAGCACCACCGGATCGTCGCCGGCCAGCTCATCGATTTTCTCGAGCACCAGCCTCGCGCTCTCGAGCCGGGCCTCGCGGCCGCGGTGGTCGAAGTGGACGTTGAACATCCAGAACGGCTCGCCGCCGTCGGTCGGCTCGAGCTTCGCCCAGGTGCAGATCCGCGGAAGATCCGCGTCCCAGCCGCGGCTGCCGGGTTCCTCCGGCGTTTCCGAGAGCCAGAACGTGCCGCTGTCGAGCAGGCGGAACTTGTCCTTCTTGAAGAAGATCGCGGCGAACTCGCCCTTTTGCTCTCCATCATCCCGCCCGACGCCGGTGTGGTCGTAGCCGGGCAGAAGTTTCTGCAGGTCCTCGACCTGGTGATGGAACGCCTCCTGGGTCCCGAGCACGTCGAAGTTGTGAAACTGGATCAGGTTCGCCACGACCGGCGCACGCCGTGGCCAGTCGTTGCCACGCTCGACATCACCGGGATTGTCGTAGCGGACGTTGAAGCTGCCGAGGATCAGGGCATGGGCGGAGGAAATGGAGAACAAAGCCAGCAGGAGCGGGTTTCCGAGGAGGCGCATGGACGGCAAACGAAGGCCGGAACGCCGGCTTGTAAAGGCGGAATCCCGCCCCCTCCACGGGTCATGCGGGCCCGTCCGCCGGCACCCGGGGCGCCCGCCACCACCACACGAGCCGGACCGCCAGGAACAGCGCCACCCCGCCGTGAACGGCCCATTTCACCAGATCCCCGGCCAGCCACCCGTCCATGTAGAGCGCGCCCCGACAAAGCTCCATGGTGACCGCAAGCAGACCAAGTCCCAACACGACGAGGATCATCGGAAACACCAGCGCATGCCCCGCGATCGGTCGGTTCCCGGTGAGCGTCCAGTGGGTGAGTGCCACCAGCAACGGCGTGACCAGCCAGAACAGCCCGAAAGGCGCGGTCGCGAGCATCAGCTTCCCGGGGCCGGAATGCACCCGGCCCGCCCAGCCGTCATCGCAGGCCTCGGCCAGGCACTGCCACGCAACCATCACCTCCGCGGCGAAGAGAAACGCGCACCCGGCTGCCATTACACGCACCGTCCGTTCCATCGTCCCATGCAACCCCCGCTCCGGCCCCGCGACAACCTCCATCCGCGAAATCCCGCCTCCGATCTTCCGCATTGAACGCCGGGCGCGGTGCGTGCATCTCTCCGCGCGCCGATGGCTGCCGCGTTTTCCTTCGATTCCCTGAACCAGGCCCAGCGCGAGGCGGTGGGCGCGCTCGACGGCCCGGTGCTGATCCTCGCCGGCGCGGGAACCGGGAAAACCCGCACCGTCACCTGCCGGATCGCCCACATGCTGGAGAAGCGGATCGCGCCCGAGAACATCCTGGCGGTCACCTTCACCAACAAGGCGGCCAACGAAATGCGCGAGCGCATCGGCGGCATGGTCTCGAAAAAGGCGGCCGGCGAGATGACGGTCTGCACGTTCCACTCGCTCTGCGTCCGCATCCTCCGCGGCGGCATCGACAAGCTCGGCTACAAGAAGAACTTCTCGATCTGCTCGCACTCCGACCAGGTCGGCATGATGCGCCAGCTCCTCGTCCGCAAGGGCGGCAGCGACGAAAAGGTGAAGCCCGACGAGGTGCTCTCCGCGATCTCGAACGCGAAGAACAAGGGCCTCGATCCCGCCGACCTCGAGGACGACTTTTTCGCCACGCTCGCCGTCGCCTACCAGAACGAGCTGCGCGCGCAGAACGCGGTGGATTTCGACGACCTCCTGCTCCTCGCCGAGAAGATCCTGCGCGAGCACGCGGACGTCCGGCAGCATTTCCGCGGACGCTTCAAGCGCGTGACCGTGGACGAGTTCCAGGACACGAACGCGCTGCAGATGCAGCTGCTCCAGCAACTCGTCGGCCCGCCCTACCACGTCTGCGTGGTGGGCGACGACGACCAGTCGATCTACGGCTGGCGCGGCGCGGAGAGCGCGAACATCCTGCAGTTCGAGCGGTTTTTCCCGGACCCGCGGGTCATCCGGCTCGAGGAAAACTACCGCTCGACCCACGCGGTCCTCCACACGGCGAACTCGCTGATCCGCCACAACCGCGGACGGCGCGAGAAAATCCTGCGCTCCACCCGCCAAGGCGGCGACTTCGTGCGGATCGTGGCCATGCCGGGCGACGACGAGGAGGCGGAATTCATCGCGGAGGAGATCCTCGGCGAGAAGGGCGCGGTCGGCCGGAACTGGGAGGACTTCGCCGTCCTGTTCCGCACCAACAGCCAGAGCCGCAAGCTCGAGCTGGCCTTCCGCGAGCGGAAGATCCCCTACCGGATGGTCGGCGCGCAGAGTTTCTACGACCGCCGCGAGGTGCGCGACGTGCTCGCCTACGCCCAGCTCCTGGCCTCGCCGGACGCCGATGTTCCCCTGCTCCGCGTGCTCAACGCGCCGAACCGCGGGATCGGCCAGACGACGGCGGTGCTGGCCACCGACTGGAGCCGCGAGCACCACGAGAGCGTCTGGGAGGCGCTGTGCGACCCGGATTTCACCGCGACGCTCGGACCGAAGGCGCGCACGGCCATCGAGGATTTCGTCGCGATGATCGCCGGCGCGAAGGCCCGGATCGACCTCAACAAGGAGAACCCGGCGGACGTCCTCGGCGGCATGCTCAAGGAGATGGAATACATCCCGTGGCTCGAGCGCGGCTGCAAGACCGAGCAGGAACGCCTGCAGCGCGGAGAGGGCGTTTTCAGCGTCGTCGACAGCCTGCGCGCCCACGTGGCGAAGGGGAAAAAGCTCCAGTCGTTCCTCGATGAAAGCGCCTTGGCCTCGGATCGGGAAGACGACGATCTCGAGAAAAAACAGGGCGCGACGCTCATCACGCTCCACGCCTCGAAAGGGCTGGAGTTTCCCATCGTGTTCCTGGTCGGCCTGGAGGAGGGCTTCCTGCCGCACACCCGCTCGATCGCAGAAGGGACAAAGGACGAGGAGCGGCGGTTGCTCTACGTGGGCATCACCCGCGCGCAGGACCAGCTCACCATGACCTACTGCTCGAAGCGGAAGAAGTGGGGCCAGGAAGTCGGCTGCCAGGCCAGCAGCTTCATCGGCGAGCTCGACGATGCCTTCGTCAACCACACCAGCTACGACGAGATCATGGGCGCCGAAGCGAGCAGCGAGGAGCTGGGGAGTTTCTTCGGCGGACTCAAGGGGTTGTTGGGCGACGATTAGCGGCAGTTAACCCCCTCGCTGGAAGCTCCAGAAAATGCTCCTTCAGAAGGCGTGACATCTTCTTCTTTCCCGGACAATCCTCTCCGGCATGTCCTTGGATACGAAATCCTTCGGCAAGGCCTGCCTGGAACTATATGCGCCGGGTCTGGTGCCTGAGAACTTCATCCCGCGGAGTTATGAGTTCATCCGCGCCTTCGTACCGTCGGAGTTCATGGCCTGCGGCGTCCTCCGGACGAGCAAGGACACCCTCGAGATCGGCTTCGATCACGCCCACCCGGATCTCGAGCCGGCGATGGAGGCGCTCGGGCGACTGATGGGAAATTACGATCTCTACCGCTGGGATCCGGACGTCAACGCGGGCCGGCCGTTCTGCCGCAGCCACTTCTACACGCTCCGCCAGTTCCGCCAGCTCGACCTTTACAGCGAGGTCTACCGCCGTCTGGGCGTCGACAACCACTGCGCCCTCCACGTCCGCACGGATCCGGATGAAGTGATGTTCTTCGGCATCGAGCGCGCCGGCGGCCCGGACTTCAGCCAAGAGGAACTCGACGTGCTCGAGCTCGCCCAAGCCCACCTTGCCAACGCCTACGCGCTGGCGAAGGCGCTGGCCTCCGCCTCGAGCGAAGTCGCTCCGGAAACACTCGCTCAAGCCGGCCTGACACCCCGGGAAGCCGAGACGCTTTGGTGGCTCGACCAAGGCAAGAGCAACGGCGAAATCGCGGCGCTGATGGGCATCGGCCTCCACACGGTGAAGGCGCATGTCGCGTCGGTTTTCGACAAGGCGGGCGTCTGCAACCGCCACGCCGCCTCGCTCTGGGCGCGCCAGACCTGCACCCGGATCGGCGCGCAGCGACGCGGCGACCTTTTCGTGTCGGTCCCCGCTCGCCCGGACGCGGCAGCCACCCCCCTCCAAAGTGGAATGGCGGATTCCGGCGGAGCGTGATTGGATTCCCTTCCACGTTGGACGGCTGAAAGCGGTGTGTCCGCTCATGGCCCCCGGTTCCAGTCCAGCGCCTTATTGCCCCCCTTGATCCGCTCGCAAGAGCAGCTGAACACCGGACCGCCAGGGAAAACAAGGTTTCTCCCTGGCGGTTCCGTTCCGCCCGGGCAGCGCGGTGAGACCCGGGCAAGCTCGCCTCAGACGAACCACTGCCGGGTGAGCGGCGTCTCCAGGAGAACGATCAGCAAGGTGATCGCCGGAAGAAAAATCATCAGCCGCGCCCGCCTGCCGATCGCCGGGAAGATGCCAAGCACGGGAAGACACCATCCAAGCAGGAGCCCGTTGAGCACCGTGGTCGGCCCCCTTTGATGGAGAGCTCCAGAGTATCGGGCGATGAATATCTCGATCGCCGGTAGCGCCACTGAAACCAGCGCCGAGATACTCGCGGCGACGATAAACGGAAAAAGATGTCGATACGACTTCTCAGGATCATGATCGCGGAGAATCCATCCGGTGGACGCGACCAGAAGGGTCGCGCAACTGGCGACATGAAGCAGCGTCAGGCGGGAGCGATCACCGCCGGCGGCGCAGGAGCAAGAGCGAGCCAAAGGCCGCCAACATCGCCGTGCCAGGTTCGGGAATGATCCCGCCGATCGCGAAGGTGAGCGCGTCGCCACTGCCGACGTTGTAGGCGGAGGGAATTTCCAGACGGATCTTCGCGTTCGCGCCGTAGAGCGGCTCGATCCGGAAGAACGCGACCTGCGACTCGCCGTCCGCGCCATCCGCCGGCGAGAGCTGGGTTCCGTCCCAGTCCAAGTTCTCAGTAAAGGCCTTGACGCCGTTGTTCCAAACGAGGCTCTCGAGCAAGGTGATGGTGCTGGAGCCGGCATCGCTGATGGTTGAGATCAGCACGCTGCCGGTGGACGCCGCCGGGGAGGCGAAAAGTTGCCCGACAGCGAGATGCAGATGGCGGTTTCGAGGGACCTCCAGCTCGATGGCGTAGCTCACGTCCCCTCCGCCCTGCGGAGCAACGCGGACCTCGAAGCCCGTGACGGTGCCGTTCCCGGTCTCGCTGTTGAGAGTCTCTGGCGCGGTGCTCCAGAACGCATGATCCAGCGTCTGCGCCGCCGGAAACCCCGGGAATGACGTTCCGCTGCCGACGATCATGCTTCCACTGACAGCAACATGACCCCGGTCGTCCACGAGGTCGAAGGCTCCCGGAGTGGCTCCTGGACTGAGCTGGAACCAGTCGACAATGGCGGCGCCGGCGTTTCCGGCGAGGATCAGGCTGCCGAGGCAGAACGTCTGGAACGAACGCGGAATCATGGAAGCGGGCGGGGTGGAGTGTTACTTGCGCGAGCTTTCGAGGCGGTAGAAGCGCTTCGAAGGTATGCCATCCGGATAGAATTCGAACAGCTCGAAATCGACCGACTCGGTGTGCGGTTTCCCGTCGTCATCGCCGTTGGCGTCGATGGTCGCGTTCCAATCCACGGCCGGGACGTTCTGCCAGTCGCCGGTCAGGCTGCCGCTGCGTTCGAGCCCGAGGTTGACGAAGACGTCCGAGCCCTTGCGCCGGTGCGTCCGCAGGCGGATGCTGCCGAACGGATCTTCCATCTCGACGCTCATCTCCACCGGCACGGAGTCCTTGGCGAGCGGGTTCGTCAGCAGCGCCATCTCGTGGACGTTGCCGCGGCCGTCGCCGTCCGGGTCCGCATCGAGCTCGATCTGCGAGAGATCGAAGCCGACCGGCAAGTCGCCGAAGGTTTCCTTCACCCACGTCCAGTAGAGGTCGTTCTCGGCCACACGGATCTTGATGGTGGCGTTGACCGTGCTGCCGTTGGCGGTGGCGGTTACCGGGATGTTGTAGGTGCCGCTGTCCGTCGTCGCGAGGTTCCACGCGAGCTGGCCGTTGCCGCCGCCCTGGTCCGCGAAGCTCGCTCCGGGCGCGGACGAAACGTTCGCCGCGAGGGTGATGGCATCGCCGTCCGGATCGGTGGCGGAAACCATGAGCGTGTACGTCTGCCCCTTCGTCCAGAGCACGACCGGCACCTTCGTGAACTGCGGCGGCCGGTTGGTCGGCGCGACGACGTTCACCGCGAAGCTCGTCTCCGCGAAGCGCGCCGGCGTTCCGTTGTCGGAAACGCGAACGGTGAAGCCATGGCTGCCGGCCTGCTCGGCCGTGGGCGACCACGTCACCACGCCGCTCGCCGGATCGATCGCCGCGCCGGCCGGAGCGGTCACCAGCGAGAACGTGAGCGTCTGCGCCGGCAGGTCGCCGTCGCTGGCGTCGAGGTCGGCGATGAGCACGCCGCCGGCCTGCACCGTTTGCGGACCCAACGCGGTGATCGCCGGCGCGCTGTTCACATCGATCACGCTGAGCGGGAACGTCCGCGTGGCGACGCCCGGAACGGCCGCGCTGTCGGTGGCGGCGACGGTGACGGTCACCGTCCGCCCGCCGTCGGTCTCGCCGGTCGGCCAGGAGATCACACCGGTCAGGGCGTTGATCACCATCCCGGCCGGCTTTTCGGCCAGCGAGTAGCGGATGTCGCCCGCCGGCCCGTCGGCGTCGGTGGCGGTCGCCTTGTAGGTGAAGACGCTGCCCTCGTTCACGCTCTGCGCGGAAATGGCCGCGAGCACCGGCGGTTGGTTCGCCACGCCGACCTCGGTCGAGGCCTCCGCCGCGGCGGCTTTCGCCTCGACGTTGCCGGCGTTGTCGCGGGCGATCGAGTAGAAGGCGTAAGTCGCACCCGGCTGGCCGGAGAAGATCGCGCCGGTGGCGGTCGTCTTTTCCTTCCAGAGGGCAAACGGCCCGCCGTTCACCGAAGCGAACACATCGAAGTTCGCGACGCCGACGTTGTCCGTGCCGCTCCAGAACACCGGAATCTCCGCGGGGCTGAGTGCCGGCATGGCTTTCACGAGGCTGCTCGGCGGGACGATGTCCGCCGCCGCGGCCGGAGCGTAGGTCAGTGTATAAACTCCGGTGCTGTCGCTGTCCGCGAGATGCAGGATGTTCTCATATCTCGGGCGACGGCCGCCGCCGATGAACGTGCGGTCCGTCTGCCAAGCGTTGAAGTCGATCGGCAGCGTGCGGCTGTCCGAGCGAACCACGGAAACGAGGCGGTATTTGCCGTTCCCCGGATCCGGCAGGCGGATATAGCTCCAGCCAGTGAAGGCGCCGACGTCGAGCGTGAGCGTCAGGTTCTGCGGCGAAAGCGTACCGGTGAAATTGCCGCTCTGCTTGAGCGTCACCAGATCCGTCCCGCCGTTACTGTAGTGGATCGTGTCCGGGTAGTCGTTCGCGTCCACCACGTCGTTGACGAGGAAATCCGGAGCGGAATCCGCGCCCGGGCGCTGGTCGCGCACCATGCGGATCATCTCGTGGATCTCGACGTTCTGCAGCAGCGAGAGGCGCTTGTCGCCGAGGCCGCTGACGTGCTCGAAGGTCGCCGTGTAGTCGAGGAACAGGCCCTGCAGCGTGCTCGTCATCAACCAGGTGGCGATCTTCCGCTGCCCCGGCGCGACGTTGCCGAAGTCCGCCGTGAGCGACGGGCTGAGCGACTGGCCGTCCACCTCGGTGCCGATGATCTTGAAGTCGATGAACAGCCCCTTCTCGTTGTCCACGATCTCCGGCTGGCCGGAAATGATCTTGAGGTTGCGGGCGTCGCCGTGGCCGTTGTTTTCCACCATCACCGCCAGCTTGTAGGGGATCGACGGCTCGATCGCATCGGTGTGCGGGTCGTCGCTGAAGACGTCGCGCTGGTGGAAATACTTCAGGCTGAGCGCCGCGTCCGGCCGCACGGTGATCGGCACGTTTGAGACCGGAATGTTGAACTCCGTGCCGCTCTGGACGTAGTGGATCGTGCCGCCGACGGTATATCTCGTGGCGATCTCCAAGGCCGCGGTGTCGCGCGGGATGAGCGTCCACTGCACGGTCCCCTTCCCTTGCGCGCCGATCTCGCCGGTGCCGTCGGCCGCTTCCAGCCCGGTGAGCTGGGTGATCTGGATGTTGAACAAATCCTCGGCCGGCTGGCCTTGTTCGTCGCGCACCTTCAGGTCGAAGCCGACCGCCGTGAGTTCCTCGTCGCGCTCGTTCTCGAGCTCGAGCGTGGCGCGGAAGGCCGTGCGCGTCATCATCACATCCTGGCTGAGCTGGATCTTCACCTTCGCGCAGGTGCCGCCCTGGCCGCCGGTGAGCTCCTCGCGCAGCTCGTCCGAGCGGACGGTGAACTCATGGAAGGGATCGACGAATCCCTGCGCCTGGCTCTTCTCCTGCGCCTCGATCACCTGCTGGGCGAGGAACTGGAGCTCGTCGCGCGGGATGAAATCCAGGCTCTCACCTTCCGGCACATCTTCCGGATTGTAGATGCCGCGGGTGTTGTAATCCACGGTGCGGTTGAGCCGCGCGACGATCGGCGAGAACAAATCCCACGACAACCCGGCCGCGGCGGCTTCGGTCTGCAGTTCGGCGATTTCCGCCGCGTTGATGACCGCGCCATCCGCGCTGGACGGCACCGCCGCCGCTCGCATCGCGGCCATCATCTCTTCCATGCCCGGCTGGGATTGCATCAACACGCGCTCCTTGCTGCCAAGGATGAGCGCCTGCATCTCGAGCGCCGGCTCGACATTCGCCCAAGCCGCGGCCGTGCGGAGATCGAACTCCCGCGCCGCCGGCGGGAAAATGAAGCCGACGGCCGCGGTCCGCGCCGCGAAATCCTTCGGCGCGTAGCCGCCCGGATCGTCATCCGGAGCGAGCCCGCTGCCGCCGATCGGTCCGCTGAAGGGCATGAAACAGTTGATCGTTCCCAGCACGCAGAAGCCGGCGTTCACCGCGGGACCGGCCCAGCAAAGCCCGGCACCGGCGCAGGTCAGCGCGTCGCCGTTCGATGCCGCGCAATTCGCTCCGGCGTAGGCGCAGGCCAGCGGCGTGGGGCCGAAGCCGACCACGCAGTCGAGCGCCGCACGGGAGAGACAGAGCGCGGTGCACGGGTCGAGCGACTCGAAGCCGAGCAGCCCGCCGGTCGGCTCGAGCCCGCCTTCGCGGCCGCTGTTGCCGCCCGGGCGTTCGCCGTAGAAGCGGTTCAGTTCGATGATGAATTCCTGGCCGGCGTTCGGGTTGCTCGTGCCGCCGCAGCCGCCTTGCACGCCGTTGATCGCGAGTTGCACCGCCCGGCTCACGAGGTGAGGTCCGCACGGATAGTTGTAATCCACCGCGCCCGCCGCGCTGCACGGGACGTTCGCCTTGCGCTCGACGCCGCGGGCGGTGACAAGCCCGCGTTCGCCGCTTTCCAGCGTCACGATGCCACCGTCATCGCCGAAGACGCCGACGCGCGTGATCTGCACCGGCACCACCAGCGAGCTCTTCGCCGGGATCGTGCCGATGTTCGTCACCAGCGGCGTGAACTGATAGAACGGATGCTCCGAGAAGCGGAACGCGCTCTCCTGCGCGGCGATGAAGCCGTGGTTCTCGAGCGTCACGTTGATCGTCTTGCTCTGGCCGAGCGCGATGAGGTCGGAAACGTCGAACGTTCCCGGCGTGGCGGTCACCACCGGCGCCGGCACATTGGTCTCGAAGGTGGCCTCCACCTTCACCTGGTAGACGTCCTGGATCTCGATCTCCTCGACCTTCCAGCTGTATTTCACCAGCCGCTTCGAAACGAAAACCTCGTGGCGGTTCGTCTGGCCGGCGTTGATATAATAGTTGTTCGAGAACGAGTCATGGTCCGGCGCGGTGACCTCCACGCGATACCAACCTTCGTTCAAACCGGGGAACGTCACCACGCCCGATTCCGGCGTCGTGAGCGTCGCCACCTGCACCGAGCTGATCGCGTCGCGCACCGTCACCTTCGCCCCCGCGAGCCGCGGGGCCTCGGCGGTGAAGAAGGTCAGCTCGTCCTGCACCTCGATCTCCAGGTCGCCCTTCATGTCCGAGACGACGCGGAAGCGGTACGGCACGGCCTTGCCGGTGCCGTTCTCCGGATTCAGCGCGAGACTGCCGGTGAACTCGGTGAGCGGCACGTTGACGCCCGGTGCGAGGACCACGGAAACGGCGGCGGATTCACCCGGCTCGAGCGATTCGATCGGATTCGCGGAGGCCACCGTGAGCCACGGCAGGTCCGGCAGCAGCACCTCGATGTCGCCGGTCTCGAGCCCGCCGGTATTGGTGATGACAAAGCTCGCGGTGCGGGAAGTTCCGCGCAGCACGGAAGCTCCGAGGCTGCCCGGGTCGAGCGTGAGCACCGGCTTGAGCAGCTCGATGCGGACGTTCATCGACGCCTGCATCGTCACGCCTTCGGCCGTGTCCGCCGCCAGCGTGAAGCTGCCGTTGCCGGCGAAGGCGCTGGCCGCGGAAACGCTGATCGGCACGGTCATCTCCGCGCCGGCCGCCAGCGTCGTGGCCGGGAGCTGCGGGGAAATCGTCAGCCCCTCGGGCAGCTCGCCGGTCTCGATGGACAGCCCCGTCAGCGGACGCGCGTTCGGGTTCCGCAGCTTCGCCTGGGTGACGACCGTCTCGCCTTCGTTCATCACGATCGCGTTCGGCCCGTCGAAGCCGAGCGTGAGAATCTCGAAGCCGTCCTGCTCCGGCGCGCCGGTCGAGCCCGGGTGGGTAGCGCCGATCGAGTAGACGCCGCCTTCGTTGCGCAGCGGCGTCCAGGTGGTGGTGAACTGGCCCGCGGAGTTCGTCACCGCCGAGATCACGCGGGTGGTGCCGTTGAGGCGGATGTGGATGTTCACCATCGAGTTGCCGGCCGGCTGGCCGTTCTCCTTCGTGGCGCTGCCGTGGAAAACGATCGGCGTGTTCGCCGGGACGATGTCCACGTCGGTCTGGACGGTCGCGTTGTAGGCCGCGCGAACTTCGAAGGGCTTGGCCAGCACCGTGGTGTTGTTGGCTTCGTCAATCTCGGAGATGGCATTGCCGGCATCGACCGTGACGATGACATAATACGTCCCGGTTTGCCGTGGCGTGAGAATGGTGACGTTCCGCGTGTAATTTCCGCCCGCGGCCACTTCGCCGCTCATGTCCACCTGGCGCACCAACGCGTCGTCGCTGCTCGGCGAGGGATCCTTCGAGAGGAACACGCGCTCGACGAATGGCCCTGCGGTCGGCGCGCTGCCGAAGTTGTCCACACGGTAGCTGATCGATGCATACGTCTCGCTCGCCGCGGAATCCGGCGCAGCGAGGGCCGAGGCCGCGAGTTCCGGCAGGCTGGCGTCGCTCACCGTGAGCGTGGCGAAACCGTCGGTATAACTCGCGGCGGAAGCCCGCAGCGTGATCGGCCGCGAACCGGTCTCCGGACCGCTCGGCGCGCTCACCGCGAAACCCGCCTGATCCTGTCCCGCGGGAATGTTCACGCTCGCCGGGAAGGTCAGCTGACCCGTCGGATCGGCGCTGAGGTTCACCGTCACCGCCGAGGTGTTGGCCGTGCCGGTGCGCCGCAGGATCGCGTTGATGGACGAACCTTCAGCGACGAACGGCTTGGCCAGCTCAATCGCGAGCAGCGGACCTTCGTCGTCGCGCACCTCGAGGGAAACCTCCGGCGTGGTGGCGACCACCGAGCCGCTCACCACCACCTGGCCCTTGAGCACGGCGACTTGGTTGCCGTCGTTCAGCGTGTCGTCGACGACGTTCAAGGTGAACGTCGTGGAAGTCTTGCCCGCCGGGATGTCGACATGACTCGGCGCGGTCACTTCGCCCGGCTTGCTGTTGGAAATCTCGACGCGCAGGGAGCGATCGGTTGCCACGGCGCGGCTCACGGTTCCCACCAAGTTGCCGTGTTTTTCGGAAACCGAGGAAGCCTCGAGCGTCAGCGCGATCTCCGGATAGTCGTCGTCCGCGACGAAGATCTCCACGGTGCGGCTCTTGTGCTCCACCGCCGAGGCCGTCATCTGCGCCGTCGTCAGCAACTCGATGATCGTGTCCTGCCGCGCGATCAACGAGAACGTCGCGCTCGTGGCGCCCGCGGGGATCGTCACCGGAGCCACCGTCTCGAGCTGGCTCGCTTTGTTGGTCGAGATTTCCACGATCAGCGGATTCGCCGTCGCCGCGGGAATGGAGACCGTGCCGGTGATCGGCGCTCCCTCGGCCACCGTGTTCTGGTCGAACGAAAGCCCGAGCTGCGGGAACTCGCGGACGCGGGAAACCGTCACGGAATTCGAAGCCGGACTCGCCCCAGCGCGGTTCTGCGCGACCGCCTTGAAGACGCTCGTGCCGGTCGGCAGCGGCGCGAGATACTCGAACACGCCGCTGTTGTTGGCATATCCGGCGAAGATGAACACATTGTCGCGGAAGAGCCGGATGTTCGCGCCGGCGACCGATTGCACCTTCAGCGCCACCACCGGATCCTGCACGGAAATGCCGCTGGTCGGCAGGACGATCTCCGGAGCCGGCAGCAAGGCCAGCGCCACCGCGATGTCGCGGGTGCTCTCGGACCAGATGCCCGAGCTGTCGAAGACGCGGACGATCACCTGATAGTTCCCGTCCTGGATGCCGGCCACGTCCCAGGTCGCCGTCAGGCCACCCGCCGGGCTCGTGTCGCGGCCGATCAAGATCGGCGTGATCGCCCCTTCCGGCAGATAGTAGAACTCGGCGCTGGCGATGCCTTGGTTGTCGGTTGCCGTGGCGGCGAGGGTTCCCTTCGCGGTGAACGTTTCGCCATTCTCGATGGCGACCGTGTTCCACGTGAACGACGTGATCTGCGGCGGCAGCGCGTCGATGTCATAACTGACCGTCGCGATGCCGCTCGGATTGAAGCCGGCCTTGTAGCCCTTCGCCCGGACAACGGTATCGACGCCGATGTTGAACGGCCCGCCGTAAACCTGCGCGTTGGTGTCCGGCTCGCTGCCGTCCGTCGTGTAATAGATCGTCGCGCCGCTCGTGCCGGAGGAAATCGTGACGTCCACCGCCGAGGTGTAGGTCCCGCCGGCCGGCGAGATCACCGGCGTGGCGACCGTCTGGCTGAACTGCGCGTTGGAGAACAACTGGCTCTGCGGGATGACCGCCTTCGGTTCGCTGAATTCGGATCGCCAAAGCAGCCGGGCCGTGGCGTGCGAGGTGTTCTCGAAGTACTCCAGCTTGATGTCGTAGAGCTGGCCGGCCGTGAGGTTCACCGGCGCGGCGGTCCGCTCGGTCTCGCTGTGGATCGTCCAGTCGTTGATCAGCAGCTCGGTGGCGTCGTCGAAAACGCCGTCGCGGTTCACGTCCACCCACAGGCGTGCTCCGTCATCGGTGCTGGTGAAGAACGTGTAGGCCTCGGTGAAGCGCGGCATCACCTTGCCGGTCCAGCGCACGGAGAATCCGTCCGCCGGGATGCCCGGGTCCGGCGTTCCTGCGACCCACGCGAAGTTCACCTGCGGATCGACGCGCGTCACCGGCGTGCCGCTCAAATCACTGGAAGGATAGTAGTTCCCCAGCAAGCCGTCGCCACTCGCCGGCGGCTGGCCGATGAAGTAGGTCGCTTCGCTGAACTGGCTCGGATTGAAACCTTCCGCATACGCCCGAGCGCGGACGCGCGTCGAAGCGCTCAGCGGGATCGGCGCGGTGTAGCGCGCGGAGGCCTCGCTCGGCGCGCTGCCGTCGAGCGTGTAGTAAATCGCGGCGTCCGGCGTGACGGTGGAAAGCGTCACGTCCACGCCATTCGGGTAGAGCTGCGAGGCGTCCGGCGAGAATGCCACCGTACCGGTCGCGGAGCTGGCGATGCCATATATCTGGCGGATCGAGGTTTCCAAGGTCTCGCGCTCGAGATCGCCGAGCACCGAGTTGTAGAGGATCACTTCGGAAATCGCGCCGGAGAAATAGGCGTCCTGGCTCCAGTTGCTGCGCGCTACGTAGTTGAGCGTGCGCAGGATCGTCGGCGGCAGGGCGAAGCCGGTGGACTCCGAGACGAGCGAGCCGTTGACGAAAATCTTCGCCAGTCCGGCCGGCGTGAGCGTGACGGAAATCGACGCGTTCGTCGCCGGCAGGAAGGAATCCGCCGCACTGACCGAATGCGGATTCGTGCCGAAGGTGAAGCTGTTCGACGTGCCGTTGCGCGCGAAGAGCATGTTGCTGTTGTCCGGCCCGCGGCCGAGGTCGATCAACCGCTGCCAGCTGCCGGTGCTTTCCGGCCGCATCACGAAGATCGCCGTGAGCCCTTGGCTCCAGTCGCGGAAGCCCTCGGGCATCTGCAGGAAGTCGTTCGAGCCGTCGAACACGATGCCCGGCGCGCCGCCGACGGCGGTGGCGCCGAGCGCCGGCCGCGCGTCCGCGTTCGTCTGCCGCGCGTCCATGCCGCGGCCGGAAAGGTCGCGCCACACGGCCACTTTGTCCTCCGCCAGTTCGGTGCCGGTGCCGGCGCGCAACCAAAGCTGCATTGCCTGGCGCTGCGGGACGTTCGTCGCCGCCGGATCGACGATGAACCGGCTCTCTTCCACCGGGCTCGGCAGGTAGCCGCCGAGGAACGCCTTCGCCTTCACCGTCTGCGACGAAGAGATCGCGATCGGCGTGGTGTAGAGCGGCGAGCTTTCCGTCGGCTCGCTGCCGTCGGTGGTGTAGCGGATTTCCGCGCCGGTGATCGGGTGGCTGAGGGACATCGTCCGCTCGGCGGCGAAGTAGCCGCCATCCGGGCTCGCGAGCGGAGCCGCGAGCGGCTCGAGCGGCAGGCGGTAGCGTTCCGCCAAGGCCGCGGCCACCCGCTGGCGCTCGCCCGGGGCGAGCACGCGGTCGTAGACGACCAACTCGACGAGCTCGTTGCTGCCGGGCTCGTTGTACGTGCCTTCCGCACCACCGAGGGCGACGCGGCCGAGCACACCGCTCGCATTCGGGTTCGTCGTGAGATCCACGCCATTGTGGAAATAGCGGGAGTCCCCCGGCTCCTGCACGGCGATGCTGAGCGAGGGCGTGTTCGCCTTGATCTGGTGCTGCGCCACCCAGCCGTCGGCATACATGCCATCCTGGCTCGAGTGCGTGCCAAGCAGCCAGTTGTGGCCGTTGCCGCTCTGGAGCAGTCGGCCTTCCGGGCCGTTGAGGTGGTTGAAAACGAGGAACACCGTCGAGGGCCGGCCGACCAGGTAGTTCGCGGGGCCGAGCAGGCCGTCGTCCACGCCGTCGAACCGCACCGCGCTGTACGGCTCCGCCTCGTCGCCGGATGACCGGAACTTGAACGTTCCCGCCGAGAGATAGCGATTGTCGTTGTGGCGGCTGCCGGGGAAGAGGCTTTCAAGATTGGTGGCGTTGCCGTAGCGGCTCACGCCGGGGAACGTCAGCCCCATGCCGCTCGTCTCGTCCCAATGCGATGCGGCGCTGTTGTTGTAACTGTCGCCGCCGGCCCAGCCGTGCGACTCGATAAGATATCTTCCCGGCTCGAGCGCGATCGGCTCCGCCAAGGCGAGATAACGGCAACCGCCGTCCAGCTCGCCGGGTGCGGCGTTCGTGAAGGTCGCGGTCGCCAGGACCGCGGCGCTGGCGTCGTCCGTCAGCACCGGCGTTCCCTTCTCGTCGACGCGATGAAGCCGCACGGTGATCGTTCCTGAAAACCCGTCCCCGAGATGGTCGAACGCCCCGAGGTGGGTGATCTCCACCGGCGACTCGACGATGAAATCCGCACCGACCGCACCGGCGTACGTCGTGCCACCGGTCGAGCCGGCCGGCACCTTCACCACCGGCTGGACCGCTCCGGCGAAGGCTTCGGAAACGAGCACCGGCGCCTTGTGCGGCTTCGTCGGCACCACGTCCCGGCCGTTGCCGGAAAGATCGCGCCACCGTGCCACCGTGCCATCGCCGTTCGTCTCCACGCCGCGGTCCGCACGCAGCCACATCGCCGTGTCCGTCACGGGCAGCGGATGGGATTCCTGCTGGCCGTAGAAGCCTTCGCTCACCCGGCTCGGCGCGCCGCCGGCCAAAAATGCGCGGGCCCGCACGGTCGTCCCGCGGGAAATGGTGAACGGTCCCGCGTAGAGCGCCGACGTCTCCTGCGGCTCGCTGCCATCCAGCGTGTAGCGGATCTCCGCGCCAGCGGTGATCGTCGCCAGGGTCACCTCCACGTCGCCGGTGCCGTAGCCGCCGGGCGGTGTGATGGTGGGCGCTTCGACCATCGGTTGGTAAATCTCATGGCGCTCGGCGAGATAGGCCTGCATCCGCCAGATCTCGGCGGCATCGAGCGCCCGGTCGAAGACCACCATCTCCGCGACGCTCACCGGGATCGGGTCGTTCTGGTTGCCGTTGGCGCCGCCCATCACCAGCCGGCCCGGAGCGGGCGAGCTCAGGTTCGCATTGCCCGTCACCTCGCGTCCGTCGAGAAACGCCCGCGTTCCGGAAGTGCCGGAGATCATCGCCGCCACGTAAGGCCGGTGGATGCCGAAGTTCTCGTTGAACACCCAGCCGTCGGTGTAGAAGCCGTCGTTGCGGATCCACCAGTTGGCCGTGGCACTCTGCAGGACGTAGCCGCTCTCGTTCCGGTCCCGGCGGAAGGCCACCAGCACCGTGGACGGCCGCGCGAAATTCATCGTCTCCACGCCGCGGAGCGCGTCGTTCGACCCATCGAAAACCACCGCCGGCCGGGCGGCATCGGCCGGGCCCGGAGGAGCGAGCTTGAGGTTCGCCGCGCCATTGTAGTCGAGCTGGCGGTTGTCCAGGTTCGTCGGCCAAGCGCCGGCCGTGCCGCTGTAGCGCGACACGCCGATGAAGCGGAACCGCCGGTCGCTCGAGAACGCCCCGCGGTCGCCCTCGTAGTACTGGTTCTGCCCGGTGTAACCCCACGCGTAGATGGTGTAGGCGCCGGGAGCCAGGTCCACCGCCGCGTCGAGCGCCTTCCAGCGCATCGCTCCTTCGGGCGTGCCCGGCTCGGCCGAGGTGAACGTTTTCTGCGCGAGCAGTTCGCCCGGCACGTCGTCCGTCTGCGTCAGCGGCGTGCCCTTGTCGTCCCGGCTCCAGAGCTGCACGGTCACCGTTCCGGAAAAGCCGTCCTTCAGGTGGTCGAAGGCTCCGAGATGAGTGATGGAAACCGGCTCGGAAACCACGAAGTCCTCGCCGAGCGTGCCGGAGTAGGTCGTGTTGCCGTCGCCGTCGCCGATCCGGATGGCGGTCTGCGCGTTGCTGCCGAAGGCGTCCGCCGAAACGCGCGGACGCTGCGAGGCCGCGGGCTGGACGACGTCGTTGCCGTTGCCGGTAAGGTCCCGCCAACGCGAGATGCCGCCTTGCGCGTCCCGGTCGATGCCGCGGTCCGCTCTGAGCCACATCGTTGCCCCGGCGACGGGGAGATCGTCCACGCCCGACGTGCCGTAGTAGGCCTCGGCCACCGGCGTGGGCCGCTTGCCCGGAGCGAAAGCCCGCGCCCGCACCGTGGTGCCGCGCGCCACTTCGAATGCCGCACTGTAGAGTGGCGAAGCTTCCGTCGGCTCGCTGCCGTCGGTCGTGTAGCGGATCTCCGCTTCGGCCGCCGCATTCGACAAAGTCACCGTCACCGGTCCCGTGCCGATGTTCGGGGACGGCGAGATCGCCACCTCCGGCAGCACCGCGTTCCCCGGCGCATAGCGCGCGGCCAGATAGGCCTCCACTTGCCAGCGCTCGGCTTCGGTCAGCTCGCGGTCGAAGGCGAGCACCTCCGCCACTTCCGCCTCGATCGGCTGGTTCGATTGGCCGCTTGTGCCGCCCAGGGCGAGGCGGCCCGGAGCCACCGTCCCCACGTTCGGGTTGAACGTCCAGTCCTCGCCGTTCACGTAGGCCCGCGTCTGGCTGGTGCCGTTGCTCACGCCCACGATCTGCGTCGCGCCGATCGGGAAATCCCGGTCGCGCACCCACCCATCCGAGTAGATGCCGGACTGCCGGACATACCACGAGCCGCCCGAGGTGTTCTGCAAAAGGATGCCGGCGTCATATCTCCTGAACGCGAGATAGACCGTCGACGGACGCTGGATGAATGAGGTGGAGAGCGACCACAGCCCGTCGTCCGCGCCGTCGAAGCGCACCGCCTCACGCGCGACCGCCGATCCGCCGGACTTGTGGAAGCGGAAGTTCCCCGCGCCGTTGTATTTCACCGGATGGGCGTCCATCGTCGTCGGCCACGCGCCGTTGCTGCCGATGTAGCGCGACTTTCCGACAAACCGCAGCCCGTCCTCCAGCCACCAGCCGTCGGAGCTGTTGCGGTACTGGTTCGCGCCGGTAAAACCCCACGCGAGGATCGCGTAGTTGCCCGGCTGCAAGGTCAGCGGAGCGATCGGCTTGAAGCGCGTCGCCCCATCGAGGGCGCCGGGCTCCGCCGCGGTGAACTCGACCTCCGCCAGCACCGTGCCACCCGTGTCGTCATTCGGGCTCTCGCTCGTGCCGGCGTCGTCGCGCGTGGTGATCTGGACGGTGACGGATCCCGCGAAGCCGTCGCCGAGGTGGTCGAAGGCGCCCAGCTCGCTGATCACGATCGGCTCCGTGACCACGAAGTCCGTGCCGAGCGTTCCCGCGTGGGTGTTGCTGCCGACGTTGCCATACAGGGAGCGGATCGCCACGCCGCCGCCCTGCTCGAAGGCAGTCACGGGCGCGGGCCGCTGCCAGGCCACACGCTGGAGCATATCGTTGCCGTTGCCGGTGAGGTCCTTCCACGCGCGGACCTTGCCGTCGGCGTCGGTTTCCACTCCGCGGTCGGCGCGGAGCCACATGAGCATGCCGCCCACCGGCACGTCGTTGCCGTCGGCATCGCCGTAGAACTCGGACACCACTCCGCTGGCGGCGTGCCCGTCGAGGTAAGCGCGCGCCTTCACCTGCGTGCCGCGCGCCACATCGAACGGCGCGGCGTAGAGCGTGGAATCCGGCCCCGGCTCGCTGCCGTCGAGCGTGTAGCGGATCTCCGCGCCGGGCGTCCCGGTGGCGAGCGTCACCTCCACGTCTCCCTCGCCGAGATGCCCGGGCGGGGAAATGGCCGGTGTTTCGGCGACCGGCGGCGCGATGCCATATTTACCGGAAAGATAAGCCTGGGTCCGCCAGATCTCGCTGGCGGAAAGCTGGCGGTCGTACACCAGCACCTCGGCCACCTTCACTTCATACGGATTGTTGTTCTGGCCGCTGCCGCCGCCCAGCGCCAGCCGTCCCGGCACCGCGGTCTTGAGGTTGGCGTTGGCCGTCACGTCACTGTAGCCCAGATAGGAGCGCGTTTCGTCCGCCGTGCTGATCATCCCCGCCACCTGCGGCCGACCCCACGGGAAGTCGGCATTCCGCACCCAGCCCTCGGCATAGTAGCCGTCGTTGCGCAGCCACCAGTTGGAGGTGGAGGTGTTCTGGAGGATGTAGCCCGTGTCGGTGGTTTCGCCCTCGAAGACGACGAACACGCTGCTCGGCCGGCCGAAATTCATCGATTCCACCCCGTGCAGGCCGTCGTCGATGCCATCGAAGCGCACCGCCGGACTGAACTGCGGAGTCTCGCCCGCCGCGTGGAAGCGCAGGTTCATCGCCCCGGAATACTGCGAGGCGCCGTTGGTGTTCGTCGGCCACTCGCCCGCCGGCGTGCCGTAGCGGGTCGCCCCCGCCCAGCGGACGCCCGAACCGACCGGCTCGAGCCCCACGTTGTCCGCGCTGTAGTAGTTGTCGGTGGTGTAACCCCAGGCCAGCAGGGTGTACGAGCCCGGCGCGAGCGTCCGCGCCTCGGCCAGCGCCTTGAAGCGGTACGGTCCGTCCAGTTCCCCGGGATCGCCGGGGGTGAAGGTGAGTTGCTCGAGAATGGCGCCCTGGGTGTCGTCCTCGCGGGTGAAGGGCGTGCCGCCGTCGTTGCGCTGGCGGAGCTGGATGGTGATGGTCCCGGCAAGGCCGTCGCGGCCGCTGTCGAATGCCGCCAGCTCGGTGACGACCACCTCATCCTCGACCACGAAGTCCATGCCCAAGGTGCCCGAGTAGGTCGCGTTGCCGGCTTGGTGGCGCTTGTGCTTCACCAGCAGGTGCTCGTCGGCGCTGAAGGCCTCGGCCATCACCCGCGGGCGTTTTTCGGCCGTTGGCTGCTCGAAGTGGTTGCCGTTTCCGGACTGGTCTTCCCAGCGCTCGACGCCGCCTCCGGCGTCGAGCACAAGGCCCTGCTCGGCCGTGAGCCATAACTTCGCGTCGGCCACGGGCGGTGCGGAAAGAGCCGGCTGCGCCATGAGGCCGGTCAACAGGAACAACGCGGCGCGTTGGTGGGTTTCCATGAAGATGAGGCGCGGGGATTAGCCGTCCGCCCGTCCTCTAGCAAGACTACGCAGTGTCCGAAGGCCGAAGTTACGTAGAAATCCGGAAGAAGCTGCTGCTGCTGCTCGAGCCGCTTGAGATTCTTCGTGGGAAATCCCGGGCGCGGCCTTACCCTCCGGCCGCCACCCCGACCGCCGCTCCGATTTCATGCCCGCCCCGCTCGATCCCTCGCTCGTCCCTCCGGGCGCTTCCGCAGATGATATTCTCGCCGCTTTCCTCGACCACCACGCGGCGCGCGGCACCGAACTCTACGACCACCAGGAGGAGGCGGTGCTCTCGATCTTCCAAGGCAACAACGTCATCCTCAACACCCCCACCGGCTCGGGGAAATCGCTGGTGGCGCAGGCGATGCAGTTCAAGTCGCTCTGCCAAGGCCGCCGCTCTTATTACACCGTCCCGATCAAGGCACTGGCCAACGAGAAATTCCTCGCCCTGTGCCGCGACTTCGGCCCGGAGAACGTCGGCATGATCACCGGCGACGCCACGGTGAATCCCGGCGCCCGCGTGATCTGCTGCACCGCCGAGATCCTGGCAAACCTCGCGCTCCGCGAGGGAAACCGCGCCGCTGTGGACGACGTGATCATGGACGAGTTCCACTATTACTCGGACCGCTCGCGCGGCGCGGCCTGGCAGGTCCCGCTGCTCACCCTGCCGCGCGCCCGCTTTCTCCTGATGTCCGCCACCATCGGCGATCCGGCGTTCTTCACGCAGAAACTCACCGCCCTCACCGGCGCGCCGACGGACCTCGTGCAGTCGGACCAACGGCCCGTTCCCCTCGAGTTCTCCTACTCCACCACCCTGCTCCAGGACAAGGTGGCCGAGCTGGTCGAGCAGGACCGCGCACCGATCTATCTCGTCCACTTCACCCAGAAGACCTGCGCGGACACCGCGCGCGACCTGCTTTCCACAAACTTCTGCACCAAGGAGGAAAAGACCGCCATCGCCCGCGCGCTCGACGACGCCGACTTCCGCAGCCCGTACGGCCGCGAGCTGGCGAAGACGCTGCGCCACGGCATCGGCATCCACCACGCCGGCCTGCTGCCGAAGTACCGCCTGCTCGTGGAAAAACTCACCGCCGCCGGCCTGCTCAAGGTCGTCTGCGGCACGGACACGCTCGGCGTGGGCATCAACGTGCCGATCCGCACGGTGGTATTCACCGGCCTCTGCAAGTACGACGGCGACCGTACCAAGATCCTGCCGGTCCGCGATTTCCGCCAGATCTGCGGCCGCGCCGGCCGGCGGGGATTCGACGCCGTCGGCTACGTGGTCGCCCAGGCGCCGCAGCACGTGATCGAGAACCTCAAGCTTGAGGAAAAAGCCGCGGCGAACCCGGGGAAGAAGCGTTCCTTCGTGAAGCGCAAGCCGCCGGAAAAAGGCTACGTCCACTGGGACGAGCAGACTTATGAAAAACTCCGGACCGCCCCGTCCGAGCCGCTGACGTCGAGTTTTTCGGTCACCCACTCGATGCTGCTGAATGTCCTCTCGCGCCCCGACGAGGACGGTTGCGCGGCCATGCGCCAGCTCATCCGCGACAGCCACGAGCCGCCGACCCGCCAGCGGGCCCACCGCCGACACGCCTTCCGGCTCTTCCGCGGCCTGCTCGCGGCGAAGATCCTCCACATCGTCCCGCCCGCCGAGCGCAGCGGCCCGCGGAAGGTGGTGGTCGATGCCGACCTTCCCGAGGATTTCTCCATTTACCACGCCCTCGGCCTCTGGCTGCTCGATGCCATCCCGCAGCTCGATGCCGCCGACGAGGCCCACGCGCTCAACGTCATTTCCCTCATCGAGGCGATCATCGAGAACCCGGACCTCGTCCTCCGCAAGCAGGTGGACCTGCTGAAAACCGAGCTCCTCGCCCGCCTCAAGGACGAGGGCATGGAATACGACGACCGCATGGCCCGCCTCGACGAAGTGGAGTGGCCGAAGCCCGGCAAGGAATTCATCTACGCCACCTTCAACGAGTTCAAACTCCGCCACCCTTATCTCGGCAACGAAAACATCCGGCCGAAGTCAATCGCCCGCGAGATGATCGAGAACTACCAGTCGTTCGAGGACTATGTGAAAACCTACAACCTCGAGCGCGCCGAGGCCGTCCTCCTCCGCCACCTCGGCGAGGTTTACAAGGTGCTCGTCCGCACCGTCCCGGATGCGATGAAAACCGAGCCGCTGCGCGAGGCGGAGGCCTTTCTCGAGCTCATCGTCCGCCACACAGACTCCAGCCTGATCGATGAGTGGCAGAACCTCGCCAATCCCGAAGCCCCCCGCCCCGCCGGTCCCTCGGCCGCCGAGCGGCTCGAGGAGTTCCGCGAAAAAATCCCCTTCACCCGCGACAAGACGAACTTCCACCGCCAGCTCCGCAACCACCTCCTCACCCTCGTCACCGCCCTCGCCCGCGGCCAGCTGGACTCCGCGCTCGGGCTGGTGGAGCCCGCCGACAGCGACGGCCGCCCGTGGACGCCCGAACGCCTCACCCGCCTGCTCGACGACTACCACCGCGGCCACGAGCGCATCCGCCTCGACCCCGAGGCCCGCAACGCCCGCCACACCCACCTCGCCGAAGACGGCCTCACCGTCCACCAAACCCTCGTCGATCCCGAAGACCTCAACGACTGGACCCTGCACCTCACCCTCGACCGCGAAAAATCCGACGCCACCCGCACCCCCGTCCTCCGCCTCGAGGACATCCAAGGAGTGTAGGCGTCCCACCTACGTCTCAAGAGTGTAGGACTCGTGGTTGCGGCGTCCCGCCGCAACAGTGGCTGGGGCATCTTGCCCCAATCCGTTGAAGGGGCATCTTGCCCCTTCTCATGAAGCCCCACTTCCCCTGAGATCGGTCGAATTACCACAGATTACGCAGATTATACAGATTTAAAGAAACCACTCCTCCCCCTCTTCCCAATCTGCGAAATCTGCGGTCAAACTCTCCCCATTCCAGAGACCACCGCTGCACCAAGTGTGCTTGCGGCGTCCCACCGCAACAGTGGCTGGAGCATCTTGCTCCAGTCCGTTGAAGGGGCATCTTGCCCCTTCTCATGAAGCCCCGCCTTCCCCGGAATCGGTCGAATTACCACAGATTACGCAGATTACGCAGATTACGCAGATTACGCAGATTACGCAGATTACACAGATTACACAGATTTAAAGAAACCACTCCTCCCCCTCTTCCCAATCCGCGAAATCTGCGGTCAAACTCTCCCCATTCCAGAGACCACCGCTGCACCAAGTGTGCTTGCGGTGTCCCACCGCAACAGTGGCTGGAGCATCTTGCTCCAGTCCGTTGAAGGGGCATCCTGCCCCTTCCGGGATCACTTCTGGCGACTGCCGATTTCTCCGAACTTGCACCGCTCGTTCGTTCGGGTCATCCTGGCATGGTCGGATTGGAGAATCGTCATGGAAACCATCGCCAGCTTCGAAACCGCCGAGACCGCCCATCTCTTCCGCACGTATCTCGAATCGATGGGCATCCGTGCGTCGCTCCTCGACGAGCACGTCGTGCAGCTCTTCTGGCACTACAGCCAGGCGATCGGCGGCGTGCGGGTGGTGGTGCACGATCCCGACGATATCCCCGCCGCGCTCGAGGCCCGACGGGAGTTCCGGGCGGCCGTCACCTCCGGGCCGAGTATCGTGACGACCGTCCGAGCGTGGCCGGTGGTGCTCCTGCTTTCGTGGTGGATCGGCGGGCCGTTCCCGATCTTCGGGCGGAAGCGCGTCGCGGCGGAATAATGGAAGCGGCATCTTGCCCCTTCTGATAAAGTCCCACCTCCCCTAAACTCGGATGAATTACCACAGATTACGCAGATTACGCAGATTATAAGAATCAACTCCTCTCCCTCTTCCCAATCTGCGCAATCTGCGAAATCTGCGGCCAATCATTCCATCACCAAAGAGCACCATCCCGCCCCACCTTCGGCTTCCCCTCAGCGATAGAGGATGCCAGCCGCAAGCTCCCACATCCGGGGAGACGACGCCCCGAGCAGACCGCGGCGGGCATCGCCGACGCGATACGGCGTGCCGTCCGGGCGGGCGCAGCGGCCCCCAGCTTCGTTGAGGAAAAGCACGCCCGCGGCATGGTCCCATGGGAGAGTGCGCCAAAAGACCGAGATGTCGTTTTCGCCCAGAACGAGACGCGGATACTGCTCGGCGGCGCAACGCGGGATGTCGACGGTCGTGAATCGACCTGCCGAGCGGCGCGCGATGTCCGTCCGCTCCTCGGGCGTCATGTAGTGGACGGCCAGTGCGGCGACGGGAACGTCGGCCCCGGTTTCACGGGCGCGCACGGGCTTGCCATCGACGAAAGCCCCCCCGCCGAGGATGGCGTGACAGAACCGCCCGCTGAGGGGATCGAGCATCCACCCGGCGAGAACGGTGCCGGCATCCGCCAGGGCGATCATGATCCCGAAGGGCGGCTGGCCGGCGGCGAAGTTGCCCGTGCCATCGATCGGATCGACGAGCCACTGGAGCCCGGATCCCGCGGAGGCGAGCCGCCCGGGATCCGCGGCACAGGCCTCCTCGCCGACGATTCCAGCCTCGGGCAGGATTGCGCTGAGGTGTTCCGCCAGCCGGTGCTCACTCTCCTGGTCAGCGATGGTCACCAGCTCGCCCTTCGTCTTCTCCGAGATCTCCCCTTCCGCCAGGTTGCGGTAGCGCGGCATGACCACCTCGCGGGCGACCTCGCGCATCGCCGAGCGGATCGGGGCGTCGAGATGGGGCAAGGTCCTCATGCAAGCTCCGGCACCGAACCTGACGATCGAGCGGCGAGCGGTCAATACAGGCGGGCGAGGAGATTGGGATAGGTCACCGCGGTCTGGTAAACAGAACCCGCGGGACCGCGCGAGCTTCGCCAGCACGGCCGCGTCCTTCTTGTCGCGCTCGCGGTCGTTCTGCCAAATGGCGCGCACCTTGCCATCCAACACGCACAGCGCGTGCTTCCGGTCCCCGAGATCCAGTCCGATCGTGGTGGCAGATGTTTTCGATTCATGGCGTCGCTACTGTAGCACGGCCCCCTCACGCGCCGCCCGACGCCTTCTCATCTAGTCTTGTTGGGCTTGAATTACTTCTATTTGTGCTTGGATTCTCTGTCCGGACTCCAGCACTCTTAAGCCATGCAAAAAGATCGGCCTTGGTGGGTCTGTGCTCTCCATGAATCGATTGAGCTTCGCCAGATCTGCCTCAGTCTTTACCTCACCGACGGCTGAAAACATACCGTTTTCGCCAGTGAAGGAAGAGAACCTCACATCTTGAAATCCTTTGTTATTACGCTGGAACTCCTGCCATTCCGGCTGAATGTCCGATATATGCCTTCGAATGTTGTCGCCGGTTGCCACTCACGGCTTGTTATCTCTCGGGTGTGCTTCGAGCCAGGATTTGGACCACCCGTAAATCTTAACATGCGATACGTGATGCATGCCCTCTGACAGATCGGATTTGGAAAGTTCGCAACCGCCCCAATCTGCCGCGAACAAGTGATCATGATCACACGCGCCATTCTCCGCCTTGGATTGAAGACGCCCGACGGCCTGCTTCAGAACTGCCAACCCTTGCGCATCGGCATGAATGAAGATTTGAGTTCCTCCAGAATCCGTCTGGACGTCCAAAAGATGATCCGGCTCAAGGGCTTCATCTATGGGAACCGCAGGAGGAAGTCGTCGCCACGCCTCAGCCGTGAGGAACTCCACGACTTCAATCGGCAATGGCTGATCGAGGAAGCTTATCGAAATCTTCTTGGTGTTATCTGAATAGAACGCCTCCGCCACTACTTCGCCAGAGCGGGCCAACTCCAGAAACATCCCGTCACGTTCGATGTCAGAGCCGAGAGTTACTGTGAAGCCATCTGGAAGAGCCATTTTTTTGAGATAACAGATCTTGTTCGTGGCGGCTGCCCGATCGATATCCGAACGATTTTCTGAGGGGAGAAATACCCACAATCCCCTGATTTCACAAGGATTTTCCAGGTCTACGTGGTCTATCCGACGCCTCGGGTGGATGTTCGCAGGGCCGATCTGCCGCCTTGGATATCAAGGCGGATAACGGCGCTTTCACATGGGGTGGGGTCCGGGAGATGACGTTGGGCTGTGGCACCTGGGGCAGAGCCGGAGCCTGGAGGTCCGGCGGACGAGAATGGGGCGATCAATGAGCGCATGTCGGACATTCGACCTCGGGCACCGCGCCTCGGACGCGGCGTGACGGGCGATTTGAGCACGAATGCGAGGGCTAACAGGCGCTCCGTCTCGCTACGCTCCGTTGTGACCCGTGCGAAGGCGACGTGACGAGCGGGAGGAGCTGGTGCACGGGCGGCTATTGCCGGTCGGGTGGGATGGGCAAGCGTTCAACCGTCACTTCAAGCCACGCTTGCGCGACCGGACGATGTAATATTCGAGCAGGAGCCGGATCGCCACGTTCACCAACAGCGCCAGCACCAGAATGGGCAACACCACGAGCCCCAATGGGCTGATGTGCAGGCCCGACCGGGGGTCGTGGATCATCGAGGCCAGGGGCCATCCGAGATTCCAGACGGCATGGCTCGGATCGCTGCCGGTGTAGCGGAAGTCCGGGGGCCCGAAACGGGGAAAGAACGCGAGAATCGCGCTGATCCCGAGATGGAGCATGACCACCAGGGGCCACCACGCGGCGATTCGCTGGGAAACGGACATGGGCGGTCAGACTAGAAGGGCAAAGTGATGAATGATGAGTGAAAAATGAAGAGATCCTCGCGCGCTCCGCGCCCAGTTCGGCGGCGATGCCGATTTTTTGGTCGGGCGCATGGGATGATGCATTTGGCCGGTGGATCGGAGACGGGAGCCGGTTGCCGGAGACGGGCGGACTGGAGTCCCGCGCTCCACCCTCCGTGGCCAGCGCAGCGACAGGGAAATGGCAAGAGCACCGGGCGATCGCTCTCCACGCGCCCCTCCGCGGCCTTTGACCCGGGGAAGTGAAATGAAGCGCGGGTCCGGCTCCCTCCGGTCGGTTGCGTTTCGCTATCAAACCGCGCCTGTCCGAGGAATTTTCCCGGTATTTGGGCGGAACCTTCCGCCGTACCGCAGCGGGGTGGTTGAGCGGTCCGCGGCGATGATTTCCTCGGGGCACGCGGTGCTTTGCGACCGAGGCGTCGACGAAAAGCCGCGTGCGCAAGGCGCGTGATCCCAGTCACGGCAGGCGCTCGCTCGAGGTCAAGGCGCTGACGCGTCAGGCCGCTCCAGGAGGCGGGCCGAAGGCGCTGCGGAGTTCCGCGGCCACGGCGGTGGAGGCCTCGGGCAGGGTGATGGGACGGCCGGCTTCGGTGGCGAGGCAGGTCATGGCGACGCCGTCGAGGCCGCAGGGGGTGATGAAAAAAAACGGTGGCACGCTCTCGGTGGTGACGTTCATCGCGAAGCCGTGCAGGCTGATCCATTTCCGGACGCCGACGCCGATGGAGGCGAGCTTGCGGTTCTCCACCCACACGCCGGTGAGTCCATCGCGCCGCCCGGCGGGGACGCCAAAGGTCCGGCACGCGCGGATCAAGGCGTCCTCGATGCGCCGGAGGTGGTCGTGGAGGTCCTTGCCGCGCGAGGCGAGATTCAGGATCGGGTAACCCACGAGTTGGCCGGGGCCGTGGTAGGTGGCCTGGCCGCCGCGGTTGATCTCGAAAACCGGATGCGGCAGCGTGGCGGCGTCGCGCAGCGAGGATTGGTCGCGCAACCGGCCGATGGTGTAAACCGGCTGGTGCTCGAGGAGGTAGATTGTTTCCCGGCCGGTCCCATCGAGGATGGCGGCGGCGCGTTGTTCCTGAAGCCGCAGGCCGGCTTCGTAGGCGACGGGATCGGGGAGATGGATGATCTCGGGCAAAGAGGCGATCGGCTTGGCGATTGGAAACCGCGGCCCCGTCAGACGAGGCGGCGGTCGAGGAGCTTCGCTTTGAGGGGGTCCGAAGCCTGGAGATGGGCGAGGCCAATGGCGAGGGCGTCCGCGGCGTCGGGCGGCGGTGTTTCGGCCAGTCCGAGGAGGGCGCGGACCATGAAGGCGACTTGTTGTTTGTCGGCCGAGCCTTTGCCGACGACGGCCATTTTCACTTTCCGCGGCGCGTATTCGTAGACGGCGATCCCGTGGTCGGCGGCGGCGATCAGGGCGGCCGCGCGAGCCGCGCCCATGGAAATGGCGGTGCGGTGCGATTGCACGTAGATGATGCCCTCGACGGCGATCTCGTCCGGCCGGTGTTTCGCGATCACATTCACCAGGTGAGAGCGGATGGCAGAGAGCGCCGAAGATTGCGGCAGGCGGTCCGGGATGGAGATCACATCGAAGGCCAGCACGGTCGGGCGGCGGGGCTCGCCCTCAAGTACGGCGTATCCCGTATTCCGGACGGCGGGATCGATGGAGAGGACGCGCATGGGGACGTCGCCACGGAACGACGGAAGCTCGCACAGCGGCAAGCTGGATTTCGAAGCGAGGCTTGGAAGAGGGATGGCATGGCGGATGCAATCCGCCGCCACGGGCTGGCTTGCTCAGCGGCGGCGCTTTTTGCCGCCGACTTTTTTCCGTCGGATCGGCTTGGCCGGGGAATCGTCGAGAAGCGCCGTGTAGATGTAGGGGAAGTCGTCCAGCTTCCGGCGCGGAATGGACTGCTCGATGAAGACCTCGACGGATTTCGCGAAGTCGAGCTCGTCCGCGGTGAGGATGGTGAAGGCGTCGCCTTCCGCCTCCGCGCGGCCGGTGCGGCCGATCCGGTGGACGTAGTCCTCGGCGTTCTCCGGGACGCGGTAGTTGATGACGTGGGACACCCCGGAAATGTCGATGCCACGGGCGGCGACGTCGGTGGCGACAAGCACCTCGAATTCGCCCGACTTGAAGCCGGCGAGCGCTTTCATCCGGTCCACCTGCGAGATGTCCGAGTGCATCGCGGCGACCTTCGGCTGGCCGCTTTGTTTGATCATCTGGCAGACCTGGTCCGCCTCCTTGCGGGTGCGGGTGAAGATCATCACCGAGTGGTAGTCGGTCTGCTTGAGCAGCGCGAGCAGCAGCTCGTCGCGCTGGTCCATCGCCACCGGGTAGAAGGCATGGGTGACGGTGGAAGCCACGGCGCGGCGGGCGATTTCGACGCTCGCGGGATTGGTGAGGCACCACTGGGCGAAGGTCTGGATCGCCGGCGGCATGGTCGCCGAGAAGAACAAGGTCTGGCGGCCTTCCCACGGGCAGAGGTTCACGATTTTCCGCACTTGCGGCAGGAAGCCCATGTCGAGCATGCGGTCCACCTCGTCGAGGATCAGCACCTTGAGTTCGCCGAAGCGCATGGTGCCCCGGTAAAAGTGGTCGACCAGACGACCCGGCGTGGCCACGACGATGTCGGCGCCGGCGGCGAGCTGGTCCATCTGCGTGCCGAGGCCGACGCCGCCGTAGAGCAGCGCGACTTTCAGGCCGGTGTGCTTGCCGTATTTTTCGAACGACTCGGCGACCTGGTGGGCCAGCTCGCGGGTCGGTTCGAGCACGAGGATCTGGGGTTTCCCGAGCTTTTCGATTTTCGAGAGCGTCGGCAGCGCGAAGGCGGCGGTCTTGCCGGTGCCGGTCTGGGAAGCGCCGATCACGTCGCGTCCTTCGAGGATCAGCGGGATCGCCTGCGACTGGATCGGGGTGGGTGTGTTGTAACCGGATTCCTCGATGGCTTCCAGGACGGCTGCGGAGAGCCCAAGTGTGTCAAATCCCATGCGGCGGGTGTCTTAGGAGCGGCTGACGCGGGGGTCAAGGGGCGATTGGCCGCTGGAAATCAGCGGTCAAGCGGCGCTGGCGGGCGCCTGGATGAGCAGGCAGTCTTCGAGGAAAGGCTGGAGCTCGTGCAAAAGCGGCGGACCGCCAGGGCGGAGGCGCTCGCGGAAGCGTTCCTCGATCCGTCTCAGGGCGAAGCCGAGGTCGGAAACGAGCAGCTCGTTCGGCTCGCCGCGGACGATCGCGGCGAGGACCAGCCGCCGCGCGCCGCGGGTGACGGCGCAGCGTTCCCCGCCGAGATCGATCCGCTCGCGGAGCCGGCCTTGCTCGTCGCGGAGCTGGATCGCGAGGCGTTGCACCGTGTCCTGCACGCGGCGGACCGAAGCGTGGCGCGCCGGATTGCAACTGGCGAAGGAAACGAGCGCCAAGGTCGCGGCGTCGAAGAGGAAGACCTCGTCGACCTGGAAGCGGTGCGTCTTTTTGAAAAGAATCTCGTCGTACGTGCGGCTGGTGAAAAGCGCCTTGAGACGCCATTGGAAGCGGTCGAGCGCCCCCGGTGCCTCGAAGGGGCGCGAGCCGGGCGAATACTCCGCGAGGGCGCGCCGGACGGCGGCGCGGAGCATCGGTTCGAGCGCGTCCGGGCCGATCGCCCCGCCGGCGCCGCCCGGCGGGAGCAGCGGCGCGAGGGCCGCGCGGAGGTCGTCGTCGGTGAAATCCGGCGTCGATTCATCTTGCGGCGTCGGTTTGAAAAACGGCGGCGGCGCGGGCTCGGCGGCGGGCAGGGCGGCCAGCGGCGGCCAGCTGTCCGGGAGCGGCAAGGCGAAGGTGGCTTCCGCCCCGGCGGCGGGCCACGGCGGGAGTTCCGGGACAGGCGCGCGGCCGCCGGTCGAGCTGGCGGCGGGAAACGGTGGGGTCTTCACCTCCGGCGGGCCCGCGGTGGGAACGCCGAAGGGCGCGGGTGGCGACGGCAGCGGCGTGAAAACGGAAGACGGCATCAGAAGCGGGGGCTGGCGGGAGCGGCGGATTCCGC
Source organism: uncultured Verrucomicrobiales bacterium (assembly GCA_965651855.1). Classification (GTDB taxonomy): domain Bacteria; phylum Verrucomicrobiota; class Verrucomicrobiia; order Verrucomicrobiales; family Akkermansiaceae; genus Luteolibacter. The sequence continues at coordinate 50,982 of CBFGTW010000004.1, forward strand.
CAAGGCGCGGGCCGCGGCGGCGATGCGACTGAAACGTTCCTCCACGGACGCGCTCTCCGGCATCCGCCGTTCGAGATCGGCGAAGCGCGCCTCGATCCACTGGCGCAGCGCGCCCAGTTCGCGCTGGAGGTGACGCGCCATCTCCCGTTCGCGATCCGCCGAATGCTGGAGGAACGAATCCCGCCAACCCGCCAGCCAAACGCCCAGCTTCTGCTCGAGCTGCTGGATCGCCGGTGCGGACGATTCCGCGGCGCGGCTGGCGGCCACGCGCTGGATCTGCGCGGCGAGCCGCTGGATTTCCTCGCGCTGCACCGCGGACCGGCGCTCGCCTTCCTCGCGGGTGGCATCCGCGAGGCGATGGACGTTTTCCCGCAGGGCCTCGAGCCGCGCCTCCGCCGCCAGCAGCCGGTCCTCGACCGGTGCGGCTACGACGGCTTCGCGCGGCTCCTCGAGACGCTCGATGCGCCGCTCGAGCCGCTCGATCTGCCGGCCTACGATGATTTCGCGAATCCGTTCGACGGCCTGCGACGGATTCAGGGGTGTCGGGGGGTGATTGGACATGTCAGCTCTCCGCGGGGGGAAGCGCCGGCCCCGGGGGGGTGTGAGCCGGACACACGTTGAGGTGATGACCCGAAACCCTACGGAGCGCGGTCGGCCGCTGTAAACAAGTTCGCTGATCGTTCGCTACGGCCGAAGGTCCGGAGGCGCGTATCAAACTTTTTTCCGTTGAATTCCAGCGGGTTGCACATGCGGACAATGAGTGAAAGACATCGTCCGGGGGATCTGTTAAAGGAAACTCGATGTCCGGGGACGATAAAGAAAGCAACAGCCAACGGGAAAAAGCCCTCACCGAAGCGTACGCGAAGACGCGCAAGAGCCTGATCGCCCGCCTGGACAATTGGGAGGACCAGCGCACCTGGGACGAGTTCTACCAAACCTACTGGCGCCTCATTTACTCGGTGGCGATCAAGGCGGGGCTGCGGTCCGACGAGGCCTTCGACTGCGTCCAGGAAACCATCCTTTCCATCGCCAAGCAGAGCAAACGCAAGCTCTACGATCCCGAGCAGGGCTCGTTCAAGACGTGGCTGATGAACATGACGCGCTGGCGCATCAACGACCAGTTCCGCAAGCGCAAGAAGGACACCGCCATGGTGGGCGGCGACTGGGAGGACGACCGGAAAACCGCGGTGATCGACCGCTTCGAGGACCCGAAGGGCGACTTGCTTTCCCGGCTGTGGGACGTGGAATGGAAAAAAAACGTCGCCGACGCGGCGCTTGCCCGGGTGAAGGCCCAGGTTTCGCCGAAGCAGTACCAGATTTTCGACTACTACGTGGTCAAGCAGTGGGACGCGAAGAAGGTCCAGGACCATCTGAACGTCAGCATGGCGCAGGTCTATCTGGCGAAGCATCGCGTGGGCGCCGTGCTCAAGCGCGAACTCGCCAAGCTCGAAGAAAATGCCGAAGAGTAAATCCCGCCCGGATCCGACGATCCCGGACCACGAGGTCCTGAGGAAAATCGGCGGCGGTGCTTACGGCGAGGTCTGGCTGGCCCGCGGCGTGACCGGCGCGCTGCGGGCGGTCAAAGTGGTTTGGCGGGAGGACTTCGACGACGAGCGCGGCTTCGAGCGTGAGTTCGAGGGGATCCTCAAGTTCGAGCCGATTTCGCGGGACCATCCGGGGCTGGTCAACATCCTGCACGTCGGCCGCAGCCCGGACGGCGTTTCGTTCTACTATTACGTGATGGAGCTGGGCGACGACGTGCGCGCCGGCCAGGACATCAATCCGATCGAATACGAGCCGCGCACGCTGCGGGCGGACACGCGACAAGCGCCGGTGCCGGCGATGGAGGCCGGCCAAGTGATCGAAGTGGGCGTGCGGCTGGCCGAGGCGCTGCACCACTTGCACGAGCGCGGGCTGGCCCATCGCGACGTGAAGCCCTCCAACGTCATCTTCGTCAACGGTCGGGCCAAGCTCGCGGATATCGGCCTAGTGGCGGCGCGCGACCAGCGGACCTTCGTCGGCACCGAGGGCTTCGTGCCGCCGGAAGGACCGGGCTCCGCGCAGGCGGATGTCTACAGCCTCGGCAAGGTCCTCTACGAGCTGGCGACGGGCAAGGACCGCCTTGATTTCCCGGAGCTGCCGGACGAACTGCCCGCCGGCGGCGACCGGAAGCGCTGGCTCGAGCTGAACCGCATCATCTGCGAGGTGTGCGAGCCGCGGATCTCCAAGCGGAAAATCCGCACCGCCGCCGAGCTGGCGCAGGCGCTCCGGCGGCTCCAGCGCGGCAAGCGCCGCCGCAGCAGCGGCACCGCGGTCTGGGCCACCACGATGATCTTGCTGGGGTTTGCGGCGTGGGCCGGCTGGTTCGCGCTGAAGGACACGCCGTGGCTGGCAGCGCTCTTCGAACCGCCGCCCCCTCCCCCGCCCGCGCAGCCGGCGGAAGGCACCTTGCGGGTGATCAGCACGCCGCAGGACGCGGACGTCTACGATGAGCACGGGAATTTCATCGACATCACGCCGGTCACGCTCAAGGCCCCGGTGGGCCGCGAAGTGCGGCTGGTCATCAGGAAGCCCGGCTTCCGCGAGCAGACGGTCACCGCGGTGGTCCAGCCATCCGCGGTGAACGAACCCCAGGTCGTCTGGGACGGCGAGCTGGAGTTCTATGCCCCGCCGGACATCGGCCGGCGCTGGCGGGATCATCTCGGCTTCCGCTATCAGCCGGTCGGCGAAGAACACATCGGCTCCGGATTCGTCACCGCGCGGATCTGGCGGCGGTTTCTCGACGAAGCCAAGCGCACGCCGGAAGCGAGCGAGACGCTCGAATTTTCCGAAGACGGCGAGGCGGTGGAGATCGTGCTCGCCCCGCGCGACGAGGCGATCGCCTTCGCCGATTGGCTGCAAGTGGGAGCGAGAAAGGCGGGCTACCTCTCCGAGGACCACGAGATGCTCCCGCAGTTCGAGCGGTCGTTCCAGCATCCGGACATGAGCGAGCGGGCGCGCGTCGAGGGCCTGCGGCCGTTCCGGGTGAAGGTCCGCGAGATCGATTACGGTTCGATCCGCCTCGCCACCGAGCCGCCCGGGGCGGACGTCTACCTCAACGGCGTCTATCGCGGCGAAACCGACGAGCCGCTGGACATCGGCAAGGTGAAGCCGGGCAAGGTCTCGCTCGTGGTGGCCTTGGACGGTTACCGGTCGCTGACCAAGGACGACATCACGATTTCCGCCGGAGAGCGGCTGACCCTCAACATCCCGCTCGAGCGCAACCAGGGCGTGGTCTTCGGCAAGCCATGGGAAAACGGGATCGGGATGCGCTTCGCCCCGCTCCGCATCGGGCCGGACCAGGACCTGATGGTCTCCATTTGGGAAACCCGCGTGCAGGACTACCGCACCTTCGTCGCGGAAAGCGGCCACCCGCCCCCGCCCGAGCCGGATTTTCCGCAGGATCCGGACCATCCGGTGGTGAACGTCACGCGCGACGACGCCATCGCCTTCTGCAAGTGGCTCACGCGCCGCGAGATCGACCAGGAACGCATCACGACCGCGCAATTCTACCGCTTGCCGACGGACCTCGAATGGAGCCGCATGGCCGGCATCGAAGAGGTTCCCGGCCGCGGCCCCGGCTGGCGCGACGCGCGCAAGGACAAGGTCTTCCCGTGGGGAAATTCATGGCCACCGCCGGAGAACACCGGCAACTACGCCGACGCCGCCGCCGCGATGGCGAGCGGTGTGCCGCCCGAACGCACGATCCCCCGCTACGAGGACGGCTTCACCTACACCTCGCCGGTCGGCTCGTTTCCGCCAAACGCGAACGGCGTCCACGACCTCAGCGGCAACGTGCACGAATGGGTCGAGGACCCGTATTCCGAGCTCGACCCGAACCGCCTCGGCGTGGTGCGCGGCGGCGGTTGGAACAGCTACCGGCGCGAGCACCTCTACATCGGCTCGCGCAATGCCGTGCCCCCGACCTTCCTCGACCGCATCTACGGCTTCCGCGTCGTTCTGGTGAAAGACCGGCCACGACAGCTCCCGCGGTCCCCGGAAGTTTCGCTCGATTCCCCCGCGGCGACTGGCGAAGGTCCGCCCAGCGATGGTTGAAATCCAGATCGATTACGAAGGCGACCTCCACTGCAAGGCGGTCCACGGCCCCTCCGGAAACACGCTCGTCACCGACGCGCCGGTCGACAACAACGGCCGCGGCGAGGTTTTCTCGCCGAGCGACCTCGTCGCCACCGCACTCGGCTGCTGCATGGCCACCGTCATGGGCATCGTCGCGCGGCGGAAGGAGATCGACCTCGCCGGCCTGAAGGTGAGCGTCCGCAAGCACATGTCCGAGGACACGCCGCGCCGGATCGCGCGCCTCGAGCTGGACCTCCGCATGCCGCTGGCCGCCGATCATCCTGAGCGAAAAGTTTTCGAAGCCGCCGCCCGCGGCTGCCCCGTCCACCACAGCATCCACCCGGACATTGAGGTGACGATGAACTGGATGTGGGAAGGCTGAGCGGGGTCAGGGAATCTGCCGAACGAAGCCGAGGATCAAATCGCGGCACAGCCGCGGGTGGACCTGGAGCAGGAGATGCGGCCCGTCGATGGGCTCGGCGCGCGCCGCAGGCAGATGGCGCTCGAGTTTGATCCGATGGCGTCGCGGCACCATCCGGTCGCGCACTCCCTGCAAGAGCAGGGTCGGCAGTTCCGGCGTCGGGCACTCGCTTTCCCGCAGCCCGAGGATCTCCCGCGATCGAGCCGCAAACGTGGCGGCCGACGTCCCGCGGGCGACGGTGAGCAGTTCGTCCTGCAGGTCCGGCGTGGCGAAGCCGCCGAGCATCCACCAACTCAGCACCCGGCGCGGCGGCGGCAGGGAAAAGAACAGCCGCAGTGGCAGCCGGCGGAACCACCGCGGCCAAGGCGAAGCACAGAAGCCGCCGGTCAGGACCAGACCCCGCGTTCGGGAGCGTTCGGCCTCAGCCAACATCACTGCCAACGGCGAGGAAAACGACTCGCCGAGCAGGATGAGTTCGCCCGGCGGCAGCTCGGGTCGGAGTTTCTCCACGAGGTGGCGGTAGTCCTGCGGTCCGTCGGGTGGCAGCTCGACCACCCTCAGGGCGAGCCCCGGCCAATCCTGGGCCATCAACTCACGGAACAAGACGGACGTTCCGTGGAGGCCGGGCAGGAGCACGAGGGTCATCACACGCCCCCGTAGCGCAGCCCGCACGTCTTTGCCACCGCGCGATTCGCCCCAAAAAAAGGGTTGCGCGCGGAAGTAGGGGCGGGCAGGGTTTCACCGAAACCTCACAAAACGAGGCAAGAAACTAAGGATTATGCTTCCCGAGCACGCACCGTTTTCTCCCGAGCAGCGCCGCGCCCTCGATTCGATTCTTCCCGCCCTCGATCCCGTCCAGCGGGGGTGGCTGAGCGGTTTCCTGGCGGCGGCGTCCGCCGGCGCGCCGGCGCCGGTTGTCGTCGCCCCGCCGCCGACAGTGCGGCTGACCGTGCTCTACGGCACGGAGTCCGGCAACGCGGAAGGCTTGGCCGACCAGACCGTGAAGGAAGCGAAAAAGCGCGGCTTCCAGGCGGTGATGAAGAACATGGCGGACGTGTCTCCGGCGGAGCTGGCGAAAGCGTCCAACCTGCTGGTGATCGTGTCGACTTGGGGCGACGGCGAGCCGCCGGAGACGGCCACGACGTTCTACAAGGAATTCATGGGAGCCGCCGTGGCCATGCAAGGCGTGCGCTTCTCGGTCTGCGCGCTGGGCGACACGTCCTACGAGAAGTTTTGCCAGACTGGAAAGGACATCGACGCGCGCCTGGAAGCGCTCGGCGCCGAACGGGTCGTGCCGCGCCAGGATTGCGATGTCGAATACGACGAGCCCTACCGCGAGTGGCTCGACAAGGCGCTCGCCGCGCTGGCCCCGGTGGCCGCGCCGCCAGCGGTGGCCGTGGAACTGCCGCACGCGCCGCCCGTCGTCAGCGTCGAATACGGCAAGAAGAACCCGTTTCCCGCGGAGGTGCTGGATACCGTGATGCTCAATGGCGAGGGCACGGCCAAGGAGACGCGGCACCTCGAGTTTTCCCTCGCCACTTCGGGCCTCAGCTACGAGCCGGGCGACGCGCTCGCCGTGCAGCCGGTGAACGCTCCGGACTGCGTGAAGGCGGTGCTCAATGCGGCGAAGCTCACCGGCAACGAGGAGGTCGAAGTGAAAAACCAGGGCCGCAAGCTGCTGGCGGACGCCCTGCGCGAGGACTTCGACATCACCGCGCTGTCGCGCAATGTCCTGACGAAACTCGCCGACGCCAGCGGCTCGGCGAAGCTCAAGGAATTGCTCGCCGACGACGCGAAGGAACGGCTGAAGGAATACACGTACGGCCGGGAGATCGTCGACGCCATCGAGGACTTCGCGCCGAACGGCCTCGCCGCCGATGCCTTGGCCGGCATCTTCCGCAAGCTCCCGCCGCGGCTTTACTCGATCGCCTCCAGTCCCCTCGCCCACCCCGACGAGGTGCATCTCACGGTGGCGGCCGTGCGTTACAACACCTGGGGCAAGTCGCGGAAAGGCGTGTGCTCGACCTATCTCGCCGATCTCGTGAAGAGCGGCGACGCGGTTCCGCTCTTCGTCCAGCCGAACAAGAACTTCCGCCTGCCGGCCGACGGCGACACCCCGGTCATCATGGTCGGCCCCGGCACGGGCGTGGCCCCGTTCCGCGCGTTCGTCGAACACCGCGCCGCCCTCGGGAACAAGGGCCGCAACTGGTTGTTCTTCGGCGACCAGCGCTACACCTACGATTTCCTCTATCAGCTCGAGTGGCAGGACCACCTCAAGAGCGGCGCGCTCAGCCGGCTCGACGTCGCCTTCTCCCGCGACCAGCCGGAGAAAGTCTATGTGCAGGACCGGATGCGCGAACGCGCGGCCGATCTCTACGCGTGGCTCGAGGAAGGAGCCCACTTCTACGTCTGCGGCGACGCCAGCCGCATGGCGCACGACGTCCACGAGGCGCTCGTCTCCATCGTCGAAACCCAAGGCGGCAAATCCCGCGAGGAAGCGGAAGCCTACGTCGAAGACCTCAAGAAAACCAAGCGCTACCAGCGCGACGTGTATTAAGAAGTGCCGAGTGATCAGTGATCAGTGGCCATCGAAACCAACTGACACCGCACCTGGGCTCCTCTTCATTCATCACTCACCATTCAAAATTCAACATTCGTTTCCATGTCCGAGAAAAAGCTCGCCGCCAATGAAGGCATCAAGGTCCGCAGCAACTACCTGCGCGGCACCATCGCGGAAGGTTTGGCGGACCTTTCCACCGGCTCGATGAGCGAGGACGACCAGCAGCTCCTCAAGTTCCACGGCACGTACCAGCAGGACGACCGCGACCTGCGGCCGAACCGACGCAAGCACAAGCTCGAGAAGGCCTACTCGTTCATGATCCGCATCCGCGTCCCCGGTGGCGTGGCGACGCCACGGCAGTGGCTCGAGACCGACCGGATGGCGACGCAGTTCGCCAACGGCACGATCAAGTTGACGACCCGCCAGGCGTTCCAGTTCCACGGCATCATCAAGTCGAACCTCAAGCGCACGATGGCGGAGATCAACCAGGCCGCCATGGACACGATCGCCGCCTGCGGCGACGTGAACCGCAACGTGATGTGCAATCCGAACCCGTATCTCTCGGAAGTGCACGGCGAGGTCCTCGAGGCGGCGCGGAAGATTTCCGACCACCTCACGCCGCGGACCCGCGCCTATCATGAGATCTGGCTCGACGGCGAAAAGGTCCAGACCAGCGAGGAAGAGGTCGAGCCGATCTACGGCAAGACGTATCTCCCGCGGAAATTCAAGATCACCATTGCCGTTCCGCCGAGCAACGACGTGGACATCTACGCCAACGACCTGTCTTTCATCGCCATCGCGGAGGAATGCAAGCTGGTCGGCTTCAACGTCGCCGTCGGCGGCGGGATGGGCATGACCCACGGCGCCGAAGCCACCTACCCGCGGCTCGCCGACGTGATCGGCTTCTGCACGGTGGACCAAGTCGTGGACGTTTCCGAGAAGGTGGTGATGGTGCAGCGCGACTACGGCGATCGCACCGAACGCAAGCACGCCCGGCTGAAGTACACCATCGAGGATCGCGGCGTGGATTGGTTCAAGGCGGAGCTCAACAAGTATCTCGGCTACGATCTCGAGCCGGTCCGGCCGTTTGTCTTCGAGGACAACGGCGACCGCTACGGCTGGGTCGAGGACTCGCGCGGCAAGTTCCATCTCACGCTCTTCATCCAAGGCGGCCGGGTGCTCGACACCGCGGACTACCCGCTGCGGACCGGCCTGCGCGAGATCGCGAAGATCCACGACGGCGACTTCCGCCTGACCGCGAACCAGAACCTCATCATCGCGGACATTTCCCCGGAAAAGCGGCCGGAGATCGAAAAGCTCCTCGAGCAATACGGCATCAAGGACAGCCACCTGAAGAGCGCGCTGCGGCTCAACTCGCTGGCATGCGTCGCCCTGCCGACCTGCGGCTTGGCGCTGGCCGAGGCCGAGCGTTACCTGCCCGAGCTGCTGACGGAACTGGAGGAAACCATCGAAGCCGCCGGACTGCGCCACGACGCGATCACCATCCGCATGACCGGCTGCCCGAACGGTTGCGCGCGGCCGTATATCTCCGAGATCGGATTCGTCGGCCGTGGCCCGGGAAGATACAACGTTTATCTCGGCGGCGGTTTCCACGGCCAGCGCTTGTCCAAACTTTTCCGCGAGGACGTGCAAGCCGAGGAACTCAAGCCGCTGCTCGCGCCGATCATCGAGCGATACGGCAAGGAGCGGAACGACGGCGAGCGCTTCGGCGACTTCTGCATCCGCGCGGGCTACGTCGCCGAGACGAAGCAGGGCGCGGATTTCCACCACAACATCAAGCAGCCCGCCGCGGTCTGAAACCATGGAAGCCGTGAAAACAGAACCCCGTCCGCCGGACGCGGAGGCACCCGACGCCGCGGAGCTTTCCGCCGCGCTGGCCCCGCTGCGCGCCGGCGAGCGGCTGAAGCTGCTCCACGAGCGGCTCGGCGGCCGCCTGGTCGCCACCACCAGCTTCGGCCTGCAGGCCGCGGTGATGCTCCATCTCATCCACGAGCACGCTCCGGAGATCCCGGTGGTGTTCATCGACACCGGTTTCCTGTTTCCCGAGACCTACCGCTACGCCGACGAGCTGGCGTCGAAGTTCGACCTCGATCTCCGGATCTATCAACCGACGGTCACGGCCGCCCGCATGCAGGCGCTGTGGGGAAATCTCTGGGAGGACAAGAACGGCGGCGCCGAGCGCTACGCCACGCTCACCAAGATCGAGCCGATGAACCGCGCGCTGCGCGAAGTCGGAGCGGACGTGTGGATCAGCGGCCTGCGGCGCTCGCAGTCGAAAACCCGGGCCGATCGCTCGTTCGCCGAGCAGCAGAAGAAGACGCTCAAGGTTTATCCGATCCTCGACTGGGCGGACGCGCAGGTGGAGGTCTACCTGAACCAGCACGGCCTGCCGCGCCACCCGCTCGCCGAGAAAGGCTACGTGACGATGGGCGACTGGCACAGCACGCGCCCCGCCGAGGGACTCGACGCCGAGGCGACCCGCTTCAACGGCGAGAAATACGAGTGCGGCCTGCATCTGGAATCCGACACGCCGGACTTTCAGATTTGATCCCGCGCGGCCGAGCGGCTAAACGCGCCCAAGCTTCCCGAACAAAATCCGAACCTGACATACCCCCGCCATGCTCGCTGAAAACATGGTTGCCACCGTGGGCAACACCCCGCTCATCCGCCTGAATCACGTGACCGACGGCATCGACGCCGAGATCTACGTGAAAGCGGAATTCTTCAATCCGCTCTTCAGCGTCAAGGACCGCATCGGCAAGTCGATGATCGAAGCGGCGGAGAAGGACGGCTCGCTCAAGCCCGGCGGCCTGATCATCGAGCCGACGTCCGGCAACACCGGCATCGCGCTGGCCTTCGTCGCCCGCTCGAAAGGCTACCGCTGCATCCTGACCATGCCCGAGAGCATGTCGATCGAGCGCCGCGTGCTGCTCCGCCTGCTCGGCGCCGAGATCGTGCTCACGCCGCGCGCCCGCGGCATGGGCGGCGCGATCGCCAAGGCGAAACAACTCATCGAGGAAAATCCGGGCTCGTTTGGCCCGGGACAATTCGACAACCCGGCGAACCCGCAGGTGCACCGCGAAACGACGGCCGAAGAGATCTGGCGCGACATGGAAGGCCGGATCGACGCCTTCGTCGCCGGCGTCGGCACGGGCGGCACGATCACCGGTGTTTCGGAAGTCATCAAGTCGCGCACCGACATGAAAACTTTCGCCGTGGAACCCACCGCCAGCCCGGTGATTTCCGGCGGCCAGCCCGGCCCCCACATGATCCAGGGGATCGGCGCCGGATTCATCCCGAAGAACCTGAACGTGGATGTGATCGACGAAACCATCCAAGTGACCAACGAGGACGCCTTCGCCACCGCGCAGGCGCTGGCCCAGCAGGAAGGCCTCCCGGCCGGCATTTCCACCGGAGCCAATGTCTGGGCAGCCATCCAGGTGGCCAAGCGTCCGGAATTCAAGGGCAAGCGGATCGTCACCGTCGGCTGCTCGTCCACCGAGCGCTACCTTTCCACGCCGCTCGCCGAGAAGGTGCGGGAAGAGGTGGCGAACCTGCCGGTGCACGAAATCTGAAGCTCTTTCCACTCTCGCTTTGGGAGAAACCGTCCGGCCGGGAAGGCCTGGCGGTTTTTTCGTTTGGCGGAGCCGCGGCCGGTTGCGCCGCCGCCGTGGCACGGCTATTTCCAAACCCGATGCCGGAACGACTCCTCCAGCCCTTCTTCGACGCGAAAGGCTGGGAGGCGTTTCCCTTCCAGCGCGAGACGTGGTCGGCCTACCTCGCGGGAAAGTCCGGCCTGCTCCACGCGCCAACCGGTTTCGGCAAGACGCTCGCGGTTTATCTCGGACCACTGGCCGAATCGCTCGCCGAGCGGGAGCCGCCGCGAGGCTGCGAAATCCTCTGGATCACGCCCCTCCGCGCCTTGGCCGCGGACACTTTGCGCGCACTGCGCGAGCCGCTCGAGATCCTCGCGCCGCGGCTCAAGGCCGAGGCCCGCACCGGCGACACGCCGGCTGCGCTGCGCGCGCGGCTGCGGCAACGATTGCCGCACACCTTCGTCACCACGCCGGAGTCGCTCTCGCTGATGCTCACCCACTCGGACACGCGCGGGAAACTCGCCGACTTGCGCTGCGTCATCGTCGACGAATGGCACGAGTTGTTAGGCAGCAAGCGCGGCATCCAGACGGAACTCTGCCTCGCCCGCCTCCGCGCCTGGCTCCCCCGCCTCCGCACCTGGGGTCTGTCGGCGACCCTCGGCAATCTAACAGAAGCACGCGACGCCCTCATCCCCCCAGTCGGCAATCAACGATCTTCAATCGAAAATTCCCTCATCATCTCCGCCGACCTCGCGAAAGACATCATCATTGAAACTCTCATCCCGAAGGAGATCGAACGCTTCCCGTGGTCCGGCCACATCGGCACGCGCCTCGCGCCACAAGTCGTGCGGCACATCGAAAAAGCCGGCACCACCCTGTTGTTCACCAACACCCGCTCGCAGACGGAGATCTGGTTCCAGGAACTCCTTTCGCTGAAGCCCGAATGGCGGGACCGCCTCGCCATGCACCACGGCTCGCTCGACCGGGCGGAGCGCGATCTCGCCGAGCGGGGCCTGCGCGATGGTTCGCTGAAATGCGTCGTCTGCACTTCCTCGCTCGATCTAGGCGTGGACTTTTCGCCGGTCGATCAAGTCGTTCAGGTCGGCTCGCCGAAGGGCATCGCGCGGCTGCTCCAGCGCGCCGGCCGGTCCGGCCACCAACCGGGAAAGGCCTCGCGCATCCTCTGCGTACCGACGAACGCGCTCGAGCTCGTCGAGTTCGCCGCGGCGCGCGACGCGGCCGAAGCGCGCCACATCGAGTCGCGTCCACCGCTGCGCAAACCGCTCGACGTGCTCGTCCAGCACCTCGTCACCTGCGCGATCGGCGAGCCGTTTCTCCCGGATGAAATGCGGCGCGAGATCCAGTCGACCCACGCCTTCCGCGACCTGACGGACGACGAATGGGACTGGTCGCTCGGCTTCATTTCCAACGGCGGGAAGGCGCTCGCCGCTTACCCGCGCTACCAGAAGGCGCGCGTCGAGAACGGCCGCTACCTCGTCGACGACAAGCGGCTCATCCTCCAGCACCGGCTATCGATCGGCACGATTTCCAGCGATCCGGCGGTGGTCATCAAGTTCGCCAACGGCCACACGCTCGGCACGGTGGAAGAGTCGTTCATCGCCGGCATCAAGACGGGCGGGCATCTCATCTTCGCCGGCCGGCACCTCACGCTCGTCCGCTTTCACCAGCGCACCGCCACGGTGAAGCCCGCCGCGAAGAACGCGAAAGGCCGCATCGCCATCTGGGGCGGCGCGAAGATGTCGCTGTCGACCGAGCTCACCCACGCGATCGCCGGGCGGCTCGCGGGGAACCCGGGAGCCGGCCCGCCGGAAATGGCCGCCGTCGCGCCGATCCTAGCGATCCAGCGGCGGTGGTCGCGGCTGCCGTCGGACGACTCGCTGCTGGTCGAGTTCGCGCGCTCCCGCGAAGGCGAGCACTTGTTCTTCTTTCCGCTCGCCGGCCGGCTCGTCCACGAGGGGCTGGGCGCGCTCGTGGCGCACCGCATCGCCCGCGAATCCGGCCTGACGATCCAAGCGACCCAGAACGACTACGGCTTCGCCCTCCATGCACGCCGCGGCCTGGCGCTGGACGAGGAAATCCTCCGCCGCCACCTCGATCCCGAGGGCTTGTTCGACGATCTGATCGAGTGCCTGAACGCCGCGGAACTCGCCCGGCGAAATTTCCGCGAGATCGCCCGCGTCTCCGGCCTCATCCTCCAGCAACCGCCCGGCCGCCAGGACCGGTCGCGCCGCGAACTCCAGTCAAGCGCCTCGCTGCTCTACGAGGTGCTGCACCGTTACGATCCCGACAACCTCCTGCTCCGCCAGTCCGAGCGCGAGATTCTCGAAAAGCAGCTCGAGTTCACCCGGCTCCACCGCGTGATCCACGACCTGGCCGGCCGGCCGTTCCATCTCGTGGAAACCGCCCACCTCACCCCGATGGCGTTCCCGCTGTGGGCGGACCGCCTGCAAGCCACCCTCGTCGCCGCCGACGCCGCCACGCGGCTCGCCGAGATGCTCGCCGAACTCGACAAGGCGGCAGCGGAAGATCCGCCGCGGCGGCGCCGGCGGGTGGGCGGAACCTGAAGTTGATCCTTCCTGCGTCCAAGTATTGCGGTCCGGCGGCCACCGGCTATGAACCATCTCCGGGGAGAGCGTTTCGGCACCGCCGGACCGCGCCGAACCCTGAGTCGATTTGTTGAGAAATGCCTATCCTCTGAACGGGGGAAGGCCGCCCCTCCCACCCCCCGGGAATTCATGTCGATCAAACTACCGCCTGTCACGGTGTTGGTCCTCGCGCTGGTCGTGGGCTTAGGAGTCGCTGCCTTGGCCACGGTGCTGGCTCACGAGCGGCCTTATCTCGGGCTTAAACTCGCGCTGCCGGACGACGGGTCCGCCGGTGCGGTGGTGGTGAAGTCGAAAGGGCCTGCCGCCGCCATCCCCACGGGCACCCGCATCGTCAACATTTCCGGCAGCGGGGAATCCTTGGACATCGAGCCGCTCGATCTGATCACCGAACCGGACGGCGCTCTCGGATCTTTCACACTCTACGAACGCCTGCTCGAGCGGCAGGACCGCTTCGCGAAAATCCAATGCGGCGAACAAATGACGCTCGTCGACAGCTCGGGCGACGTCCACACGATCGAGCCGGTCCCCAACGGCCGGCCACTCGCGGCGCTCCCGCCGGATTTCTGGGTTCAGGTCTTCGTCGGGCTGGCGGCGTGGCTGGTTTCCGCCGCCGTCTTCGCCTTCCGTCCGAAGGAAGCGAGCGCGCGCTACCTGCTCCTGAGCGGCGCGGCCACCCTGATCTTCGCGCCCGCCGCGGCGGTCTACACGACGCGCGAGCTGGCGGTTCCGGCCACCTTGTTCCGCTGGGCTTGCGACTTGAATTTCTTCGGCGGCAGCCTGTTCGCGGCCAGCTTCGTGGCCCTCCTGCTCCACTACCCGCGGCGGATCGCCCCGCGCTCGGTGGGTCTGGCGGTGGTCGCCTTGTTCGTGGCGTGGTTCGTCGCCCAGGAGGTCGGGTTATTCGAATCGATGACCTTCGCCCGCCGCGCGCTGGTGATGGTGGGGGTGGCGAGCACCTTCGTGCTGGCGGGCATCCACTGGACGCGCACGGGAAAGGACCCGGTGGCGCGGGCTTCGCTGCAGTGGTTCCTGCTGTCGTGGATGCTCGGGACGATGTTGTTCACGGCGTTCATCCTGCTGCCCCAGGTGTTCGGCGTGGATACCTCGCCGGTGCAGGGCTACGCCTTCCTGCTGTTTCTGCTGGTCTACGGCGGGCTGGCGTTCGGCATCCTGCGGTTCCGCTTGTTCGATCTCGGCAGCTGGTGGCGGAAGATCGCCGGGTGGACGGGGGCCGTGCTCCTGCTGGTGCTGCTGGACATGGCGTTTCTGTTCGGGCTGCAGCTTTCCACCGGCGTCTCGCTCAGCTTGGCGCTGCTGGTCTGCGGCTTGGTCTGGCTGCCCGCGCGTTCGTGGTTGTGGGACCGGCTGGTGGAACGCCGGACGCGCCAGCACAAGCACCTGTTCGCCCGGGTGCTCGACGCCGCGCTCGCCCCTCCCGGAGCCGAGTCCCAGGACGCGCGCTGGCGCGCGCTGTTGCAGGATGTCTTCGATCCACTGGAAGTGTCGGAGATTGCCGGTCCGCATGAGGACGTGGCGCTCGGGTCCGACGGGGTGACGCTCGATCTGCCCGCCGCCGGTTCGTCGCCACCGCTCCGGCTCGCCTTCGCCCACGGCGGCCGCCGGTTGTTCACGCCGCGGGACGCCTCGCTCGCCGGCGAGCTGATGGAAATGCTGCGGCACGCCATCGCCAGCCGGGCCGCCTACGAGGAAGGCGTGGCCGCCGAGCGCAGCCGCATCGCCCGCGAAATGCACGACAACATCGGCTCACACCTGCTGGCCGCGCTCCAGAACCGCGACCCCGACCGGAAGGACGAAACCATCCGCACCACGCTTTCCGATCTCCGCCAGTTGATCAACGAGTCCTCCGGCGGACCGGTTCCTCTCGACGTGGCGCTCGCCGAGCTGCGGAGCGAAACCGCCGGACGCCTCGAGTCCGCCGGCATCCGCCTCGAGTGGGTGTGCCGGGACGGCCACCGCGATGTGTTGCCGGCCACCGCGGCGCACGCGCTCAGGTCGGTCCTGCGCGAGGCGGTCACCAACATCATCCGCCAT